>NZ_JBFAKP010000004.1:0-428344 GCF_040655795.1 Nonomuraea sp. NPDC050310 | reverse complement strand
CATTCGGTGAAATTGGGGGATTAGATGGCTGCGCCACCCGTTGTTGACCTTCCGATCGTCGACGAGAGGTTGGCGCAGGATCTGGCCACCCTCCAGCACCCGCGCCTCACCGGCGACGTCGTTCAGGTCGAGGTAGAGCTCCAGCGCGGCGCCGAGCAGGGCGAGGGCCTCGGAGTAGCGTTCCTGCTCGGCCAGAAGCGTGGCCGTCTGGGTGAGCGCCCGGGCCTCGCCGTGCCGATCGCCGATGGCCCGGAAGGCGGTCAGGGCCAGTTCGGCATGGGAGGCGGCCTCGGCCCGCCCGGCGTGGCGCTCCAGCAGCTCGCTCAGCACGAGCCGGGTGCGTCCGGCCCCGCCACGGTCGCCCAGCCGCTCGTAGCCCGTGAGCGCCTGCGTGAAGCACTGGACGGCCTGCTGGAACCGGCCGAGCTGCGCGTAGGCCAGCCCCAGGCCGGACCGGGCGTCGGCGACGGCGGCGTGGTCGCCCAGGCGTTCGGCGGCGGCCAGGGCGATCTCGTGGCTGTTACGGAGCTCGCGCCAGCGGCCCTGCTGGTCGAGGTAGGGCGTGATCCCCTGGGCCAGCAGGCCCACCCGGTCGTCCAGGGCCTCCGCCGCGGCGATGGCCACCAGGGACACCACGATGTGGTTTTCCCGGTGCAGCCACTCCGGCTCGGCCGCCGAGACGCGCTCGATGTAGTGGTCGAGCATGCCGAGCAGGGCTGAGCGTCGCTCCTCGGGGTGGTCGGCGGCCAGCGACTCCTCCCGGGCGTAGCTGCGGAGCAGCTCGTGCAGGCGGTACCGGTCGGCGGAGACCTGGCCCAGGAGCGAGGCGGCACGGAGCTCGTGGAGCGCGGCCCGCCCTTCGGCCAGGTCGAGCCCGGCGAGGGCCGCAGCGGCGGCGGCGCTGAACTCCGGCCCCGGATGCAGGCCGAGCAGGCGGAACATGCGCGCGGCTGCCGGGGTGAGCGTGCCGTAGGCCAGCGAGAACACCGCCCGCACGTTCAGGTCGCCGGCCTGCAGCTCGTTCAGCCGCCCCCGGGTGTCGCGAAGGTCGTCGGCCAGCGCGGCCAGCGGGAGGAGCGGCTGGGCGCTCGCCCGGGCGGCCACGATGGCCAGGGCCAGCGGCAGGTGACCGCAGAGCCGGGCCAGCTCGGCGAGCGCCTCCGGCTCGGCCTCGGCCCGGCCGGGTTCCAGCCGCCGGGCCAGCAGCTCGACGGCCTCCGCGGCGGGCAGGTCGGCGACGCTCACCTGTCGCGCGCCGACGCTCGCGGCCAGCCCGGGCAGCCCCCGGCGGCTGGTGACGAGCACCGTGGGCCCCGGCGTGCCCGGCAGCAGGGGCTGGACCTGCTGCTCCGATCCGGCGTTGTCCAGGAGCACCAGCATCCGGCGACCGGCCACCTGGCCGCGGAAGAGCGCCGCGCGTTCCTGGACGTCCTCGGGCAGCGTGTCCGGGTCCGCCCCGAGGGCCAGGAGGAAGCGCCGCAGGATCGTGGAGACGTCCGACCGGTCGCCTCCGCCCAGGTCGGCGTAGAGCTGCCCGTCAGGGAAGCGCTCGCGGGCGATCCGGGCGAAGTGCAGGGCCAGGGCGGTCTTGCCCGACCCGCCCATCCCCGAGATCACGGTGACGAGGGGCGCGGCACCGGACGTGTCCATGGCCAGCAGGGCGTCCAGCTCGGCCTGGCGGCCGACGAAGTGCGGCGTGCCCGGCGGCAGGTCGGCGGGCAGGGGCAGGACGGCGGACTTGGCCGGGGGCGGCTCCTCGGGCGGGCAGGGCCACAGGGTGACCGTGATGAAGCCGCCCTCCTTCGCCACGGCCGGTGTCGGGCTGCGCTCGCTGCGGCAGTCGCGCAGCGCCGACGGGATGCCGCTGCCCTCGCCCTCGACCAGCCGCACCAGCGACAGCAGGTGCGCCAGGCGGTAGTTGCGCTTGAGCGACTGGCCGTCGAAGCCGGTCAGCTCCTGGGGCTCGCCCTCGGGCAGGTCCTTGCCCAGCCAGTCGCCTGGGCTGCTGATCTCCAGGCGGTCGTCGAAGACCCGGACGTGCACGCAGGCCTCGGCCCTGGAGTAGTCGCGGTGGACCACCGCGTTGGCGATCACCTCGCGCACCGCGATCATCGGGTAGTCGTAGACCGGGGCGGCCTCGGCCTGCTCGGCGCTGGGCCGTTCGCCGCGCCGTACGTGCCGGGCGACGAAGGCGCGGGCGGCGACGATCTGGTCGGGCAGGGGACCGAGGCAGTCCTCGATGTCGCGGCGCGCGGACCGGTCGAGACCGTAGTAGCGCACGCATTTCACCATCGCCGACGAGCAGGCGGCGGTGGGGCTGACGCCGAACAGCAGGGCGCCGGCGCGGGTCAGCCGCCCGTCGGACCAGACCTCGGCGCGGGCGAGGAACTCCGCCGGGCTCAGCGCGGCCGGCAACCGGACGACGGCCTCCTCGCGAAGCTGCCCGCGGAAGCGCTCGATCGCGCGGTGGTCGGGGGTCGCCGCCGGGCTGGGCTCGTCGAGGTACTGGCCGTTGCCGCCGGACGGCCGGGCGGGGGCGGGGTCCGGCGCGGCCGGGACCGGCGGGAAGCGCTTGGCCAGGGCCTGGAGCAGGTCACGCAGGCCGGCGGCCGGGTCCTCGTGGTAGCGGGCCACCTTGGCGCGGACGGCCAGTTGCTCGACGTAGGCCTGCTTCTCCATCTGGACGACGAAGACCCGGCTGTCGCCGTCGGAGTGGCCGGCGTTCACGATCTGGTGCGCCCAAGCGCTGCCGACCGCGCGGGTGGTCGCGCACAACACGATCGGCGCTCCGGAGCTCAGTGCTCGCGCCGCCGTGCCGACCTGCGACTCCCCCACCTCGACGGTGCCGCTGTGCGTCACCTCGTAGCCGGCCTCGCGCAGCGGTTCGGCCAGCCGCTCGGCGAGCGGTTCCTCGCCCTGGGCGCACACGATGTAGAGAGGTTGTCCGCGCACGGCTCACCTGAGCGCCCGGTGCAGGGCGTCGACGCCGCCCGCCCAGTCCGTGGTGAGGTCGGCGTACTTCACGTCGGCGAGGATCGCCGGTGGCGAGCCGCCGGTCAGCCGGACCGGCAGGACCCGGACGCCCGCGCCGTCGAGCTGGCGGGCCAGGGCCGACATCCACTCCCGGCTCATCCACGGGGTGGCGACGCCGTGATCGGAGTAACACAGGACGACGTAGGCCGAACCGGTCAGCCCTTCGTTCATCCGGCCCACGATGGAGTCGCCCAGGCCGATCTCCCAGGTGTCCAGCCAGACGTCGTGGCCACGCCCGCGTAAGTCGGTGGCCAGCCGTACCGCGGCGTCCTCGTCCGGGACGCGGTGGCTGAGGAAAACACTAGCCATGCCCCTCCAACCCGTGGCTTGCCACGATAGCGGCCGGAGGCCGGGTCAGCCGGTGGGTGTGGTCTGGCTCGTGGACGGGGTGTCGTCCTGGCTGGGTGGGCCGAAGTCCTGGCGGCCGTCGTCGCCGCCCTGGTTCTGGCCGTTCTGGCCGGGGCTCTGGTCGTTCTGGTCGGACGGGGCCTGGTCGCTGGGGCCGTCGCCCTGGGCGTCGGGGACGATGGGGGTGATCTCGGTGGTGTCCTGGTCCTGGGGGGCGCCGCCGTTCTCGTCCTCCCAGAAGTCCTCGTCCTCCCACGGGTCCTGGGACGGGGTCTCCTCCTGGCGGCCCGTGTCGTCGCCCTGGTCGTAGGAGTAGACCGGGGTGGAGGGCTCGGGGAAGGGGACGACCGGCTTGCCGTCCATCGCCTCGCTCATGAAGGCCCGCCAGATCTGGGCGGGGATCTGCCCGCCGTACTGCGCGCTGCCGCCGACGACGACGGTCTTGTTGTCGTCACGGAAGAGGTTGACGGCGGTGGAGAGCTGCGGGGTGTAGCCGGTGAACCAGGCGGCGGCCGAGGCGTCGGTGGTGCCGGTCTTGCCGGCCACCGGCCGGTCGTACAGGCGGGCCGAGGTGCCGGTGCCGGAGGTGACGACCTGCTCCAGCGCGTAGGTGGTGTCGGCGGCGGCCTGCTTGGTGACGACGGTGGCGCGGGTGGGCGTGATGGTCGCCTTGCGGCCCTTGGAGTCGGTGACCGAGCGCACGACGTGCGCCTCGACGTGGACGCCGTTGTTGGCGAATGCGCCGAAGCCGGAGGCGTTCTGGACGGCGCTGACCGAGGCGACGCCGAGCGGCAGGGTGGCGGCCGAGGCGTGCGGGCGGAGCTGCTCGGCGGGCAGCCCGGCCGCCTGGGCGACCTTGACCACCTTGTCCAGGCCGACCTGCTGGCCGAGGTCGACGAAGGCGGTGTTGACCGAGCTCTGCGTGGCTCTGACCAGGGTGACCTGGCCGTAGGAGGCGCCGCCGGAGTTGGGGATGCGCGCCCCGGCGACCCGCATGGGCGAGTTGCCGTCCACCCGCGACTGGAGGGTGAAGCCGTTGTCGAGCGCGGCGGCCAGCGTGTAGGCCTTGAAGGTCGAGCCGGCCTGCACCTTGGCCGAGAAGGCGTTGTCGTACTGGTTGTCGGTGTCGCGCCCACCGTAGAAGGCGACGACCTCGCCGGTGGCGGGATCGACGGCGGCCAGGCCGGTGCGGACCTGTTTGGGCGTGCCGGCCGGCAGCACGCTCTTGACCGCGCGCTCGGCGGCGGCCATGAGGCTCTTGTCGAAGGTGGTGACGACCCGGAGCCCGCCGCCGTTGATGTCCTCGTCGGTGTAGCCGCGCCGGTTGAGCTCGGCGCGCACCTGGTCGAGCATGTACTGGCCCTGGCCCTTGAGCTCGAAGGGCTTCTTGGGCGCCTTGAGCGTGGGGAAGGTCTCGGCGGCGGCCTGCTCGCGGGTGAGCGCCCTGGTCTGCGTCATGGCGTCGATCACCGACTGCCAGCGGGCCTTGGCGGCGGCCAGCTCGTCGCCCTTGGGGTCGGCGAAGCGGCTGGGCTGCTGGATGACCGCGGCGAGGTAGGCGCCCTCGGCGGTGCTGAGCTGCTCGACGTTCTTGCCGAAGTAGGCCTGCGCGGCGGCCTGGACGCCGTTGGCGCCGCGGCCGAAGTAGATCGTGTTGAGGTACTGCTCCAGCACCCAGTCTTTGGACTTGGACTGGTCGACCTTGAGGGAGATGAGGATCTCCTTGAACTTCCGCACCACGGAACGTTCCTGGCTCAGGCCGCTGTAGTAGTTGCGGACCATCTGCTGGGTGATGGTCGAGCCGCCCTGGAGCTGCTGCCCGGTGACCGTGGACCACAGGGCGCGGGCGGTGCCCTTCACCGAGACGCCGCTGTCGTCGTAGAACGAGCGGTTCTCGGCGGCGATCACCGCGTCGCGCACGTGCTGCGGCACCTTGGCCAGCGGCACGTTCTTGCGGTTGACACCCTGCTGGGCCAGCACGGTCTTGCCGTCGCGGTAGTAGATCACCGAGCCCTGCGCGGTGGCCTGCTTCTGCGTGCTGTCGGGGATCGGGGTCATCGCCCACGCCACGGCGAACAGCCCGAGCCCCGTCACCAGGCCGGCCCCCATGACGATGAGTATCCAGCGAACCACCCGGCGTTTCGGCAACCGCACGCGCAAACCCCCCCGATCACTACTGTGTGGCGAAAGGATAAACGAGGGGTAACGGTGCTCAGCTCGTACGGCGGCGCGGAACGTCGCTGACCAGAGGCTGGATCCGGTACGGCACGGGCGTGTCGAGCACGATGGTGGAGGAGGTCCTGAGCACCCCCGGGATCTCCACGATCTGGTCGATGACCCGCTGCAGATCGGCGTTGGACCGGGCGACCACCCGGCACAGCAGGTCGGCGCCGCCGGTGATGGTGTGCACCTCCAGCACCTCGGGGATGAGCGCGAGCCGGTCGGCGACCGGGTCGTGCCCGGCGAGCTGCCGGATCTCCATGGTGACGAAGGCGGTGACGTCGTAGCCGAGCGCCTGCGTCGAGACGTCCGGCCCGTAGCCGGTGATCACCCCGCGGGCGGCCAGCCGGTCGAGCCGGGCCTGCACCGTTCCACGCGCGACGCCGAGCCGCCGCGAGGACTCCAGCACGCCGAGCCTCGGCTCGGCGGCGAGCAGATTGAGCAGTTTGGCGTCAAGCTCGTCGATCGTCATGGGCACATTGTCCACTCATTTAAGCAACTGTTGCACAACCCGCCCATCAAAATGAATCGTTGGCCCTATGAGCGACAACTTTCCGGTGAACGGCATGGACGCGGTGGTCTTCGCGGTGGGCAACGCCAAGCAGGCCGCCCACTACTACTCGACCGCCTTCGGCATGAAGCTGGTGGCCTACCGAGGCCCGGAGAACGGCAGCCGGGAGGAGGCGGCCTACGTGCTGACCTCCGGCAGCGCCCGGTTCGAGTTCCGCTCCTCGATCCGGCCCGGCACCTGGCTGGCGCGGCACGTGGCCGAGCACGGCGACGGCGTCATCGACCTGGCGATCGAGGTGCCCGACGTGGAGGCCGCCTACGCGCACGCGGTCGCGCAGGGCGCCCGCGGGCTGGCGGAGCCGTACACGATCGAGGACGACAACGGGAAGGTCGTGCTCGCGGCCATCGCCACCTACGGCGAGACGCGGCACACGCTGGTCGACCGGTCGAACTACTCCGGCGCCTACCTGCCCGGCTACGTCCCGGCGAAGCCGCTCGTGGCGGCGCCCGACGTCAAGAACGGGCGGCTGTTCCAGGCGGTCGACCACTGCGTCGGCAACGTGGAGCTCGGCAAGATGGACGAGTGGGTGGAGTTCTACCGGCACGTCATGGGCTTCACCAACATGGCGGAGTTCGTCGGCGACGACATCGCGACCGAGTACTCGGCGCTGATGTCGAAGGTGGTCGCGGACGGCACCCGCAAGGTCAAGTTCCCGCTCAACGAGCCGGCGATCAGCAAGAAGAAGTCGCAGATCGACGAATACCTCGACTTCTACGGCGGCCCGGGCGTGCAGCACATCGCGCTGGCCACCAACGACATCCTCACCACCGTCGACCACATGCGGGCGGCGGGCGTGCAGTTCCTGGACACCCCCGACTCCTACTACGACGACCCGGAGCTGCGCGCCCGGATCGGCGAGGTGCGGGCGCCGATCGAGGAGCTCAAGAAGCGCAAGATCCTGGTGGACCGCGACGAGGACGGCTACCTGCTGCAGATCTTCACCAAGCCGGTGCAGGACCGGCCGACCGTCTTCTTCGAGCTGATCGAGCGGCACGGCTCGCTCGGCTTCGGCAAGGGCAACTTCAAGGCCCTGTTCGAGGCGATCGAGCGCGAGCAGGAGCGTCGCGGCAACCTGTAGGAATCGCCGGGTTTCCCTTGACCCGCGAATGGTGATCTTGGCGACATGGCACCACTCGCGGGTCGCTGGCGGCGGCTCTTCGCAGGCATCCTCGACATGATCATCGTGGGGATCGTCTCCTCGCCGTTCAGCTGGACCAGTTACCGGGACGTCTGGAACGAGAGCCTGGGGATCTGGGAGCGGGTCCCGGTCGAGCACGTCTTCGCCGCCGGGGTGATCTCCTTCCTCTACTACTGGCTGCTGCACTCGTTCTGGAACGGCCAGACGGTCGGCAAGAAGGCCTTCGGCATCCGGGTGGTGAACGTCACCGGGGTGCCGGTCGGCGTCGGTCAAGCCGCTTTGCGGCAGTTCGTGGAAGTCGTCCTGGGTTGGCTGTGCTGCATCGGCAGCCTGGTCAACCTCGGCTGGATCCTGTTCGACGAGCGCAAGCAGGCGCTGCACGACAAGGCGGCGAAGACGCTCGTCGTAGATGCCTGAGCGAGTGGCCCGCCTGTCGTAGGCTTCCTGTTCCATGAGGTCACTCGCGGTGGTCACCGTCTTGCTGAGCGCGCTCGCCTGCTCTCCCTCAGGCGGGAGCGCCGCGCCCACCCCCGCCGCCCGCCCCCCGGTGCAGGACGCCGGCGCGCCGGGCATCGGCGACCGCGACTTCCCCCTCGACGGCAACGGCGGCTACGACGTCGCGCACTACGGGCTCAAGCTCGGCTACGACCCGGGCCGACGCTTCCTCACCGGCACCGCGACCGTCCAGGCGAGCGCCAAGCAGGCGCTGAGCCGCTTCAACCTCGACCTGGCCGGGCTGACCGTCGACCAGGTGAGCGTGGACGGAGCCAAGGCCACATTCGACCGCAAGGGCGACGAGCTGACCATCGTGCCCGCCGCCCCGATCGCCGACGGCGCCCGCTTCACCACCGTGATCACCTACTCCGGGCGCCCCCAGCCGGTGAAGGACTCCAGCAACCTCGGCACCTACGGCTTCATCCCCACCCAGGACGGCGCCTTCGTCACCTGCGAGCCCAACGGCGCCAAGACCTGGTTCCCGGCCAACGACCACCCGGCCGACAAGGCGCGCTTCGACTTCGAGATCACCGTGCCCAAGGGGCTGGTGGCGCTGGCCAACGGCGAGATGAGCCGGCCCGCGACGACCTCCGGCGGCAAGACCACCTACCACTGGCGCGAGCGGCACCCGATGGCGACCTACCTGGCCACGATGACGCTCGGCAAGTTCGAGCTGCGCCAGGGCAGGACCCCGTCCGGCATCCCCAACCTGACCGCGGCCGACCCGCGCTTCCGCTCCGCGCTCGACCGGCTCCACACCAACACCGGGAAGATCACCGACTACTGGGCCACCGTCTTCGGCCCCTACCCGTTCTCCTCCACCGGCGGCGTGGTGGACGACTTCCCGGCCGGGTACGCGCTGGAGAACCAGACCAAGCCGATGTACGGCGGCTTCGACCCCGACGAGTCGATCGTCGCGCACGAGCTGGCCCACCAGTGGTTCGGCAACTCGCTGACCATCAAGCGCTGGCGCGACCTGTGGCTCAACGAGGGCTTCGCCACCTACGCCGAGTGGCTCTGGTCGGAGCACAGCGGCCGGAGCACCGCCGAGACCATCTTCGCCGGCTTCCGCGCCCGGCCGGCCTCCGACCCGATGTGGGCCTACCCGCCCGGCAAGGCCCGGCCCGGCGACCTGTTCAACGAGTCGGTCTACACCCGCGGGGGCATGACCCTGCACGCGCTCCGCAAGGCCGTCGGCGACCAGGTCTTCTTCAAGCTGGTCAAGGAGTGGGCGACCACCAACCGGCACCGGCACGTCAGCACCGAGCAGTTCGTGGCGCTGGCCGAGAAGCGGTCCGGCAAGCAGCTCGACAGCCTCTTCGACGCCTGGCTCTTCCAGCCCCGGCGGCCCGCCTGAGCGCTCCTGCGCCCCCGCGGGACGCGTGTTATGTTCAGCGACATGCCGAGGGGTACCGACGAAGTCAGCGAGCCCATGTACTTCGTGCTGACCGCGCTCCTGGACGGACCGCTGCACGGTCACGCGATCATGAAGGTGGTCACCGGGCTGTCCGGCGGCCGGGTGAAGCCGTCGGTCGGCACGCTATACGGCATCCTCGAACGGCTCAGCGACCGCGGCGTGATCGTGGTCGACCGCGAGGAGGTCGTCAACGGGCGCGGGCGACGCTACTTCCGGATCAGTGACACCGGCCGGGCCCTGCTGGAGGCGGAGGCGCGGCGAATGATGGAAGCCGCCTCCCTGGTCATGAACCGAAAATTCGCATGACGCGCCTGGAGCGGCGTTACCGCGCGATGTTGCGGTTCTATCCCGCCGGCTACCGGGACGCGCACGGCGACGAGTTACTCGACGTCCTGCTGGAGACCGCGGAACCCGGCCGCACGCTGCCCGCGGCCCGCGAGTGCGCAGGCCTGGTCGCCGGCGGGGTGCAGGCCAGGGTGCGGGCGAACACGCGCACCAACCCGTGGTGGGACGGGCTGCACCTGGGCCTCACCGCGATCATGGTGGCGCAGGCGGCGGCGTTCCTGCCCTACACCGGGTCGGTCCCGATCTGGACGGCCCTCTCGCTGGCCGCGCTCCTGGCCGTGCTGCGCGGCCATCACCTGATCGCGTTGCCCCTGGTGGCGCTGACCGGCGTCAAAGCCTTCACGATCTCCGACGGGCAGCAGTTCTTCGAGCTCACCCTGCTGCCGGTCTATCCCGACCTGCTCACCGACCAGCCGCTGTTCAGGTCGACCACGCCGTTCGCGGTGAGCGCGACCTACGTGCTGGTGGCGGTGGGCCTGATCGCGCTCGCCTCCCGGCGGGCCGGGCACGTGCGCTCCGGCTGGTGGCTGGCGCTGGTGCCGGCGCTGGCCTGGATGGGGCCGGAGTGGATGGACCGCGACCTCGGCTACCCGCTCAGCCTCAGCCGGCTGATCCTGGAGGCGGCCCTGCTGGGGGCCGGCGTGTGGGCCGGCTACCTCGCCCGCGACCCGCGCTGGGCGCTCGGCGGGGCGCTCTACCTCGTCGCCGTCTCCACCGAGATGGCCCAGCACCTCAGCGACCTGACCGGGCAGCACCTCGGGTACTGGGGGCTGCTCGGGTTCATGACCTTCGCCGCGGCGGCGGTGCCGTACCGGCAGCGGAGGCACGCGCTCGACTGAGCCCGGCCCTTGACGATACTCCGCGAAACGGAATATCGTGCCGCCATGCCCAGGGACGCCGCCGCCATGAGCGAGCAGACGTACTACGTGCTCGCCGCACTCCTGGACGGCCCGCTCCACGGGCACGCCATCCTCAAACGGGTCGCCGCGCTCACCCACGACCGGGTCGTGCTCGCCGTCGGCACGCTGTACGGCGCGCTCGACCGGCTGGCCGCCCACGGCGTGATCGTGGTCGAACGCGAAGAGGTGGTCAACGGCCGCCGGCGACGCTACTTCCGCATCACCCCCGAGGGCAGCGGCCTGGTGGCGGCCGAGGCCCGGCGCATGCAGCAGGCCGCCGCCCTGGTCACCAGCCGCACGCTGGGGGCCATCTGCGCATTCTGACCTGAGATCCGCCTCCGCCGGCGCGAGCTCTGTCCGGCCTGCCGGAAAACTCCCGCACCCCCTCTGAACCGGAGCACCCCCTGTGTCCACCCGACTGATCGTCAGCGGCGCGCTGGGCCTGGCGCTGCTCGCCGGCTGCGCCGCCGCCCCCAGCGGGACCGGAGGGAGCGCAGCCCCCGCGCCGAGCATCACCGCGACCACGGTCAACGACAAGCGCCGCGAGCGTGAAGCCGTGATCGCCGACTGCATGAAGCGGAAGGGCTTCAAGTACGTGGCGATCTCGACCCCGCGGGTGCAGGCCGAGGTCAGCAAGCGCGCCGACAACGGCGACTACGAGGCGATGAAGGAGATCCGCGCCAAGCTCGGCCTGCAGATCTTCTCCGTCTGGGTCTACCCGAACGAGCTGCCCGGCGGCCAGAAGGTGATGCCCGCCGAGGCCAACCCCAACGTGGCCATCCGCGACTCGCTCTCCGCGGCCCAGGCCGAGTCCTACGACCAGGCCAAGGAGGCGTGCTTCGTGACCGCGGTCCGGGAGGTCTTCGGCATCAGCGTCAAGTCGCAGCTCGCCTACTACGAGCTCATGGACAAGGAGACGCAGCGTATCAACGCCCAGGTCGACGGCGACGCCAGGTTCGTCGAGCTGGCGGCGGCCTACGCCGAGTGTCTCAAAGGCAAGGGGTACCCGATCCGGCGCACCAAGCCCAGCGAGCTGACCTCGTGGGTCTGGGAGCACTTCAGCCCCGAGTACGACGCGCTCATCGCCGAGTACGGCGACCCCAAGGACCCCTCGAAGTTCCCCCAGGTGCCGCCGGCCGTGGCCCGGCCGCTGCTGGACAAGGAGATCAAGGTCGCCATGGACGACCTGGAGTGCGGCAAGGACTTCTTCGCCGCCTTCAACCCGGTCTACAACGGGCTCTACGCCGTGATCCTCGACAAGTACGGGCTGGTGCGCGTCTGAGATGCGATCGCGACGCGTCAAGCTGCTGCTCGTCCTGGCCGCCGTCTTACTGGTCGCGGCCGGCGGCTGGGTGGTCAGCACCCGCCTGCGCTCGCCCGCCGACGAGGCCGCGCTGCGCACCCCGCCCAAGCCGTCGCTGGTCACCGCCCCGGTCGAGCGCCGCAAGCTGGTCAGCACCGTCGTCGTCGCCGGAACCATGGAGTACGGCTCGCCGCTCCCGGTGACGCTCGCCGGGGTGGTCGGCGGCAGCGACACCGCCCAGCGCGCCACCCGGGCTCCCCAGCCCGGCCGGGTCAAGGAGGGCGGCGTGCTCATGGAGGTGAACGGCCGCCCGGTCTTCGCCTTCACCGGCAAGGTGCCGATGCACCGCACCCTGGCCCCGGGCGCCAAGGGCTCCGACGTCAGGCAACTGCAGCGCGCGCTGCGCAAGCTGGGCTTCGGCGCGCCCAGGACCGGGGTGTTCGACCAGGCCACGGTCGCGGCGGTGCGGAAGTTCTACGCCAGGCGCGGCTACGAGGCCCAGCAGCCCACCCTGGAGCAGCGCCAGCAGCTCGACACGCTGCGCAAGGCGGTCCAGGCCGCCGAGGAGACGTTGCTGACCCAGCGCAAGGAGCTCGACCGGGGGCACGACGTGGTGCCGCTCAAGCTCAAGCTGGACAACGCCAAGCAGGACCTGCGCGAGGCGGAGAAGGCGCTGGCGACCGCCGAGAAGCAGGAGTACACCCCGGAGGACGAGGCCAAGCTGGAGGCGGCGGCGGCAGCCGTACGGGCGGCTGAGGAGAAGGTGCTGGCGGCGGAGCAGGAGCTGGCGGCGGCCCTGACCCAGCCGACGCCGGCGGCCACGACGACGCCCGCGCCGCAGCCGACGCCGGTGGACACCAGCCTGCTGGACCTCAAGCTGGCCAACGCCCGTGCCGATCTGGCCTCCGCGCGGGCGGCGCTGAGCCGGGCGCGGGAGGAGGCCCGGCTGGCGCGCGCCAAGCGGCTGACCGAGCTGCGCAAGGCCGTCCGGGTCGCCGAGGAGGCCCATGCCAGTGCCGAGCAGGCGTTGCGGCAGGCGCGGGAGCTGTCGCCGGTGAGGCTCAAGGTGGCCAACGCCAAGCGGGACCTGTCGGCCGCGCGGGCCCTCCTGGCCGAGTTCTCGCGCACGCACGGCACCACGATCCCGCCCGGCGAGGTGGTCTTCCTGCCGAAGCTGCCCGCGCGGCTGCACAAGGCCGGGGTGAAGGCCGGCGAGCTCGTGGACAAGGCCTTCGCCACGGTGACCAGCTCCTCCTTCGTGGTCAGCGGCTCGGTGGACGTGACCGAGTCCGACCTGCTCAAGGAGGGCCTGACGGCGGAGATCGAGACCGAGTCCGGACGCAAGCTGCCCGGCACGGTGACCGCCGTCGGCGACAAGGCCGAGCTGGCCGCCGAGGACAAGCCGCAGCAGCAGGAGGAGGACGGCCCGCTCAGCTCCGAGCCGGTGCTGATCACGCCCGACTCGATGAAGGGCCTCAAGGGCCTGTCCGGCGCGACGGTCACCGTCCGGATCACCGTCGGCGCCACCGACAAGCCGGTGCTGGTCGTGCCGGTCGCCGCGGTGATCACCGCAGCCGACGGCCGGCCGCGCGTGCAGGTCGAGGTCGCGCCCGACCAGACCAAGGAGGTCGAGGTCCGCACCGGGCTGACCGCCGACGGCAAGGTCGAGGTCACCGGCGACCTGGAGGAAGGCGACCGGGTGGTGGTGAACAGTGCCTGACGATCCCCCGGTCATCGAACTCGACGAGCTGACCAAGGAGTTCCCCACCGAACCCCCGGTGCGGGCCCTGTCGGAGGTACGGCTCAGCGTGCGCCGGTCGGACTACCTGGCCATCGTCGGACCCTCGGGCTCGGGCAAGTCCACCCTGCTCAACGTGCTCGGCCTGCTCGACCGGCCGACCCGGGGCAGCTACCGGCTGGACGGCATCGAGACCACCACCATGCGCGACGGCGCCCGCACCAAGCTGCGCGGCAGCCGGATCGGCTTCGTCTTCCAGTCCTTCCACCTGCTCCCCCACCGCAGCGTCGTGGAGAACGTCATGCTCGCCGAGGTGTACGGCAGGCACCCCCGCCGCGGCCGGCGCGAGCGGGCCCTGCGCGCGCTGGAGCAGGTGGGCCTGTCGCACCGGGTGGACTTCCTGCCCGACCGGCTGTCCGGCGGCGAGCGGCAGCGGGCGGCCATCGCCCGCGCCCTGCTGGGCCGCCCGTCGCTGCTGCTGTGCGACGAGCCCACCGGCAACCTGGACAGCCGCAACACCGCCGCGGTCCTCGACCTGTTCGACGAGCTGCGCGCGCAGGGCCTGACCATCGTGGTCATCACCCACGAGACCGAGGTCAGCGACCGCGCCGAGCGCCGGGTGCGGATCACCGACGGCGTGCTGGCGGAGGTGTGAGCCGCCATGCATCCCCGTGACCTGCTCGACGAGGCGATGGCCGGCATGCTGGCCCGCCCGGTGCGCTCGGCGCTGACCACCCTCGGCACCGTCCTGGGCATCACCACCCTGGTGATCACGCTGGGCGTCGCGGCGACCGCCGGCAACCAGATCGTCGGCCGCTTCGACGAACTGGTCGCCACCTCGGTGACCGTCGAGGTGCCCGAGGACGCGGCCAAGCCGCTGGTCGGCTGGGACGCCGTCGCGCAGGTGACCCGGCTGCGCGGGGTGACCTCGGCGGAGGCGCTGGGCGAGAGCAAGAAGAGCGCCAACCTGAGCGTCCGCTCCAACAACCTGCTCGACCCGACCCGGGTCACCGACCAGACGTTGAGCGTGGTCGCCGCCGGGCCCGCCCTGCCCGCCGCGGTCAAGGGCCGGCTGCTCCAGGGCCGCTTCTACGACGCCGGGCACCTGGCCCGCAAGGACCCCGTCGTCGTGCTCGGCCAGCAGGCCGCCAAGATGCTCGGCGTCACCCGCCTGGACCGCGCGCCCGCCGTCTTCATCGGCAACCACGCCTACACCGTCATCGGCATCCTCGGCGACCTGCGGCGCGAGAAGAACCTCGCCGGCGCGGTGCTCGTCCCGCCGACCATCGGCAAACGCTTCGGGCTGACCACCGTCACCCGGGTGCTGATCAACACCAGCCTCGGGGCCGCCGACCTCATCGCCCGGCAGGCGCCGCTCGCGCTCAGCCCGGGCAACGAGGGCATGCTGCAGGTCCTGTCGCCGCCGAGCCCCACCCGGGCCCGCGACGGCGTGCAGGACGACGTCAACGCGCTCTTCCTCATCCTCGGCCTGGTGTCGCTGGTCGTCGGGGCGGTCGGCATCGCCAACGTCACCCTCGTGACGGTCATGGAGCGGGTCAGCGAGATCGGCCTGCGCCGCTCGCTGGGCGCCGCCCGGCGGCACATCGCCGCCCAGTTCCTGCTGGAGTCCACGCTCACCGGCCTGACCGGCGGGGTGATCGGCGCCTCGCTCGGCGTGGCGGCGATCGTCGCGGTCTCGGCCGCCAAGCAGTGGACCCCGGTGCTCGACGCGCGGCTCGCCGTGGCCGCGCCGCTGGCCGGGGCGCTCGTCGGCCTCCTGGCCGGGCTGTACCCCGCCCTCCGGGCGGCACGGATGGAACCCGTCGACGCCCTCAGATAGGAGAACCCATGGGCCTCACCCGATCCGGCCCCGTCTTACCGCTCCTGCTGCTTGTCGTGACCGGCTGTGCGGCGGGGGCCCCAGCCGGTACGGCAGGCGGCCCCGCCCCGGCCAGCCCCTCCGCCACCGCCACCGCCAAGAGCCTGGAGGAGCAGGAGCGGGCGGCCGAGGAGTGGAAGGCGGCCTGCATGAAACGCAAGGGCTTCCGCTACGTGCCCTTCGTGCCGAAACGCCCCAAGACCGCCGACGCCGCGAAGCTCGACAACGGCGACTACGAGGCCACGAAGCGGTACCGGGCCAAGTACGGCTTCCACGCCTTCGCCGCCTTGGTCATGCCCAAGGACCCTCAGGCCAACCCGGCCTCCATGTACGACGACAACCCCAACGACAAGATCACCAGCAAGCTGTCCGAGAGCCAGGCGGCCTCCTACTTCAAGGCCAGCGAGAAGTGCTTCGTCGAACGCGTCAAGGCGGAGACCGGCAAGACCGTCAAGGGCTACGTGGATCACAGCGAGCAGTACTCGAAGGCCTGGGAGGCGGTGACCGCCCGATTGCTCGACGGCGACGCCCGGCTCGCCGACCTGGCCGTCGCCTACGCCGACTGCCTCAAGGGCCAGGGGATCAAGGTCACCTCGGCCAAGCCCAGCAAGATCGGCCGGGCCGCCTCCGACCTGATCTTCGACGAGCTCTGGGCGCTCGGGAAGAAGCAGTACCCCAAGGCCACCATGAACTACATGCCCCGGATGACGCCCGAGGAGGCGAAGCCGTACTTCGCGAAGGAGGTCAGGACGGCGCTCGCCGACCTGGACTGCGGCCGGGAGTTCGACGAGGCCGCCCGGCCCAAGCAGAAGGAGGTCGGGGAGATCATGGACCGGGAGTGGGGGCGGGGCATCTGAGCCGGGCCGGCGGCGTTCAGGGGTTCCAGTAGCGGCTCTCGGCCAGGAGCAGGGCCGCGGCGCCCACCAGGCCGGCGTCCTGGCCCAGGGCCGCGGGGAGCACCCGCACGCGGCGGGTGAAGTCGAGCCGGGCGTGCTCGCGCAGGGCGGCCTCCAGCGGGCCGAAGATGAGCGGCCCGGCTTGGGAGACGCCGCCGCCGATCGTCACCACGTCCAGGTCGCCCAGCGCGGTCGCCGAGGCGATGGCCACGCCCAGCGCCCAGCCGCCGCGGGCCAGCGCGGCCAGGGCCACCTCGTCCCCCGCCTCGGCGTCGGCGGCCAGGTCCCGCCCGGTGACCGGGCGATCCTCGCGATAGGCCGCGCCGGCCGGGCGGTCCTCTCGATGAGCCGCGCCGGCCTGGCGGGCCTCGTCGCCGTCGGTGGAGCGGGTGCCAGGGGTCCAGCCGTGGGCCAGGGCCCACTCGACCAGGGCGGGGCCGCGGGCGATGGCCTCCAGGCAGCCCGAGCCGCCGCATCCGCAGACCGGCCCGCCCACCGGCTCGACCACGACGTGCCCGATGTGCCCGGCGTTGCCGCTGCCGCCGTCGATGAGCCGGTTGCCGAGGATCAGCCCGCCGCCCACCCCGGTGGACACGACCATGCCGAGCATGTTCGCGCTCCCCCGCCCCGCGCCACGCCAGTGCTCGGCGGCGGCCACGCAGATGGCGTCGTTGTGGATGCGCACCTCGCCGAAGCGCTCGGCCAGCCGGGCGCGCAACGGGAAACCGCGCCAGCCGGGCATGTTGAGCGGCGAGACCGCCCCCTCCGGCCAGGTCATCGGACCGCCGCAGCCCACGCCGACGCCGTCGGCCTCGCCGTACGGTTCGATGAGGGTTTCCAGGGTGGCCCACAACGCCTCGGCGCCGGCGCCCTGCGGGGTGGCGGTGCGGCGCGAGTCCACGACCGTGCCGTCGGCGGAGACCAGACCGGCGGCCATCTTGGTGCCGCCGATGTCGATCGCGAGAATCACGAGGAGAACACTAGGACCGATGCGGTGAATCCGTGCACGTGGTTGTGGCCGGCGACCGGCCCGACCTCGCCGGCGGCGAAGAACCCGGCCACGCCGACCGGCCCGAGGGTGTCGCGCACGGCCACGGCGTCGTGGTCGGCGCTGCCGAACATGGCCGAGCCGCGCCCGTTGCAGGAGAACAGCAGGGCCCCGTCCACCTGGCCCAGCCGCTCGCGGTGGGCGTCGAGCAGCGAGTGCAGGTCCTCGTCGGCGGTCTCGGCGTCGCGCACCTGGAAGCGCACGGTCCGGCCGAGCTCGACGACGTCGCCGATGGCGACCGCCTCACGTTCGGGGTCGATGCCGAGCACGCCGCGGATCAGGAAGTCGCCGCGCTCGTGCCGCTCGGCGTACTCGTTCATGGCCAGGCCGATCTGCAGCCCCGAGGCGACCAGCTCGCGGTCCTCCTCGTCCAGCTCGCTGACGATGTCCTCCAGGCGGGCCAGCGCGGGCTGCCCGGCCAGCTCCAGCAGCAGGTTGTCCTCGGCGCGGGTGACGGCCATGGTCGGGCCGATCGGCCGGCAGCCCTGGCTCACCACGGTGCTGACCTTGACCTGGCCGCCGATGAGCACGCCGATCGCGCCCTCGGTGTAGACCTCGCCGTCGGCGAACAACCGCACGGACTCGCGCCCGGCCAGCCCGTTGGCCAGGCCGCCGATGAGCGGCAGGTCGCCCAGCGCCTCGCCGGAGCGTTCGACGAAGGCGTCGGTCGGGAAGCTGTAGGGATCGGCCAGCAGGATCGCCACCCGGTCCTCCGGGCCGCGCTCGGGCAGGCCGACCACGACGAAGCGGTCCTCGGCGGTCAGCGTCTCCAGGGTGAAGGTGGTCAGCTCGGCGCCCTCCAGCGAGGCCGCCCACGCGCTCACCGCGGGCACCAGCTCGACGCCGCGCCCCTCGCCGATCACGCCCGTGGCGCTGCAGCCGATCACCTTGGCCCCGCCCGCGACCGCCATCGCGCGCAGGCCGGCCCGGGTGACCTCGTCGGGATCCTCGCCGCAGACGAAGAAGCAGACCAGATCGGCGGGCCCGCTCAGCCGCGACAGCGCCTGGGTCACGGCGGACTCGGCCGCGGCCACCAGGTCCGCTCCGACGGCCAATCCGTCGGCGAAACGGCTCGTCAACACTGCCACACCTGCATCCTCCCCAGAACGATGGGATGCACGCGTACGAATTGGTCAAGAGCCCCGCCGATGGCGAGATCAGCGATTTCTCCCAACTCGCCACGATGCGAACTCGCGCCGGGACACGTAGTCTCGTTCCCGTGCAACAGCCACGGATTCTCCGCGAGTTGCGAGAGAGCGGCCACGTTCATCGCACCGTGAAAGCCGAAATACGCCACAACCTGCTGGCCAGGCTCCGCGCAGGCGAACCGCGCTTCCCCGGGATCGTCGGCTTCGACGACACCGTCCTGCCCCACCTCGAACGCGCCCTGCTGGCCGGGCACGACCTCGTCCTGCTGGGCGAGCGGGGCCAGGGCAAGACCCGGTTGATCCGCACGGTGACCGGCCTGCTCGACGAGTGGACGCCGGTCGTCGAGGGCTGCGAGATCAACGACCACCCCTACGCGCCCGTCTGCGCCCGCTGCCGCCGCCTGGCCGCCGAGCTGGGCGACGAGCTGCCGGTGGCGTGGAAACACCGCGAGGAGCGCTACGGGGAGAAGCTCGCCACCCCCGACACCTCGGTGGGCGACCTGATCGGCGACATCGACCCGATCAAGATCGCCGAGGGGCGCACGCTGGGCGACCCCGAGACCGTCCACTACGGCCTGGTCCCTCGCACCAACCGCGGCGTCTTCTCCGTCAACGAGCTGCCCGACCTCGCCGAGCGCATCCAGGTCTCGCTGCTCAACGTGCTGGAGGAGCGAGACGTCCAGGTGCGCGGCTACAACCTGCGCCTGCCGCTCGACCTGCTGCTCATCGCCAGCGCCAACCCCGAGGACTACACCAACCGCGGGCGGATCATCACCCCGCTGAAGGACCGCTTCGGCGCCGAGATCCGCACCCACTACCCGCTCACCATCGAGCACGAGCTGGAGCTGATCCGCCAGGAGTCGCGGGCCGACATCGGCGCGCAGGTCCCCGGCCACCTCATCGAGGTGCTGGCCCGCTTCACCCGGCTGGTGCGCGAGTCCACCGCCGTGGACACCCGCTCGGGCGTCTCGGCCCGCTTCTCCATCGCCGCCGCCGAGACCGCCGCCGCCTCCGCGGTGCGGCGGGCCGCGCTGACCGGCGAGGCACAGGCCGTCGCCCGCGTCTGCGACCTGCCCGTCGTCGTGCACAGCCTGCGCGGCAAGGTGGAGTTCGAGGTCAGCGAGGAGGGCCGCGAGCTGGAGGTGCTCTCGCACCTGCTGCGCCGGGCCACCGCCGAGACCTTCCGCGGCCGACTGGGCGGCATGGACCTCACCGCGCTCACCGACCGCTTCACCGAGGGCAACCAGGTGGAGTCCGGCGAGCTCGTGCCCGCCGGCGAGCTGCTGCGGCAGATCGGCCCGGTCGAGGGCCTGGCCAAGATCATGTCGCGGCTCGGGCTGGAGGAGGAGTCGCCCGGCCACGCCGCCGCGGCCCTGGAATTCACCCTGGAAGGCCTCTACCTGATGCGCCGGCTGTCCAAGGACGACAGTGACGGAGTGATCACCTACCGGACGTGAACATCGCGGCGGTCTCGCGCGTCCTAAGGGTGTCGATGTCCGGCCACCTCCGGGGGAACCGCCACCATGCACGTGCTCGCCGCGTCCTCACTCGTCCTCGGGCTGCTGTCCGCGCCCGCCGCCGCCCCCACCCAGACCCTGTACGGCGTGGCCTGGGCGGACGGCGCCGGGCACCTGCGGATCACGCCCATGACCGCCACCTACGGCAAGCCCAAGGGCCAGCCCGCCCGCTACGCCCTCAAGCACAAGAAGGGCGCCAAGGAGATCCGCCTCGACTACACCGGGGCCGCCTTCTCCCGCGTGTACGTCGAGTGCCACCTCAAGGAGTCCGAGGGCCAGTTCAACCTGGACAAGCAGGGCTTCGGCAAGACCCGCTGCCCGGCCAAGGACATCGGCTGGGCGCTGGCCCTCGGCCCTGAGACCGTGCGGATCGAGTACCGCGGCGGCAAGGCGATCCGGGTGCGGGAGTTCCTCAACTTCGACTTCGCCTCCAAGACCCAGCGCGGCCAGCTCAAGCGGCTCGACGACAACACGCTGCTGTTCAACGGCCGCAAGCTCGGCTACAACGGCCACCTGACCTTCTACCGGGTGACCGCCAAGTGCAACGCCGGCTGGCTCACCGGCGAGCCGGTCAACGCCGACCGCAACGGGCTCGGCAAGAAGGCCTGCTCGGCGGCCGATCTCAACCGGGCGCTCAAGGGGCACAAGTACACCTGGCTGGCCCAGGTCGAGTACTACGACGTCCTCGGCATGGCCCTCGTGGTGCGGGAGGTCTTCGGCGACGCCTGACGCGCCGGTCGCCCGACGAGGGCGGACATGCCCGGACATTAGCGGCCACGCTGCGGGTGCCGTAGCGTGGCCTCATGGCCTATCGCTATGGCGAGTACCACGACGGCCCCGACCCGCTGGCTCCGCCGTACGACGTGCGGGCCGCCCTCGACGAGATGGGCGACGCCATCCTGTCCGGCTCGACGCCGGTGCACGCCCTGCGCGACCTGCTCCGCCGCGGCCTGCCTGGCCGTACCGACAGCAGGGGCCTGGACGACATGCTCCGCGAGGTACGGCGCCGCCGCCGCGAGCTGCGCGACAGCGGCCGCCTGGACGGCACGCTGGAGCGCGCCAGGGCGCTGCTGGACAAGGCGATCGGCCAGGAGCGCGCCGAGCTGTTCCCCGACCCCTCCGACGAGGCCCGGCTGCGCGAGTCCGAGCTGGACGGCCTGCCCGACGACACCGCCAGCGCCATCCAGCAGCTCAGCACCTACCAGTGGCGCTCGGCCGCCGCCCGGCAGACCTTCGAGGAGCTGCGCGCGCTGCTGCGCCAGGAAGTGCTCGACAGCCAGTTCAGGGGCATCCGGCAGGTGCTGGCCGACCCCGACCCGGCGGCCATGGAACGGGTCCGCCGGATGATGACCGACCTCAACGAGATGCTGGAGCGCGACTCGCGCGGCGAGCACACGCAGGAGGACTTCGACCGCTTCATGGGCGAGTACGGCGACCTGTTCCCCGAGCGTCCCCGCACGCTGGAGCAGCTCGTCGACCTGCTCGCCCGCCGCGCCGCCGCCACCCAGCGGATGCTGGCCTCGCTCACCCCAGGCCAGCGCGAGGAGCTGGCCAACCTGATGGCCCAGACGCTGGAGCAGGCCGGGCTGGCCGAGCAGATGCGCCGGCTCGGCGACCAGCTCATGACCCGCCGCCCCGACCTGGCCTGGAACAGCCCCGAACGGCTGACCGGCGAGGAGCCGATGGGCATGGCCGACGCGGTCACCGCCCTGGAGGAACTGGCCGACCTCAACCAGCTGGAAGCCGCCCTGCGCCAGGACTCCCCCGGCGCCCGGCTGGAGGACATCGACGAGGAGGCCATCCGCCGCGCCCTGGGCCGCTCGGCCGTGGACGACCTGGCCGCGCTCAAGCGCATCGAGCGCGAACTGGAGGAGCAGGGCTACCTCAAGCGCCGCCGCGGCAAGCTCGAACTCACCCCCAAGGCGGTCCGGCGGCTGGGCGAGACGGCCCTGCGCCGCGTGTTCACCTCGCTGGAGGCCGGCCGGCGCGGCGACCACGACCAGCACGACGCGGGCGCGGCCGGCGAGCTCACCGGCGCCACCCGACCGTGGCGGTTCGGCGACGAGCAGCCGATCGACGTGGTGCGCACCCTGGTCAACGGCATCCGCAGCCGCGGCAGCCGTACCACCACCGGGGTGCGGCTGACCGTCGACGACTTCGAGGTCGCCGAGACCGAGCGGCGCAGCGCGGCGGCGGTCTGCCTGCTGGTGGACCTGTCGTACTCGATGGCGCTGCGCGGCACGTGGGCGGCGGCCAAGGAGACGGCGCTGGCGCTGCAGACGCTGGTCGCCTCGAAGTTCCCGCAGGACGCCGTGCAGATCGTCGGCTTCTCCAACTACGCGCGAGTGCTGCAGCCCGACGAGCTGGCGGGGCTCGACTGGGACATGGTCCAGGGCACCAACCTGCACCACGCGCTGCTGATCGCCGGCCGCCACCTCGACCGGCACCCCGACTTCGAGCCGGTCGTGCTGGTGGTGACCGACGGCGAGCCCACCGCGCACCTGCTGCGCGACGGACAGTCGGCCTTCGAGTGGCCACCCTCGCGCGAGACGCTGGAGCTGACGCTGGCCGAGGTGGACAAGATGACCCGGCGGCGGGCGACGATCAACGTGTTCATGCTGGCGGCCGACGAGCGGCTCAAGGAGTTCGTCGGCGAGGTGGCCCGGCGCAACGGCGGCCGGGTGCTGTCGCCCAGCGCCGACCGGCTGGGCGAGTACGTGGTCAGCGACTTCCTGCGCCAGCGCCGCGTCAGACGCTGAGGCGCTGGATCGGGGGTCAGGCGGTGAGGCTGAGGCGCTTGTAGTAGTCGAGCGCCACGTCGAAGCCGTCGCGGCAGTTGCGGTGCGAGCGGTAACAGGGCCGCCAGGCCGAGCTCGCGCCCACCCCGGCGCGGGCGTCGGCCAGCGACTCGGGCACCCGCTCGGGCCGCGGCAGCAGCCCGCCGCCGAGGTAACGCACCCCGGCCAGCTCGGTGTGCCGGTCGGGCCCGCCGGAGACGAACGCGCCGAGACGCCACCCGCACTCCTCGTCCCAGACCAGAGCCGAACCGTCGCCGAGCAACACCGTCGCCTGACGCGGATCGCAAGGCCCGGCCCACCACTCGGCGCCGCCGAGCTCGGTCACAACTTGCCGGACATAGGAAACCGGCTGGCCCAGCCATTCGCCGGTGTACGGATCCACGTGCCTGATGGCCACGACGGCACCCCTTTGTGCCTAAGCGGTGAGGGAAATGAACAGTTCTCAACCCTACCGGCGCTGAACTTATTCCTGAGCCGGTGCGTCCTAGTCATTACGGATGATATTCCGCAGCCTTCGGGGGAAGGGGGACGGCCTTATGATCGCCATGATTCTTCTGGTGACGCTCATGATCGTCGCCATCGTCGCCTGGGAGGCCTGCATGCGCTGCCCCTCCGTCCTGCCGGAGGAGCAGCCAGTGGAGGCGACTCCCGCCGAGTGAATGTCGCCCGGGAAGATCCTGGGCGACTACTCTCGTCGGCATGTCGTTCCACGGGATGTCCACAGCCCTGCTGTGGTTGCACATCGCCTTCGCCATCTTCACCATCGGGCCGCTGACCGCCGTGACCATGGCGGCGCCACGGGCCATCCGTAAGGGCAACGTGCCCGTCCTGGAGAACCTCGCGCGCACGACCCGGATCTACGGCCTCGGCACGCTGGGCGTCTTCCTCTTCGGCGCCTGGCTCGGCGGCGTGGAGCGGCTCCTCGGGCAGTGGTACATGAGCGCGTCGATGACGTTGTTCATCGTGGCGCTGGTGCTGCTGTTCATCATCGACCGCGACCTGCGCGGCGCCGTACGGGTGCTGTCCAGCGAGACCATCGAGGACGACGCCAAGGTCCAGAACGGGCGCATCGCCGCGCTGAGCGGCGTGATCTCGCTGATCTGGATCGTCATCCTGATCCTCATGATCGTCCCCACCCCGGGCTGAGGCCGGCCCGGGGCGGGTCCGCAGATCAGCCGAGCGCCTCGCTGAGGTCGGCCAGCAGGTCGTCGATCGTCTCGATGCCGACCGACAGGCGGACCAGGTCGTTCGGCACCTCCAGCGGCGAGCCCGCCGCCGAGGCGTGCGTCATCCGGCCGGGGTGCTCGATCAGCGACTCGACGCCGCCGAGCGACTCGCCCAGCGTGAACAGCTTGGTGCGGTTGCAGATCTCGACCGCCTCGGCCTCCCCGCCGGTCACCCGGAAGGACACCATGCCGCCGAAGCGCTTCATCTGCTTGGCGGCGACCTCGTGCCCCGGGTGCTCGGGCAGGCCCGGATAGAGCACCTGGCTCACCTTCGGGTGCGCCAGCAGCAGGTCGACCACGCGCTCGGCGTTGTCGCTGTGCCGGTCCATCCGCACGCCGAGCGTCTTGAGGCCGCGCAGCGTCAGGAACGAGTCGAACGGGCCGGCGACGCCGCCCATCGCGTTCTGGTGGTAGGCCAGCTTCTCGCCGAGCTCGGCCGAGTTGGTGACCAGCGCGCCGCCGACGACGTCGGAGTGGCCGCCGATGTACTTGGTCGTCGAGTGCACGACGACGTCCGCGCCCAGGTCCAGCGGCCGCTGCAGGTACGGCGAGGCGAAGGTGTTGTCCACCACGAGCAGCGCCCCGGCCTCGTGCGCCAGCTCGGCCAGCGCGGCGATGTCGGAGATGCCGAGCAGCGGGTTGGTCGGCGTCTCGACCCAGATCAGCTTGGTCTTCGGCGTCATCGCGGCGGCCACCGCGTCCAGGTCGCCCAGCGGGACCGGGTCGTAGTGCAGGCCCCACGGCTCGTTCACCTTCGCGAACAGCCGGTAGGTGCCGCCGTAGGCGTCGTTCGGGATCACGACGTGGTCCTGCGGGCGGCACAGCGCGCGCAGGACGGTGTCCTCGGCGGCCAGGCCGGAGGCGAAGGCCATGCCCTTCACGCCGCCCTCGACCGCGGCCAGCGCCTCCTCCAGCGCGGTGCGGGTCGGGTTGGCCGACCTGCTGTACTCGTATCCGGACCGCAGGCCGCCCACGCCGTCCTGCTTGTAGGTGGACGTCGCGTAGATGGGCGGCACGACCGCGCCGGTCAGCGGGTCGGGCTCCTGCCCGGCGTGGATAGCCAGCGTCTCGAAACCGTTGCTCATGCCCTCACGCTATCCCGGATCCGCCCCTGGCCTCCCCGCCCCGCCCCACGGCACGAGCCCGCGCTTCGCGTGTCGCCCGGCATGCCTTCGGGTGTCGCCCCGCATGGCACGAGCCCGTGCCTCCGGGTCCCCCGACCCGGCCCGCACGGGCTCGCCACCTGCCTGATCCCTCAGGCCGCCTTCGTCCCCCGCCCCGCAGGACGCTGCGGCAGCGGAACCACCTCGCCACCGATCTTGGGCGCGTTGATGTGCCGGCCGCTCGACCCCTCGGCAGGCTCCCCGTTGATCCGCGAGAGCAGCACCGGGTCGGCCAGCGCCAACAGCACCGCGACCACCATTCCGAGGCCCAGCATCGCGAACCCGATGACCACCATGTCCTCATCCCCTTTCCGACCTCTTCAGCATCGCCCGGCCACCCCCGCCCCGGCCTCCGCTGAAGGACCGGTCCTGACCCTGGCGGGTCGGCCGAACGGTTGATATGGGCAGTCAGACTTCCGGCTTAGGCTCTGGTGACGTGGGGGATTCCAAACGCTTCGTCTACTGGGCGCAACGGCTCAGCGAGATCGCCATGATCGGCTGGCTCAGCCTGATGCTCCTGGTCGACCTGGCGGTCGCCGTGGGCGTGGAAGGCGTGCAGTGGCTGGTGCCGATCTGCGGCGTGACCGGCCTGGTCGCGCTCATCCTGCGCCGCCGCTACCGCATCCAGGGCTACTGCGCCCTGCTGGCCATGTCGCTGGGCACCTCGGCCCTCATCGCGCTGACCAACACCCCGGGCGTGCCCGGCACCGCCGAGAGCGGCGCGCTGCTCCTGCTGACGATCGGCATCCTGCGGCACGTCACGCCCATGCGCCACGCCGTCCTGCTCTCCTTCGTCGCCCTCATCGTGCTCATGGCCGAAGGCGTCGGCCGCGACTCCAACGCCAACTCCTCGGGACTGGCCTTCTCGTTCGTGCTGTTCGTCGGCTGGTCGATGGCCGAAGGCGTGGGCCTGTACATCCGCATCCAGCAGGACCGCCGGACCGAGGCCCTCTCCACCGTACGGCGAGCCGAACGGCTGGAGCTGGCCCGGGAACTCCACGACCTGGTCGCGCACCACATCACCGGCATCGTCGTCCAGGCCCAGGCCGCCCGTACCGTCGCCGAGCTCAAGCCCGAGGCTGTGGTGCCCGCGCTCGACGCCATCGCCAACGCCGGAGCGGACGCGCTCACCTCCATGCGGCGGCTGGTCGGGGTGTTGCGTGCCGACGACGAGGCCGCCCGCCGGCCCGGCACCTCCCTCGCCGACCTGCGGGTTCTGGCCGACAACTTCGCCGCCAACGGGCCGCAGGTGGCTTTGGAGATCGGGCAGGGGTTGTCCAACGGGTCCTTGCCGCCTGAGGTGATGAACACGGTGTACCGGGTGTTGCAGGAGGCGCTCACCAACATCCGCAAACATGCTCCCGGGACCGGGTGGATCGAGGCCGACCTTCGGCTTGTCGGCGGGGCCGAGGCTGTGGCGGTGCTTCTTCCGCCTGGGCCGGGGGTTCGGTTGCGGGTGCGGAACTACAGCTCCTCGGCCGACCCTCGGATCAAGCGGTTGGGGGGTGGGTTCGGGCTGGTCGGGATGGCTGAGCGGGTCGAGGCTCTGGACGGGCGGTTGTGGGCGGGGCCAACGGCTGAGGGGGCTTGGGAGGTTGTCGCGGAGTTCCCCCTCCGGGGGTGAGGCTGGGCCCTGTTCGCCTCGCCGTACCCTCCCGCCCACCGCCCAGGACCGCGGGCCTCCTCGCCGCATCGGCGGGGTGGTCAGACGGCTGACCACCGCCCAGGATCACCACCCACCGCGGGCCTTCCCGCCGCATCGGTGGGGTAGTCAGACAGCGGACCACCGCCCAGGATCACCACCCACCGCGGGCCTTCCCGCCGCATCGGTGGGGTAGTCAGACGGCTGACCACCGCCCAGGATCACCACCCACCGCGGGCCTTCCCGCCGCATCGGTGGAGGGAGGGGCGGGCCGCCGTAACGGACGCCCCGCCGTACACCCGCCCTCCCACCACGCGCAGGCTCCCACCCAACAGCCCTTTTCCCAGCCCTGTTGCCTGGCCGTCCACCGGACTGCCCGTTCGCCTGGCTGCCCGCCCACCTGCGGACCCCACCTACCTGCGGGGCGCCCGCCCACCCGCCTAACCCCCGCGCATCTATGCGGCGGGAGGACAAGGCGGCGGGAGGTGATCCTGTACGGCGGGGCGGCCGGGGCGGTCCTCGGGAGAAGTGCGGTGGAACGGACGGGGCGGCTGTCCAAAAGGCCGGGGGCCACTCACCCACCCCCGAAAGACGGGAGGAAAGTTGAGTGGCCCGGAAAGAAGAGCGACTAAGCCACGCAAAGGGTCAGCGACTCGCGAGGAAGGCCAGGAGGTCCTGCCGGGTGATGACCCCACTCGGCTTGCCATCGTCCAGGACGACGGCAGCGTCAGCCTTCTCCAAAGCCTCCACCGCACGAGCCACAGGCTCCCCCGCGCCGATGGTGGGCAGCGGCTGGGACATGTGGTCGGCGATGAGGGCGTCGGCCACGAGCCGCCCCCGGTAGAGGGCGTCGAGCAGGTCACGCTCGACGACGGCCCCGACGACCTCGGCGGCCATGACGGGCGGCTCCTCCTTCATGACCGGCAACTGCGACACCGAGTACTCGCGCATGATCGAGATGGCGTACCCCACGGTCTCGTGCGGGTGGACGTGCACGAACTCGGGCAGCCCCGACCCCTTGCGCGCCAGGACGTCCCCCACGAGCCCCTCGTCGGAGGAGGTGGTGAGGAAGCCGTAGTCGGCCATCCAGTCGTCGTTGAAGATCTTCGACAGGTACCCGCGCCCGCCGTCCGGCAGGAGCACGACCACCACGTCGTCGGGCCCGGAGCGGGCGGCGACCTGGAGGGCGGCGACGGTGGCCATGCCGCAGGAGCCGCCGACGAGCAGCGCCTCCTCACGGGCCAGCCTGCGGGTCATGTTGAAGGAGTCCTTGTCGGACACCGCGATGATCTCGTCGCAGATCTCGGTGTCGTAGGTGGCCGGCCAGATGTCCTCGCCGACGCCTTCGACCAGGTAGGGACGGCCGGTGCCGCCGGAGTAGACCGACCCGACCGGGTCAGCACCGATGATCTTCACGCGCCCGTCGCTGACCTCCTTGAGGTAGCGCCCGGTGCCGCTGATGGTGCCGCCGGTGCCGACGCCCGCGACGAAGTGGGTGATGCGGCCCTCGGTCTGCTCCCAGATCTCCGGCCCGGTCGAGTGGTAGTGCGACTCGGGGTTCTGCTGGTTGGAGTACTGGTCGGGCTTCCAGGCGTTCGGGATCTCCTGCGCCAGCCGGTCGGAGACGGAGTAGTAGGAGTCGGGGTGGTCGGGCGAGACGGCCGTGGGGCAGACCACGACCTCGGCGCCGTAGGCGCGGAGCACCGCCACCTTGTCCTGGGCGACCTTGTCGGGCACCACGAAGACGCACCGGTAGCCCTTCTGCTGGGCCACGATGGCCAGGCCGACGCCGGTGTTGCCCGAGGTGGGCTCGACGATGACGCCGCCGGGGCGCAGGGCGCCGGACTGTTCGGCCGCCTCGATCATCCGGACCGCGATGCGGTCCTTCACCGACCCGCCGGGGTTGAAGTATTCGACCTTGGCGAGCACCTGAGCGGGCAGTCCCGCGGAGACCTTGTGCAACCGGACGAGCGGGGTGTTGCCCATGAGCTCGACCAGGGAATCGTAAACGCGCACCGAGGTGTTCACCTTCTTTTGCCGCTTGCTCGGTCCGAGTCCGATTGGGTGGCCGGAGCTCGGTTAGTTTCCTTTCAAACGCTACCGTCGCGGAGCAGCAGGGGGCGAAGACCCACGAGGTCTTGGGGGGGACGGACGACGAATGATCTGGACTCCAGGCGTGGCGCGCACGGCGCGCAGGATCGCGGCGGCGGCCGCTGTGGGCGGGGGCGGCCTGACCGCGCTGGGGGTGACCGCGTACGGGCTGCTGCTGGCCGAGGGCATGGTCGCCCGGCGGGTGATCGGCCGGCCGCACGGCATGGAGGGCCCGCCTGCCGACGGACTCTACGGCGACTTTCCCGGCGAACCGATCAAGCTGGTGATGTTGGGCGATTCCACCTCGGTCGGTCTCGGCATGACCGACCCGGCACGGACGCCGGGCGTCCTGCTGGCCAACGGGCTGGCCGCGGTCGCCGAACGTCCGGTACGGCTGCGCGTGGTCGGCAAGTCGGGAGCCGCCTCGGTGGACCTGCGCGGCCAGGTGGACCGGGCGCTGAAGGAGGAGCACGACATCGCGGTGATCTTCGTGGGGGCGAACGACGTCACCACGCAGACGCCGCCGGCGACAGCCGTACGCCATCTGGCCAAGGCGGTGCGGCGGCTGCGGGAGGCCGGCGCGGAGGTCGTCGTCGGAACCTGTCCCGACCTGGGCAGCATCCGCCCGATCGCGCAGCCGCTGCGCTGGGTGACGCGGCGCTGGAGCCGGCAACTGGCCGCCGCGCAGACGGTCGCGGTGGTCGAGGCGGGCGGCCGGACGGTGGCCTTCGCCGACCTGCTCGGCCCGGAATTCCTGACGAACCCCCACGAAATGTTCGGACCCGACCGTTTCCACCCAAGTGACCGAGGCTACGCGCAGGCCGCTTACGCGGTGCTACCGTCTGTATGCGCTGCGTTGGAGTTGTGGCCCGAGCCTCGACCCGCCCGTGGCGAAGGACTGCAACCGATTTACCTTGCGGCGGCGACCGCCGCGGAGAAGCCGGGCACCGAAGTCAGCGCGACCCGCGTCGAAGGCCGTGCGACGGGTCCCTACGGCAGGTGGGTGACGATGCTGCGCCGTCGTCCCTGATTCTCCGCGCCGGAGCCGTCAACCCCCCTAGGAGTGGATTGACCGTGTTCCGTGCGACACCGGCCGCCAACCTCAGCATTGCACTCGCCGGAATGCTAGCCCTGGCCGCCTGCTCCGGCAGCGACGCCGCCACCGCGGAGTTCCCCGTCTGGCACAACACCCAGGTCAACGCGGTGAGCCGGATGGCCACCGGCGGCGGCGTCGTGGCCACGACCTCGATGAAGCCCGACGGCGCCCTGGAGACCGTCACGCTCGACCAGGTCAACGGCAAGAAGTTGTGGGCGGCGCCGACCACGATGGCCGGTCGGCTGCCGGGCATGGGCGTCTCCGCGCCGGCCGTCGTCGAGACCGGCCAGGACCAGGCGGTGATCGCCTCGCTCGACCCGATCAAGAAGGGGCGCTGGAACGCGGCGCTGACCGCCCGCGACGCGCGCACCGGCAAGCAGAAGTGGACCCGGCCGGTGCACTCCACCTTCGGGCCGCAGCGCTGCGGGCCGTACCTCTGCCTGTCGGAGCACACCGCGCTCAAGACCGCCCGGGTGGTCGTGCTCGACCCGAACACCGGCAAGACGATGTGGTCGCTGCCCGGCATCGCCGAGGTCGAGTGGTCCGACCAGGCGCGCGTGCTGCTGCTGCGGCTGGCCGCCAACCCGATGATCGAGTCCTACGACCTCAAGACCGGCAAGATCCAGTGGCAGCAGCCGATCGCGCAGGCCCTCGGCCCGGGGATCGACATGTCCGGCGGCTGGGCCTTCGGCGCGACCGGCGACAACCTGGTCGGCTACGTGGCCCCGTACACCAACCCGCGCACCCGCAAGACCTCCACCTTCGGCCTGTTCTCGCTGAAGATCGCCGACGGGTCGATCAACTGGATGCGGCCCTCGGTGGTCCGCGTCTACCCGAGCGGCAACCCGGGCTACGCGCCCATCGTGCGGCCGGTCGACCAGCAGGGGCAGTACGGCGGCTTCGCCCGGCTGGAGGCCGACAGCGGCCGGGTGGCCGGGCAGATCACCGCCGGGCAGGTGCCCGGTTCCGGCTGGTGGCTGGCGTTCCCCGACACCATGGACCGGCTCGGCTTCCTCAAGCACAACACCAAGGGCACCAACTTCGACCTGGCCACGGGCAAGGAGCTGCCGGTCGAGGAGCAGCGCGGCTGGTCCTTCTGCGTCACCGACCCCAAGCCGCTGCCGCTGCGCCAGCAGATGCCCGGCTTCTACTCGGTCGCCTCGGTCTGCCAGTACGACCTGTCCACCGGCAAGCGCGCCGGCGCGGCCGACGCCGCGCCGCCGTCGTGGTTCACCGGCAGCCAGAACGGCTGGCGGCTGTGGCGCGACGAGAAGGGCGCCGTCCACGGGCTCAACGACGGCACGCCCACCACTCCCGGCATGTACGGCTGAGCCCGCCCCACCGCGAAGGCCGGACGGTTGTCACCCGTCCGGCCTTTCGCTTTTTCCGCTAACAGTACAAAATTCTGTTCTACCCACCCCCGGGTCCCAGCGACCGGGCTACCAGACGGTAACCTCGCGAATGGAGCCCAGAAAGAGGAGAACCCCATGCCCGAGGCAGTAATCGTCGCAACCGCACGTTCGCCTATCGGCCGTGCGTTCAAGGGGTCGTTGGCGAGCATCCGCCCCGACGACCTGACCGTCCAGATGATCCAGGCAGCGCTGGCCAAGGTTCCCCAGCTCGACCCCACGACGATCGACGACCTGATGCTCGGCTGCGGCCTGCCCGGCGGCGAGCAGGGCTTCAACATGGCCCGCGTCGTCTCGGTGATGCTCGGCCTGGACACCGTCCCCGGCACCACGATCACCCGGTACTGCTCCTCCTCGCTGCAGACCACCCGGATGGCCTTCCACGCCATCAAGGCCGGCGAGGGCGACGTGTTCATCTCCGCCGGCGTCGAGACCGTCTCCCGGTTCGCCAAGGGCAACTCCGACTCGCTGCCCGACACCATGAACCCGCTGTTCGACCAGGCCCGCGAGCGGACCAAGACCTTCGCCGGAGGCGGCCAGACCTGGCACGACCCGCGCGAGGACGGCACGGTCCCCGACATCTACGTCGCCATGGGTCAGACCGCCGAGAACCTCGCCCAGCTCAAGGGCGTCTCCCGCCAGGAGCAGGACGAGTTCGGGGTGCGCTCCCAGAACCTCGCCGAGAAGGCGCTCGCCGACGGCTTCTGGCAGAAGGACATCACCCCCGTCACGCTCCCCGACGGCACCGTGGTCAGCAAGGACGACGGCCCCCGCGCCGGCACCACCTATGAGGCGGTCTCCCAGCTCAAGCCGGTCTTCCGCCCCGACGGCACGGTGACCGCGGGCAACTGCTGCCCGCTCAACGACGGCGCCGCCGCGGTCATCGTGATGAGCGACACCAAGGCCGCCGAGCTCGGCATCACGCCGCTGGCCCGCATCGTCTCCACCGGCGTCACCGGCCTGTCCCCCGAGATCATGGGCCTCGGCCCGGTCGAGGCCTCCCGGCAGGCGCTCGCCCGCGCCGGCATGGCCATCGACGACGTGGACCTCGTCGAGATCAACGAGGCCTTCGCCGCCCAGGTCATCCCCAGCTACCAGGACCTCGGCATCGAGCTCGACCGGCTCAACGTCAACGGCGGCGCCATCGCCGTCGGCCACCCGTTCGGCATGACCGGCGCCCGGATCACCTCCACGCTGATCAACAGCCTCCAGCACCACGACAAGTCGATCGGTCTGGAGACCATGTGCGTCGGCGGCGGCCAGGGCATGGCCATGCTCCTGGAGCGCCTGAGCTGACCTGCTCCGGAGTACGGCAGGCCCGGTCGCCCCAGGCGGCCGGGCCTGTTGTCCGGATCAGCCGTGCCGGTCGGGGCCGGCCTTGGTCAGCTTCACCCGGATGACGACCCGGCGCTCGCGTTCCATGGCCGCGCGGTAGTCGTCCCAGTCCTCGTGCTCGCCGGAGATGCCCCGGTAGTAGTTCTCCAGGTGCTCCATCGCCTCGGGCAGCCTGATCACCTCGGCGGTGCCCTCGATCTGCGCCCAGGTCCCGAAGAAGCCGTCGCTGAGCACGCAGAGCGCGACCTCGGGGGTGCGCAGGACGTTGCGGCACTTGGCCGCGGTCTCGCGCGTGCTGATCACCGCGTAGCCCTCGGCGTCGAGGCCGACGAGCACGGGAGACATCTGGGGCCCGCCGTCGGCCCTGGTGGTGAGCAGGACGGCGCGGTGGTGGTCGCGCAGGAAGTCGCGCGCGGTAGCCAGTTCCATCCCTACATGATCGCGCGCCCGGACCGGCGAGGCCGGCACGGGCGCGGAGGGACGACGATGAGGTTCTAGATGAATCCCATCCGGGTACGGCGGTGGCGCTCGTGCTCGAGGACGATCGCCGCGGCGTAGCCGTGGGTCAGACCGTGCTCGTCGGCCAGCCAGTTGGCCCGCTCGTCACAGCGGAGGAACGATGGGCCGTTGTCGATGGCTTGAAACCACTCTGGGAGTTCGCGTCCCGTGATGGTCGGGACCCTTGCGATCAGCTTCGTCTGCGTCTCCGGTGAGTGGTTCAAGGACATGGGCACCTCCACGGATTGGCTTCTTTGCTCGACACTGCAATACCCGCACCAGAAAGGCAACCCCCCAGGCGGCAGCGTTTGGTTGCCGGGGCGTTGCGGTGAGCGAAACGCGCAGCGAGATCCGGGGGAACAAAACAGCCCCCGCCGCAGGTCGACGGGGGCTGTGGTGCTGCTGGGTCAGTCGCTGCTGGAGAAGAAGCTCACCAGGCGAAGAATCTCGAGGTAGATCCAGACCAGGCTCAGCGTGAGCCCGAAGGCGCACTGCCAGGCGAACTTGGCCGGCGCCCCGCCCTGCACCGCACGCTCGATGTCGTTGAAGTCGAGCAGCAGGAAGAAGCAGCCGAGCAGGATCATCGCGAGGCTGAAGGCCACGCCGAGGAAGCCGAACTCGCGAAGCCCCAGGCCGCCGGGGATGAAGATCCCGGCCACCAGGTTGATCAGCATCAGGCCGAGGGCGCCGATGGACGCCGCGATCACGAAGCGGACGAACTTCGGCGTGACACGGACGATCCTCAGGGCGTAGACGGTCAGCGTGCCCGCGAAGGCGAGCACCGTGCCGATCACCGCCTGCAGGACCACGCCGTAGAAGGTGTCCTCGAAGCTACGGCTGATCGCACCGACGAAGACGCCGTAGAACAGCGCGTAGCCGAGGATCAGCGCCGGGTTGGTGCTCTGCTTGAACGAGGCGATCAGGCCGAGGACCACGCCGACGAGCGCCGCGACGGCGGCGACGCCGACCGGCACCTTGAGCACCCATGACGCGGCGGCGGCGACGACCAGCGTGCCCAGCGTGAGGAAGCTCTTGACCACGACGTCGTCGAGGGTCATCGTCCGGTACGCGGGCGGCGCCGGGGCCTGGTAGGCAGGCTGGTCGTACATGCCGTGCAACTGGTCAGGGGTGGGGGGCGGTCCGGCCCATCCGCCCTGCGGGTGGGTGTACTGGGACCGGCTGAAGACCGGGTTCTTGCTTTCCATCGCTGCCTCCACGCTGCGACCTGTGCGATCACCTTAAGGGACGGGCCCCGCAGGGGTCACTCACGTTTGGATCCGAGTTCAATCGAGACTGTTCAACGAGCGGCTCCGCCGCTGAGTTCCCACCCTAAATGCGGACAAAAGTAATGATTGTCCAATTACGAGGGCATGCCAGTGCCCCCGGCGGGAGTCGAACCCGCACGTCAACCCTTTTAAGGGGTTTGCCTCTGCCATTGGGCTACGGGGGCGCGGCAATCATACGATTCGGACCATGCTTCCGAGGAGCACAACTTGGCATCAGCCGTCACAGATGTCAGATGTGCGGTGAGTGGTCCGGGTTCGGGGTGAAAGCCGAAGGTTTTGAATGGCATCAGCATCGATCCTGACGCGCTTCCGTGACCATGGCAACCGCCTTTGCGGCAAACGACCGCGCCCCGGTGTGCCGTAGCACACCGGGGCGCGAGCCGGGCCGGAACCTAGCTGTTCACCGCCGCGCGGAAACCGTCGCGGGGGTGCTCGATCTCGCCGAGCGAGATGGTCTCGCGCTTGAACAGCAGCGCGAGGGTCCAGTCCACGACCACGCGGACCTTGCGGTTGAGGGTGGGCACCCGCGACAGGTGGTAGGTCCGGTGCATGAACCACGCCGGGAAGCCGCGGAGCTTGACGCCGTAGACGTTGGCCACGCCCTTGTGCAGGCCGAGGCCGGCGACCGAGCCGACGTACTTGTGGCGGTACTCCTTCAGCGCCTGGCCGCGCAGGTGCCGCACGATGTTGTCGGCCAGGACCTTCGCCTGCCGTACGGCGTGCTGGGCGTTGGGCGCGCAGTACTCGCCGGGGGCGGTGACGTCGGGCACGCCGGCGATGTCGCCGGCGGCGAAGGCGTCCGGGGTGTCCTCGACGTTGAGGCGGGTGGTGGTGCGGATGCGGCCGCGCTCGTCCACCGGCAGGTCGGTGGCGTTGACGACCTGGCTGGGCTTGACGCCGGCGGTCCAGACGAGGGTCTCGGCGTCGAAGGCGGTGCCGTCCGACAGCTCGATGCGGCCGCCCACCGCCGACAGCAGCCGGGTCTCCATCCGCACGTCGATGCCGCGCTCGCGCAACTGCTCCAGGGTCCAGCGGCCCATCTCGGGGCCGACCTCGGGGAGGATGCGGTTGCTGGCCTCGACCAGCACCCAGTGGATGTCCTTCGCGCTGATGTTGCGGTAGTACCGCGTCGCGTCCTTGGCCATGTCCTCCAGCTCGGCCAGGGCCTCGACCCCGGCGAAGCCGGCGCCGACCACGACGAAGGTGAGCGCCCGGCGGCGCAGCTCCGCGTCCTCGGTCGACTCGGCCACGTCCAGCAGGTGCAGGACGCGGTTGCGCAGGGCGATCGCCTCGGCGACCGACTTGAAGCCGATGCCGACGTCGGTCAGGCCCGGGATGGGCAGGGTCCGCGAGATCGAGCCCGCGGCCATGACGATGACGTCGTAGCCGAGCTCGATCGACTCGCCCTCGGCGGGCTGGAAGGTGGCCGTCTTGCCGGCGTGGTTCACCTTGGTGACCAGGCCGTTGAGGATGCGGACCTTCGGCAGCAGGCGGCGCAGGGGCGCGACCATGTGCCGCGGCGAGACGTTGCCCGCCGCCGCCTCCGGCAGGAACGGCTGGTAGGTCATGTAGGACTGCGGGTCGATGACCGTGAGTCGGACGCTGCCGCTCTTCAGCTCCTTGCCGAGCTTGCGCTGCAGACCCAGCGCCGTGTAGAGGCCGACGTACCCGCCACCGACGATCAAGATGTCCTTCACCCTGACCCACTCCTTAAGTGGAAGCTTGTGAAAGCATTCACAAGCGTAAACCACGAAGGGTGTTTCGTGCATTCCCCTGCCTACGTGTGCCTCGTCACACCTCTGCGGCGCGGCGGAAGATCTGGTCCAGCATCGGGGCGGTGACCCGGCCGGTGAAGGTGTTCTGCTGGCTGGGGTGGTAGCAGCCGATCAGCTTCACGGCTGCCTCGCCGTACCGCAGGTCGACCTCCTCGCCGTGCCCGAAGGGCGGGCGGGCCTTGGGCAGGGCGTAGCCCGCCTCGCGCAACGCGGGCCAGAGCGCCTGCCAGGCGAAGCCGCCCAGCGCGACGATCACCCGCGTCGAGCCGGCCACCAGCTCCACCTCGCGCACCAGCCACGGGAAGCAGGCCGCGCGCTCCTCCGGCAGCGGCTTGTTGGCCGGTGGCGCGCAGCGCACCGAGGCGAGCATGCGGGCGCCGAGCAGTTCCTGGCCGTCCCCGGCGTAGGTGCTGGTCTCCTGGGCCGCCCAGCCGGTGCGGTGCAACGAGGCGAACAGCCAGTCGCCGCTGCGGTCACCGGTGAAGATGCGCCCCGTTCTGTTCCCGCCGTGCGCCGCCGGGGCCAGGCCGACGATCAGCAGTCGCGGCTCCTCCGACCCCCACCCGGCGATCGGCCGCCCCCAGTACGTCTCCTCCGCGAAGGCCCGCCGCTTGACCGTGGCCACCTCCTCGCGCCAGGCCACCAGCCGCGGGCACGCCCGGCACACCGACTGCCGGGCTGTGAGCTCCCCGAGCGTACGGCAGGCGCCCGCCAGCTCGGCGACCTCCGCCGGGTCGTGCGCGACAGGGGTCTCGGGAGTGGCCGGGTCGTCGGGCCAGCCGCTGCCGGGCGGTACGAAACTCATGCCCCCGATGGTGCCGCACCCGCCCGCCGGTTCCGGAGCGCGGCGCGACGTTCGGCCTCAGGCCGCGGTGAGCGCGGGAGGGTGGCCCTGCTCGTCCGCGCCCGGGAACGGGCCGCTACGTGCGTTCTGGGCGCTTCTGCGGGCAAAAGAAACCGGACGGCGCTCCTCACGGAGTGCCGTCCGGTCGAAAACCTCAGGGCTTAGCTGTCCTGGGTCTTGGTGTCGTCCGGCTTCGGAACCTCAGTCGGCTTGCAGGTGAAGCTCCAGTCCTCCTTGTCGGAGGCGGAGACCGCACCGGCCGAAGCGGTGAGGGTCAGCGAGCCGGAGGCCGCGCTGATGTCCTGCGCCGGGATCGACTGGGTGCCCTCGGCGGTGAAGGTCAGCGCGGTGGTGGTGCCACCGAGCGAGACGTTCACGACGACGGCCTTCTCGACCTTGCCCTTGAGGGTGACGGTGCCGACGGCCTTGCCCGAGGGGTTCTGGCCGGTCTTGCACTCGTTCTGGGAGACCGTCAGGTCCACCGAGAGGGCGATCGGGTCGTTCGTCTTGCACGGCGCGGCGTAGTCCTGCGCGATGCTGTCCGAGTTGTGCGGACCGACCACGCTGACCGTCATGCGGCCGGCCTTGGTCGGGTCGCTCAGCACGACCGCGGGCATCTCGACGGTCTTCGAACCGGCGGCGGCGAACTCCACCGAACCGCTGTGGCTCTTGCCGTCGATCGCGAAGGTGTAGGTGACCTTGCCGGCGCCGGTCGAGGAGACCGTCGCGTGGGCGCTCACCTTGCCGGTCGGGCAGCTACCGTGGTCGGCCGCGGTGGTCAGACCCGAGACGGACACCTTGGTGGCCGGGGCCTCGTCCTTGCAGACGACCTTGTAGTGGACGCGGTTGGAGTCGTGGGCGTCGCGGCCCAGCAGCTCCAGCACGGCCCAGCCGTGGTGGCTCTCGCGCGGCGAGAAGCCGAAGCCGACCTTGCGGGTGTTCCAGACCTTGACCGCACCGCCGTCGACCGCGCGGCCGTTCAGGATCCAGCGGTACTTCACCCAGCGCGGGTCGTCGACCTTGATCAGACCGGTGAAGTAGATCTTGTCACCGGGGGTGCAGGTGCCGACGTACACGTCAGGGTTGACCCAGGCGCGGGCGTAGGCGTTGTTGGCGCGCGGGGCGGCAACACGCTCGTCGGCGCAGTCGACCGAGAAGTAGCCCTTCTTGGAGGTCACCTTGCGCGGGCTGAGGACCTGCAGGACCTCGGCGCCCTTGACGTCGCCGTTGAAGGTCAGCGACTGCCGGACGGTGACGGACTTGGTGCCCTTACCGCTCAGCTTCAGCGTCTTGACCTTGCTCGCCGAACCGTCCCCGTGCAGCCAGCGGTAGGCCAGGACGGTCTTCCCGCCGGTCAGCTTGAGCTTGACCTGGGCGGAGAAGTCCACCCGGGTGGGACAACTGCCCTCGTAGTTCCGCTCCTTCGCCGTGGGCGTGGAGACCGAGACCTTGGGCTTGGGGGCGGCGGCGGACTGGGTGGCCTTCCCAGCCGTCACCGAGGTGGCCGCCTGCGCGGAGCCGGCCATCAACCCCGTGACCATGGTGGCCAGCACCGCGGTGGTGGCGCCCAGCGCCGCCACTCGACGGGCCAAACCGAGAGACTTCATGTGAGAGTGCTCCATTCCTAGGAGGAAAGACACGCTCGGGAACGGTCGCCACGCCGTCACTTTCTGTGCACGGCCAGATGGCAAAGCCCCCGCAAAGCCTCTTTACTAAAGCACAAAACAGATTGCACGCTCAATACGGACTACCGCCCCCAAATGTCGCTATTTCGGGACGGAGTCCGGAGTAATTTTCGGCCTCGAGTGCGCTACCTGCGGAAATACTCCGTTGTACGGCGGATGCCCCACGGTCCGGGGCCGGGAAAATCTCCTACCACGAACTTCGCCCCACGCTCAAGCCAGCGACCAGGCGATGCCGTCCAGGATGTCGTGCTCGCTCACCACCACCTCGCCGAACCCGAACCTCCTGACGATCCGGTCAAGAATCAACGCCCCGGCGCCGATCACGTCCACCCGCCCCGGATGCATCACCCCGAGTGCCGCCCGCTCGTCGTGCGTCATCGCCAGCAGGCTCCGCGTCACCTCGTGGACCTGCAGCGCCGCGATCTTGGAGTGGTGGATCCGCTCCGGGTCGTACTCCGCCAGGCCGAGCGCGATCCCCGCGACCGTCGTCACCGAACCGGCCAGCCCGACCAGCGTCGTCGCCTGCCCGACCGGGATCGTGTCAGCCACCCGGTCAAGCGCCGCCTCGATGTCGGCCACCACCGCCTCCAGCGCACCCGCGCCCGGCGGGTCACCGGCGTCCTTCAGGTGACGCTCGGTGAGCCGGACACAACCGATGTCCACCGAGATCGCCCCCTCGGCGGACCGCTCCCCCACCACGAACTCGGTCGAGCCGCCGCCGATGTCCACCACGAGGTACGGTCCCCCGCCCGCGCCCTCACCCAGCTCACGCGTGGCCCCGGTGAAGGAGAGCTGCGCCTCCTCGCCCCCGGTGACCACCTCGGGCTCGACGCCGAAGATCTCCCGCACCCCGGCCACGAACTCGTCCCGGTTGGCGGCGTCCCGGGTCGCGCTGGTGGCGACCACGCGGGTGGCCACCGCGCCGTGCTGGTCGATCAGCTTGCGGTAGCCGCGCATGGCGGCGAAGGTCCGGTCGAGCGCCTCAGGCGCCAGGCGGCCGGTCCGGTCGACGCCCTGGCCCAGGCGGACGATCTCCATCCGCCGCTCGACATCGGTCAGCGTGCCGTCCGCCAGATCGGCGATCAGGAGCCTGACCGAGTTCGTCCCGCAGTCGATGGCCGCGACGCGGGTCACGCCTCGTCCTCCAGCCGCACCGAGACCATGGTGGTGAAGCTGCCGCTCTCGTCCGACTGCACGCACACGCACGACCCGTCGGCCCACCACTCCGGCAGCAGGTCGAGCGCCTCCCGCCCGAACGGGTTGCTCCCCGGCACCGCCAGCTCGTGCGCCACCAGGGCGTGCAGGCACTTCACCCGCAGCGGCATCCCGCCCGTGCTCTGCGTGCCCGGCGGGAGCGGCTCCACGCCCTCCTCCTGCGCCGCCTTGTCCCGGCGGACCAGGTAGTCGTCGTGCGCCGCCTGGTAGGCCGCCGCCAGCTCGGGGTCGTCGGCCAGCCTGGCCTGCATCTCCTTCATCACCCCGGCGCTCTCCAGCTTGCCGATCTCCGAGGCGGCCTTCGGGCAGGTCAGGTAGTACAACGTCGGGAACGGCGTGCCGTCCGGCAGCCTGGGCGCGGTCTCCACCACGTCCGGCCGCCCGCACGGGCATCGGTGCGCGACGCCGCGCAGTCCCCTCGGCACGCGGCCGAGCTGGAGCTCTACCGCCTGAATGTCACTGGCTTCCACTTGGTCCCCCCGAATCCGGTTGCCTAGCCGTGTCCACGGCCACCACGGATTCCCACAACGTCTCGTACCACGGCGGTGCCGCGGTGTCCTGCTTGGCCGCCACCGGTCCCTCGTTCTGCTTCGCCTTGGGGACCAGGTAGCACTTCGCGCCCGGATCGCACAGGTGCAGGCGTTCCCGGGCGGCGCGTTTCGTCCAGTTCGGGTCGAGGACCCGGCGTTGCTCCTCCTCCACGCGCAGCCGCTCGGCCTCCACCCGGTCGCGCTCCGCCTCCAGCCTGGCCACGTCCCGGCGGGTGGAGATGTACTCCCGGACGGGGTAGGCGAGGCTCATCGCGATCGCGCACACCACCACGGCCAGGATCGCCGCCCGGCCGGTGAGCTGCGGTCGCCGCGGCCTTCCGGGAGGGTTGCCCTTTCCGGCACCGTTCCCGGGCCTGGGGCCCCCGTTGCCGGGGCCGCCTGGCCTGGGCCCCCCGTTGCCGGGGCCGCCTGGCCTCGGTGGGCTGCCGGGGCCCCGGGGTGGGCGGGGGGTTGGGTCGGGGGTCTCGGCCAGAGGCAGCAGCTCGTCCTCAGAGCCCGGCCCGCCGTCCCCGGCCGGCCGCCCTTCGGACGCCGCAGCCGCCCGGACTCCGTCCCGGCCCGGTCGGCCGTCGGGGCCCGAGCCGCTCCGGCTCCCGTCCCGGCCCGGTCGGCCGTCGGGGCCCGAGCCACTCCGGCTCCCGTCGCGGCCCGGTCGGCCCGCCGCAGCGGGGCCCGTCTCTCGTGGAGGGCGGCCCTCGGCTGAGGGAACCGTCTCTCGGGAGGGCCGGCCGGCCGCAGCAGGGCCGCCGTCGCGGGGCGGGCGTCCGGGAGTGGCGGGGTCGCCGTCTCGGAGGGGGCGCTTGGCGGGCGGCGGTTCGGCGTCTCGGGCGGGGCGCCTGGGGCGGCCGCTCGTGGAGGCGGGCCGGTCCGTGTCGTCCTGGGAGTGCGGGTCGGTCCCACGGCCGGAGCCGCTGACCGCCCGCAACCGGCTGTCCCGCCCCGAGCCACCGGCCCGGGATCCAGAACTCCGCGACCCGCCGTCACGACCGGCCCCACCACCCGACCGGCCACCGCCCTCACGACCGGAACCACCGGACGACCGGCCACCACCCTCACGAGCGGAACCACCGGACGACCGGCCACCACCCACACGGGCGGAACCACCATCTGACCGGCCGCCATCCTCACGAGCGGAGTCGGCGGACAGGTCGGGGAGGTCGGGGAGGTCCGGCCCCGAGCCTCGCCCGCCACCGGAAGACCGCCCGCCACCGGAAGACCGCCCGCCACCCGAAGACCGCCCACCCCCGGAAGACCGTGGGCGGCCTGAGGGGGTGTGGGGGTCGGGTGGGGTGGGTCGGGGCGCCAGGTGGTCTCGACGGTCGCCGGGCCTCGCCTCGTCACTCATGCGCTAGCTCCAGTGTCCGGGTCCGGGGGCACGGCTCGCGCCAGACATGCGGCGCGAGCCGTACAAAAACCTAGCGCCGGAACCGAGGGAAAGCCGCGCGACCCGCGTAGCGGGCGGCGTCGTCGAGGAGTTCCTCGATGCGCAGCAGCTGGTTGTACTTGGCGACCCGGTCGGAGCGGGCGGGCGCGCCGGTCTTGATCTGGCCGCAGTTGGTAGCGACGGCGAGGTCGGCGATGGTGGTGTCCTCGGTCTCGCCGGAGCGGTGCGACATCATGCACCGGTAGCCGCTGCGGTGGGCCAGGTCGACGGCGTCGAAGGTCTCGGTGAGCGTGCCGATCTGGTTGACCTTGACCAGGAGGGCGTTGGCGGTGCCCTCCTCGATGCCGCGGGCCAGCCGCTCGGGGTTGGTGACGAACAGGTCGTCGCCGACGAGCTGCACGCGGGAGCCGAGCGCCTGGGTGATCTTGTTCCAGCCGTCCCAGTCGCTCTCGTCCAGCGGGTCCTCGATGGAGACCAGCGGGTAGGAGTCGACCAGCTCGGTGTAGAAGGCGATGAGCTCGTCGGCGGACAGGCCCTTGCCGTCGATGGTGTAGACGCCGTCCTTGTGGAACTCGGACGCGGCCACGTCGAGGGCGAGGCCGATGTCCTGGCCCGGGGTGTAGCCGGCCTTCTCGATGGCGACGAGGATGAGGTCGAGCGCGTCGCGGTTGCTGGGCAGGTTGGGGGCGAAGCCGCCCTCGTCGCCGAGGCCGGTGGCGTAGCCCTTCTCCTTCAGCACGGACTTGAGCGCTTGGTAGACCTCGGTGCCCATGCGCAGGGCCTCGCGGAAGCTCTCCGCGCCGATCGGCGCGATCATGAACTCCTGGACGTCCACGTTGGTGTCGGCGTGGGCGCCGCCGTTGAGGATGTTCATCATCGGCACCGGCAGGACGTGCGCGTTGGGGCCGCCGAGGTAGCGGAACAGCGGAAGCTCGGCGCTCTCGGCGGCGGCCTTGGCCACGGCCAGGGAGACGCCGAGGATGGCGTTGGCGCCCAGCTTGCCCTTGTTGGGGGTGCCGTCCAGGTCGATCATGATCTGGTCGACGATGCGCTGGTCCTCGGCCTCGACGCCGTGGATCTCGTCGAAGATCTCGTCGGTGACGGCGAGGACGGCCTTCTCCACGCCCTTGCCGCCGTAGCGGTCGTCGCCGTCACGCAGCTCGACGGCCTCGAAGGCGCCGGTGGACGCACCGCTGGGCACGGCCGCGCGGCCGGTGCTCCCGTCGTCGAGGACGACCTCGACCTCGACGGTCGGGTTACCACGGGAGTCGAGGATCTCGCGGGCGTAGACGACCTCGATGGTAGCCACGTCAGGCGCTCCTAAGAGTCGAAGGGCTGTTGCGTCAGCAGCCTATCGAGGTCTACTTGCTGGTACGGCTACCGCCCCAGCGTCCAGGTCCTGACGCGGCCTCCGTCGACCGCCACGGCGACGAGGTCCAGCCCGGCGGCCACTGCGGTGATCTTGTGCCCGGCGGCGAGGAGCCGCCGGGTGCGGCCGTCGGGCGAGTGCACGACCAGCCCGCGCCTGCCGTCCACGACCGTCCCGTCCCCGGCGGTCACGACCAGGGGCCCGCCGGCTTCGACCGGTTCGCCCACGGCCAGGAAGTCGGCCGAGTAGGTCTGGGTGCGCGTCTCGGTGGTCACCGAGAGCCGCCCGCCCTCCAGCACGGTCACCGCGTGCACCGGTTCCGGCAGCACGGTGGTTTCCGGGCCCCGTCGCACCTCGCCGAGGTCGGTGCCGGCCACGATCTGCTCGCCGTCCCACCCGAGGGTGAGGATGCGGCCCTTCACCGTGTGCCGCACCTTCGGCGCGCGCCGGCCGAGCAGGTCGGTCTCGATGATCCTGCCGTCGGCGCAGCCGGCGTAGACCGAGGATCCGGCGAGGGCGAGCCGGGCGGGCCCGCCGCCGCAGTGGTAGAACGGCCCGCTGCGGTCGGCTCGGCTGAAGTAGGTGCGCAGGGTGCCGGTCTCGTCCGTCCAGGCGGTGACGGTGTCGTCGCCCGCCTCGGTCGTCACCGGGCCCGCGGCGACGGTCACGACCTGCCGGGCGGGGCTGAGCGGCAGGTCCTCCCACAGGGATCCGGCGTCCGGGTCCCACAGCTCGACGACTTCCTTGGTCTCGTCGGGGACGACCACGAGCGGCTTGCCGTCCACCTCCGCCACGCCGAGCGCGTGCGCGGTCAGGCCGGAGGAGCCGAACACCCGCCCGGTGCTCGTCTGGGGCTGGGAGGCAGAGGGCTGCGTGATCGGGGTCTGGGCGCCGGGCCGTACCACCGGGGACGTGGTCAGCGTCTGCTCGCGCCACAGGAACGTCCCGGCGAGCATGGCGGCGGCCAGCGAGGCGGCGAGCACGGTCCAGCCGCGCCGGGTCAGCCGTCCCGCCGGCCGCCGCACGTCCGTCGGCTGCTTCCCGCCCGCCCGCCGCTTCCCGCCCGCCGACGGCTTCCCAGCCGACGAATGCTTCCCGGCCGGCGAATGTTTCCCGGCCGGCGGTTGCTTCCCGGCCGGCGGGCGGGGCGCCGCGTGCTGCCCAGCCCCGGTACGGCGCAGCAGCAGGTCCAGGACCTCCTGAGCGTCGGGCCGCCGAGCCGGGTCCTTGTCCAGGCAGGCCTCCAGCACCGACCGCAACGGCTCGTGCACCGCGGCCAGGTCGGGCGAGGCGTTGAGGATGCGGTGCATGACCGCGGGGATCGACTCCCCGTGGAACAACGACCGCCCGGAGGCCGCGTACCCGATGGTCGCCGCCCAGGCGAACAGGTCGGAGGCCGCGCTCGCCGGCTCCCCGGCGATCTGCTCGGGCGCCATGTACCCGGGCGTCCCGATGATCGAGCTGGTCCCGGTGGTGGCGGCGTCGGCGGTCCTGGCGATGCCGAAGTCGATCACCCGCGGCCCGTCCGGCCCGAGCAGCACGTTGCCCGGCTTGAAGTCGCGGTGCACGATCCCCGCGCCGTGGATGGCGGCCAGGGCGGTGGCGGTGCCCACGGCCAGCCGGTCGAGCTCGCCGCCGCGCAGGGGCCCGCGGGCGGTGACCAGCTCGGCCAGCGAGGGCCCGTCCACGTACTCGCTGACCAGGTAGGGCCGTTCCTCGTCGAGCCCGGACTCCAGGACGCGGGCCGTACAGAAGCCGGCGATCCTGGCCGCGGTGGCGGCCTCGGCGAGGAAGCGGCGCACGGCCCGCCGGTCGCCGAGCAGGCGGGCGTGCAGGACCTTCACCGCGACCTTGCCGCCGTCTGGGGCCAGGCCCAGGTAGACGGTGCCCTGGCCGCCGTCGCCCAGCACCGAGGTGAGGCGGTAGCCGGCGATCTCCCGCAGCTCGCCACGCCCCAGCGCTCGCGCCCGCGTCATGGGCCTCCCCCGCCTCGTCCCGCATCAGTCAGCGCACGATCCTGACATTCCTCCTAAATTTCCGCGACCTCACCGATGAGTTCCGCGTGTCCCCGCGGTCTCCCCTTCAGACGAACTTCTGCAGGAAGAGGATTGATCAACATGGAAGCGGTCAACTATCTCGACGTCCCCGGCGCCCGGATCTGCTACGAGGTGCGCGGCAACGGCCCGGTCCTCGTGCTGGCCGGCTCGCCGATGGACGCCCCGTCCTTCGCCGCGCTGGCCGAGCTGATGGCCGACGAGCACACCGTGGTGACCCTCGACCCGCGCGGCGTCTCCCGCAGCACGGTCACCGACCCGGAACAGGACACCACGCCCGAGCTGCGCGCCGACGACGTCGTGGCGATCCTCGACGCGCTGGGCGCCGACACCGCCGACTTCCTCGGCAGCAGCGGCGGCGCGGTCACCGGGCTCGCGCTGGCCGAGCGGCACCCGGGCCGGCTCCGCGTGCTGGTCGCGCACGAGCCGCCGCTGCTGGAGCTGCTCCCCGACGCCGCCGAGCAGCGGGCGGCGACCGAGCACATCATCGACACCTTCCACCGCGAGGGCGCCGGGGCGGCCATGGCCGCGTTCATGGCCAACGCCGGCTACGACCTCGACCAGATGGAGATGGTGATGGGCGACCCCGAGGAGAAGTCGCCGGAGGATCAGGCCAGGGAGGAGGCCGAGGCCGCCCGTTTCTACAACCACGAGCTGCGCGGCACGGTCAGCCACCGGCCCGACCTGCGGGCGGTGGCCGCGGGCGCGGCCAGGGTGGTCGTCGGGATCGGCGAGGAGTCGGGCCCGCTGGTGACCCACCGCACCTCGACCGTGCTCGCCGAACAGCTCGGCGTCGAGCCGGCGGTCTTCCCCGGCGAGCACGTCGGCTTCGTCACCCACCCCGGCGACTTCGCGCAGACGCTGCGCAAGGTGCTGGCCGGCTGAGGGCTAGCGCGACTCCCAGTTGAGCACGCGGTCGCGGTAGGTCAGTGCCGCGGCCCGCAGCTCGGCCTCGGGGTCGAGCCCGGCCTCCAGGCAGCGCCTGACCAGGTCGAACAGCTCGCGTGCCACGCCCTGGCCGACCGCGTGGGCCAGCGAGTCGGGCACGCCGGAGCGTTCGGCCCGCTTGATGAGCTGGGCGGTGAGCGAGAGCGCGGGCTGGCCGGTGGGCACGCCGTCGAAGACGTCCTTGTCCGCCCGCTCGGCCGCCTTGATCGCCTCCCAGTTGGCGTTCACGTCGTCGGCCGTGTCGGCCCGGACGTCGGCGAAGACGTGCGGGTGCCGCCGGACCAGCTTGTCGACGATCCCGGCGGCCACGTCGTCGATGTCGAAGTGCTCGGCCACCCGGGAGTGGAAGGCCACCTGCAGCAGCACGTCGCCGAGCTCCTCGCGCAGCCCGTCGAGGTCGTCCATCTCCACCGAGTGCTGGACCTCGTAGGCCTCCTCGATGAGGTACGGCACGAGCGAGGCGTGGGTCTGCTTGCGATCCCACGGGCACTCGGCGCGCAGCCGGTCCATGACCGACACCAGGTCGAGCACGCGCGCCCCGGGCAGGTCGTAGGAGCCGGGCACGACCTCGATCTCGGGCGGCTCGTCGAGCGCCAGCGCGGCGTGCCCGAAGGCGCGCATGAGCTCCTCGGCGGCGTCGAGCCAGACGACGGTCTCGCCGGCGGCCCGCCGCGCGGTCGCCGCCGGGTCGGGGGTCACGACCTGGAGGTCCACCCCCGCCTCCCGCAGGTACGGCAGGGCCGGATGGTCGTCGACCGCGGTCAGCACCGGCCCCGAGGTCAGGAGCTGCCAGGCCCGGTGGCTGAGCAGGCCGGGGGCGACCCGGGGCGAGGTGACGACGACGACGAGCGGCATGTCAGCCCTGCGGGGTCTGCGGCTGGGTCGTGGCGGTGAGCTTGCCGAAGCGGCCGGTGTCCACGAAGCCCTGCTGCTGGGCGTCGAAGGCGCCATAGCGGGGGTTGTAGGTCACCTTGAACTTCTGGAACTCCTTGCCCAGCGGCTCGGTGGCGCGCTCCTGCGCCGCCTGGTCGGTGCCGCCGCCGAACTTCTGGATCAGCTTCTGCACCGAGATGATGCTGCGCAGGTAGGTGCGGCCGATGCTCGGCGGCACGGCGCTGCGCATGAGCTGCTCGTTGACCGACATGCCCTGGGCCTGCTGCTCGGCCGCGGCCACGAACTGGTCGATCTCCGCCTCGGTGACCTGGACGCCGCTGGCGGCGGCGACCTGGAGCGAGCGGCTGCTGTCGACCATGCGGTAGAGCACCGCCTGGTTGAGGGGGATCCCGATCTCAGCGGGATTGATCTTGGCCGTCTGCATCGCGGTCTGCAGCTCCTGGACCCTGGCGTTGAGGTCCTGGGCGGCGATGCGCTCCTTGCCGACGACGGCCGCGGCCCCGGCCTCGACGGGCGTGGAGCAGGCGGTCAGCGCGATACCGGCCGTCAGCGCGGCAGCGGCCATACGAATCGACTTCACGGTAAGAGTTCCCTTTCCGAACAAACCGCGGCTAGCTTACCCGTGCGGGCTCGAGGAACATCGCCTCGACCAGGTCGCCGCACCATTTGAGCAGATCCAGGTCGCGCAGCGGCTGCCCGCCCACCGGTTTCGTCTTGGGCACCGGCACGAGCAGGGTCTCGGCGGCCTGCTTGTGGATCGCGCTCTTGTACAGCCGCTGGAGGCGCACCTGCTGCGACTCCTTCAGCACGACCGGGCTGAACTTGATGTTGGCGCCCTGGAGCACCACGTCGGTCAGGCCGGCCCTGCGGGCGTTGATCCGGAACCTGGCCACGGCCAGCAGGTTCTCCACCTGGACGGGCGGCTTGCCGTACCGGTCGGTGAGTTCCTCGCGCACGGCGGCGATGTCCTCCTCGGAGGCGATGGCCGCGATGCGCTTGTAGGCCTCCAGGCGCAGCCGCTCCGAGGTGACGTAGTCGTGCGGGATGTGCGCGTTGATCGGGAGCTCGACCCGCACGTCGGGGCGCTCCTCCGGCTCGCTCTCGCCGGAGAGCTTGGCCTTCTGCTCCTGGACCGCCTCAGCCATCAGCCGGACGTAGAGGTCGAAGCCGACGCCGGCGATGAAGCCGGACTGCTCGGCGCCGAGCACGTTGCCGGCGCCGCGGATCTCCAGGTCCTTCATCGCGACGTACATGCCCGCGCCCATCTCGGTGTGCTGGGCGATGGTGGCCAGGCGCTCGTGCGCGGTCTCGGTCAGCGGGCGCTCGGGCGGGTAGAGGAAGTAGGCGTAGCCGCGCTCGCGGCCCCGGCCGACCCGGCCGCGGAGCTGGTGGAGCTGGGACAGGCCGTAGTTGTCGGCCCGGTCGACGATGAGGGTGTTGGCGTTGGGCACGTCGAGGCCCGACTCGACGATGGTCGTCGAGACCAGCAGGTCGTACTCGCGCTCCCAGAAGCCGACCATGATCTGTTCGAGCTGGTGCTCGTTCATCTGGCCGTGCGCGACGGCGATGCGCGCCTCGGGGACGAGTTCCTTCAGCCGGGAGGCCACCTTGTTGATCGAGGCGACCCGGTTGTGCACGAAAAAGATCTGCCCGTCGCGCATCAATTCCCGGCGAATGGCTGCGGCGATCTGCTTTTCGTCATAAGGCCCGACAAAGGTCAGAATCGGGTGCCGCTCCTCCGGCGGCGTGAGAATGGTGGACATTTCACGAATTCCGGTGAGGCCCATCTCCAGGGTCCGCGGAATCGGCGTGGCCGACATCGCCAGCACGTCCACCTGGGTGCGCAGGTGCTTCATCGCCTCCTTGTGCTCGACGCCGAAGCGCTGCTCCTCGTCGATGATGATCAGCCCGAGGTTCTTGAAGCGCACCTCCGGGTTGAGCAGCCGGTGCGTGCCGATCACCACGTCGGTCTTGCCCTCGCGCAGCTCCTCCAGCGTGTTCTTGACCTCGGCGTCGGTCTGGAAGCGGGAGACCGGCTTGACGGTCACCGGGAAGTTGGAGAAACGCTCGTTGAAGGTGGACAGGTGCTGCTGCACCAGCAGCGTGGTCGGCACCAGCACGGCGACCTGCTTGCCGTCCTGGACCGCCTTGAAGGCCGCGCGCACCGCGATCTCGGTCTTGCCGTAGCCCACGTCGCCGCAGATCAGCCGGTCCATCGGGATCGGGCGCTCCATGTCGCGCTTGACCTCGTCGATCGCCTCGAGCTGGTCGCCGGTCTCGGCGTAGGGGAAGGCGTCCTCCATCTCGCGCTGCCAGGGCGAGTCGGGCGCGAAGGCGTGACCGGGCGAGGCCATCCGGGCGCTGTAGAGCCGGATCAGCTCCCCCGCGATCTCCTTGACCGCCTTCTTCGCCCGCGACTTGGCCTTGGCCCAGTCGGCGCCGCCCATGCGGTTGAGCGTGGGCGCCTCGCCGCCGACGTAGCGCGTGACCTCGTCGAGCTGGTCGGTCGGCACGTAGAGCCGGTCGCCCTTGGCGTACTCGATCACCAGGTACTCGCGGGTGGCGCCCTGCACGGTGCGCTGCACCATCTCGACGTAGCGGCCCACGCCGTGCTGCTCGTGCACGACGAAGTCGCCCACCTTGAGCTGCAGCGGGTCCACCATGTTGCGGCGGCGCGAGGGCAGCCGGCGCATGTCCTTGGTCGAGGCCTTCTGGCCGACCAGGTCGAGGTGGGTCAGCACCGCCAGGCCGGGCGTGATGAAGCCGTGCTCCAGCAGGCCGGTGCCGACGTGCACGATCCCCGCCTCGGGCGCGCGGTCGATCGACTCCTCCAGCCGCGCCGGCACGTCCACGCCGCGCAGCAGCTCGACCATGCGCTCGGCGGGCCCGTGGCCCTCGCTGAGCAGGACGACCGCCTTGCGCTCGGCCAGCCAGCCCTTGATGTCCTCCAGCGCCTTGCGCGTGTCGCCGCGGTAGGCCTCGCTGTCATGCGCCTCCAGTTCGACGCCGGTGCCGAAGGGCGCGATCGACCACCAGGGCAGGCCCAGCGCGTCGGCGTGCTCGCGCACCTCCTCCAGCGAACGGAACGCGGCCGCGTCGAGGTCGATGGGCGCCTCGCCGCCGGCCGCCGCGTTGATCCACGACGCCTCCAGGAACTCCTGCGAGGTGCGGACCAGCTCCTCGGCGCGCCCGCGGATGCGCTCGGGGTCGCAGACGAACACCGCCGACTCCTTGGGCAGGTGGTCGACCAGCAGGTCCATCTCCCCCGCCAGCACCGGCGCGAAGGCCTCCATGCCCTCCACCGGCGAGCCCTCGGCGAGCTGGTCGAGCACCTCGGCCAGCGCCGGGTGCTCGCGCGACAGCTCACGGGCCCGCTCCCGTACGGCAGGCGTCAGCAGCAGCTCGCGGCACGGCGGCGCGAACAGCCCGTCCACCGCCACCTCCAGCGAACGCTGGTCGGCCACCTTGAACCAGCGGATCTCCTCGACGGTGTCGCCCCAGAACTCCAGCCGCAGCGGGTGCTCCTCGGTCGGCGGGAAGACGTCGAGCAGCCCGCCGCGCACGGCCACCTCGCCGCGCTTCTCCACCATGTCCACCCGGTGGTAGCCGTTCTCCACCAGCCGCTGGACCACGTCGTCGAGGTCGGCGTCGTCGCCCGCGCGCAGCCGGATCGGTTCGAGGTCCCCCAGACCCTTCACGATCGGCTGCAGCAACGCGCGCACCGGCGCGACGATCACGGTCAGCGGCCCGGCCGCCAGGTCGCCCTCGACCGGGTGCGCCAGCCGCCGCAGCACGGCCAGCCGCTGGCCGACGGTGTCGCTGCGCGGGGAGAGCCGCTCGTGCGGCAGGGTCTCCCAGGCCGGGAAGACCGCGACGGTCTCGGGATCGATCAGCGAGGTCAGCGCGGAGGCGAGGTCTTCCGCCTCGCGTCCGGTGGCGGTGACCGCCAGCACCGTGCGCCGCTCGCGCCCGGCGAGCGCCGCGACCGCGAACGGGCGCAGCGCGGCAGGCGCGATCAGCGCGGCGTCCCCGCCCGCGTCGAGCGCGTCGGCCAGTTTCTGGTCGGCGGAGACGAGATCAAGAAGACCGGAAAGACTCATGCCCACAGCCCCACGATGGCAACACGACCACCCCCGGCCAGGACGGACACGGGGGTTCTGGTGTCCCAGACTATCCGGTGGCCGCCCAGGAGCGAGAAATCCCGCACGAAACGACAGCGAATGACTACTGTGGGTGACATGTCTGAGGTGCGCCTGACAGGGGATCTTTTCGGCCAGCGGATCCGCGAGCAGTGGACCGAGCAACTGGGCCGGCGGCTCGACGTGCTCCACGCCGGGTGCGCGTACGGCCACGGCCTCGACCTCGAACGGATCGACGCGCGCGTCACCGCCGTGGACGAGGACCTCGCGCCGGTCCGCGAGCAGCTCGAACGGAGCGACGACGTCGACGCCTGGAGTCTCGGCGACCTGCGGTCGGTGCCGATCCCGCCACGCTCCTTCGACGTCGTGCTCATCTCGTTCCTGCTGGAGCGGATCCAGCACACCGAGCTCGTGCTCGACCGCATGCTCAACGGGCTGCGCCCGGGCGGGCTGGTGCTGCTGCGCATGCGCGACCGCGGCTCGGCCTACGGCTTCTGCGACCGCGTCGTGCCCGGCTGGGCGCGGCGGCTGGCCTGGCCGTACGTGGTGATGGACGGCACGCCCGGCCCGCTGCCGGCCTGCTACGAGCCGGTGACCTCACGCGACGGCATCCACGCCTTCTGCCTGACGCGCGGGCTCATGGTCACCGACGAGGAGCGGACCACCGGCGGCCCGGCGATGGGCCGGCTGGGTTCCGCGGCGGTGGGCCTGGTGGACCGGATGAGCCGAGGCCGCTACACCTCGGCCCACGACGAGCTGTCCATGGTCATCCGCAAGCCGCAGAACCACTTCGCCCGGCTGATCTAGCGGCGCGTCAGCACGGGGTACCAGCGGCCTTCGTCGCCCTTCTGGTAGGTCGACAGCTCGGTCACCTTCTTGCCGTCGACGCTGGTCATGACCAGGCTGCTGTGGAACTCGTTCGAGCACTTCCGGTAGCAGCCCAGGCCGATGACGTTCTCGTCGTCGGCCCAGGCCCACTGCTGCAGGAGCCGCTGCTCGCCGAGGACGGCGCCGTCCCTGCCGACGACCTTGGTGGGCAGGCCGTCGCCGGTCAGCAGCTTGGTGCCGTCCGGCGACCAGCGCGGCTCGCTGCGGTAGGAGTCGGCGGTGGCCTTGTCCGGCGCCTCGGCGGGCGCGCCGTCGAGGGTGAGGTAGACCTTGGCGGGCTGGGTGGCGGTCGGCATCCACAGCAGGGCGCCATCGTGGCTCCAGCCGAGGTCCTGGCGGCGGTTCATGTTGAAGGGCTTGCCCTCGGGGTCGCCGAACTTGCTGTCCTCCATGGACGGCAGCGCGTGGTGCTCGGCGTTCCCGGTCGCCGGGTCGATCAGGTAGTAGCCGGTCCTGACCGGCTTGTGCACGTCGGGGTGCTGCTCACCGTCCTTCTGCACCATGTCGGGGTACTCCGAGTAGGTCGTCGCCAGCAGCCGGGAGCCGTCCGGCGACCACACCAGCGAGCCGGCCGGCTGCTCCAGGTCGATCCACCGGAGGACCTCCCTGGTCGTCAGGTCCATGAGGCCGACCCGGCGGCCGAGGCCGTCGCCCTCCAGCACGGCGGCCAAGTGGAGTCCCGGGGCGACGTCCACCCAGGCCCAGCCGGTGTCCTCGTAGCCGCCGCTGCGCGGGTCGTACAGCGACCAGCGGCGCTTGACCGGGTCGCCGTTGGACTCCCCGGCCTGGTAGGTGAAGTAGGCCGAGACGGCGTACTGCCCGGCCGCGATCAGCTTCTTCGGCGGGTTGTTCTCGGTGTCGGTCCTGACGTCGGTCTCGGCCGCCGGTCTCGGCGGGTAGGTCACCTCGACGGTGACCGAGGCGGCCGGGTCCGGGGTGGCGGGCTCGCGTTCCGGCACGAAGACGGCCACCAGCGCCGCCGCGGTCGCCACCGCCGCCCCCACGGCCAGCCACCGCCCGGGCTTCCTCCGGCGCCCGCGCAGCGCCCGGTCGGCCAGGTCGTGCGGCGTCCTGGCCTCGTCGGCCCACTCGGCCAGTCCCTCGCGAAGCAGGTCGGTCATGCCACGGTCTCCAGTTCCTTGGCCAGTTCTGGGGCGATCTCGCGCAGCCGGGCCAGCGACCGGTGCGCGGTGCTGCGGACGGTGCCGACGGAGACGCCCAGCTCGCGGGCGACCTGCTGGTCGGTGAGGTCCTCGAAGTAACGCAGCACCAGCACGGTCCGCTGGCGCGGGGTGAGCTTGGAGAGCGCGGCGCGCAACACCATGCGCAGCTCGCTGCGGTGCGCGGGGCCCTCCTGGGCGCGCTCGGGCGGTTCGGCCTGGACGACCTCGCCGCGCCGGCCGGCCGTCCGCCACCAGCTCACCTGCTGGCGGTACATGATCTGCCGGACGTAGGCCTCCGGGCTGTCCACCCGCGCCCACTTGGCGGCGAGCTTGGCCAGCGCGGCCTGGAGCAGGTCTTCCGCCGCGTGCTGGTCACCGCCCGCCAGCAGGTAGCCCAGGCGCATCAACGCGGGGGACCGCGTCGAGACGAACTCGCGGAAGCCTCGCTCCTGTGCGGCGTCCACGATCACCTCCATCGGGGATTGTTGTCACCCTCCCAGACGCGCCAAGTGCGGCCGGACTATGCGTGCCTTCCGTAAGACTTGTCTCAGCGGTTACAGTTGTTTCCTACCAAGTCGATCGGAATAGTTGGATGACACACGCGGAGTGGACCCCCGACGCGCACGAGCTCGCCGACCTGGAGCTGCTGCTCTCCGGCGCCTTCCAGCCGTTGACCGGGTTCATGGGCCACGACGAGGCGCACGCGGTCGCCGAGACCGGCGCTCTGCCCGACGGCACGCCCTGGCCCGCCCCGGTCACCATCCACCTGCCCGACCACCTCGCCGCCGGGTCCGGGACCGAGGAGGTCACCCTGCTCGATCCCGAGGGCGTGCCGCTGGCCGTCCTCACCGTGGCCACCGGGCAGGTCAGGGCGCTGGGGCCGATCGAGCACGGGCCGTTCGCGCGGCTGCGCCGTACGCCCGCGGAGGTCGTCAAGGAGCTCGGCGGCCGGCCCGCGCTGGCGGTCACCATGCGCGGCCCCCTGGACTCGCTGACGGAGATCCGGGCCACCGCGCAGGAGCTCGACGCCGCGATCCTGCTGCTCCCCCTGGTGTACGGCGAAGCCGGCCCCGCGATCGTCCGGGCGGCGCTGAAGTCGGCCAAGGAGCTCGACGCCACCGTGGTCGCGGTGCCGCTGGCCCCCCGCGAGGACCCGGAGATCGACCTGGAGCTGCGCGAGTACGTCGCGGAGAACTACGGCGCCACCGAGCACCTGCCCGGCCCCGAGCCGATCGTCCTGCCCGGCCCGCCGCACCGCCGCGGCCTGGTGGTCTTCTTCACCGGCCTGTCCGGCTCGGGCAAGTCCACCATCGCCCGCGGCCTGCGCGACGCCCTGCTGGAGGAGGGCTCGCGCAAGCTGACCTACCTCGACGGCGACGTGGTGCGGCAGCTCCTGTCGAAGGGCCTGACCTTCTCCCGCGAGGACCGCGACGCCAACATCCGGCGCATCGGCTTCGTCGCCGCCGAGGTGGCGCGGCACGGCGGGCTGGCCATCTGCGCGCCGATCGCGCCCTACGCCGCGACCCGCGAGGAGGTGCGCGAGCAGGTCGAGGCGGTCGGCGCCGACTTCCTGCTGGTGCACGTCTCGACCCCGCTGGAGGAGTGCGAGCGCCGCGACCGCAAGGGCCTGTACGCCAAGGCCCGCGCCGGCCTGATCCCCGAGTTCACCGGCGTGTCCGACCCCTACGAGGAGCCGGACGACGCCGACCTGGTCATCGACACCACGCACGTCCCGGTCGAGAGCGCGGTCGCCCGCGTGCTCGGCGCCCTGCGCAGCGGAGGCTGGATACGTTGATCGATTTCCCGCTCGTCGCCGGTTCCTTCCTGGTCGCCATCGTCGTGGGGCTGACCGGGATGGGCGGAGGCGCGTTGATGACGCCCATGATGATGCTCTTCTTCAACGTGCCGCCGCTGGCCGCGGTCTCCAGCGACCTGGTGACCTCGGCCGTGATGAAGCCGGTGGGCGGGATGGTCCACCTGCGCCGCGGGACGGTCAACCTGCGCCTGGTGGCCTGGCTGTGCGTCGGGTCGGTGCCGGCCGCCTTCTGTGGGGTCTTCCTCATCCGCGCCTTCGGCGAGGGCGCGGCGGTGCAGGGGGCGGTCAAGTCGGCGCTCGGCGTGGCGCTGCTGCTGGCCGTGGCCGGGCTGGTGCTCAAGACGCTGTTCGGCGACCGGGGCGGCTCGGTCGGCGCCCGGGAGATCTCCGTGCGCCCTGTCCCTACCGTCCTGGTCGGCCTGGTCGGCGGGCTGGTGGTCGGGGTCTCCTCCGTCGGGTCCGGCTCGCTGATCATCGTGGCGCTGCTGGCGCTCTACCCCGTGCTCAGGGCCAACGAGCTGGTCGGCACCGACCTGGTGCAGGCCGTCCCGCTGGTCACCTCGGCCGCCCTGGGCCACCTGTTCTTCGGCGACTTCCGGCTGGATCTCACCGTGTCGTTGCTGATCGGCTCGATCCCCGGCGTCTACCTGGGCGCCCGGCTGTCGGCCTGGGCCCCCGCCGGGGTGATCCGCGCGCTGCTGGCCTACGTGCTGCTGGCCTCGGCGCTGAAACTGCTCGGCGTCGGCAACACCGCCACCCTGTGGATCCTGGCCGCGGCGGTGCCGGTCGGCGTGCTGGTCTGGCGTCTCAAGGGCGGGGCACCGGCGTCGCGTGGAAACGCCGATCTCGTGCCAGCCTCGCGAACGCCTCAGCCGCCCGCGGAGTGACGTCGAAGCGCGTGTCGCCCCGCGGCGCGCGCGGCGAGTCGAAGTAGACCAGCGCCTTGATCTGCGGGTAGCCGCCGAGCTGAGCCCGCACGGAGTCGAAGAAGGCCGGCTTGAAGTCGGGCTGCCCCGGCCGCTCGAAGACGCCCCACTCGGCGACCATGATCGGCTTGCCCGGGAAGCGGCGCTGCATCCACCGGTAGAAGCCCGGCCACTGGGCGTACTCCCGGCGCGTCTTGTTCACCAGGCCGCTGAAGTCGGCGACCCGCGCGTCGGCGTAGGGGTCCATCGCCACCCAGTCGACCACGTCGTCACCGGGGTAGAGCCGCTCGAACCACGACTGCGAGGCCCAGTTGGGCGCGCCCATGTAGGTCATCACCGTCACCGCGTTGCGCACGCCGCGCTCGCGCAGCCGGAGCACGACGTGCCGGAACATCGCGGCGTAGTCGTCGGCGGTCATGCCCGAGCCCTCGGCCGGCGAGACGTCGTCCTCCGGCTCGTGGTGGACGGTGAGGAAGAACCGTTCGGGGAAGCGGGTGCGCAGGTGGGCGGCCAGCCGGTCGATCCGGCTGTCGAGCGCGCCCTCGGCGATCTCGGCCCAGGTGTGGTCGAAGGACGGCTTCCAGTTGATCAGGAGCAGCCTCGGCGTCTCCGGGTCACGGGCCAGCTCGATCTCCTGAGCGGTGGGGAAGAGCTCGCTGCCCCGGTGGTAGACGTGCAGGATGTCGGCGCTGCGGCCCATCCGCCGCTCGGCGCGTTCGAGGGCGCGGCGCGGGCGCAGGCCGGTGAAGACCTCCGGCGCCACACCCCACCAGGCGCCGCAGGAGGGGATCAGCTTGGCGGTCGCGACGCATGACTGAGGGGTCACGGTAGGGCGGGCGGCGGTGGCGGTCGGAGCCGCACCACGGGCGCCCGAGCAGGCGGTGGCCGGAATCACCGCCGCAAGAATGCAGGCTATTGTCCGGAAATAAGCCTTTGTCCGCATGAATAACCGGACCTCTTTCTCGGAATTCTCGAAATTCTGGAAATCGGGACAACGTACTCCAGGGCGCTTCGCCGTACCGGAGAAAATCTTCTGTATTGAGTCAGGGAAATGTCGGTCCACCCTATAGTGACCCAGAGTCGTCACTCGACAACGCACTGTACAAGGAATAGTCCTACATGATCCCGTCGCACGGCACGGACCTGGCCGAGCACCTCGCCCTGTTCCGCAGGCGCAGGCTGCTCTTCCTCGCCTGCGTGCTGCTGGGCGGGCTGGGTTCGGCGCTGGCCCTGCAGCTCGTGCCGCCGGCCTACACCGCGACCACGCAGGTGCTGGTCAGCCCGAGCGGGATCCAGGAGCAGAACAACCAGGTCACCGCCCGGCAGCGGGAGGCGCTCAACCTGGACACCGAGGCACAGATCGCGCAGTCGGCGGTCGTCGCGGCCAAGGCCGCCGAGCTGGCCGGGACCACGACGCTCGCCCGCCCCGAGGTCACCGTGCCGCCCAACTCCGCGATCCTGTCGATCGCGGTCACCGGGCCCGACCCGGCGCTCGCCGCCGCGCACGCGCGGGCCTACGCCAAGGCCTACCTCGCCCACCGCAAGGAGAACGCCCAGGACGCGCTCGACGCGCAGCTCAAGGCGCTCTACACCAAGATCAAGCAGGTCAACGCCTCGCTGACCGAGGTGGTCGCCGGGCTCGCCAAGCTCACCAGAGGCAGCGCCGAGCGCACCCTCGCCCTGCACCGGCAGACCGTGCTCAGCCGGCAGGCCACCGTCCTGACCACCAGGTACGACGCGCTGAAGACGGTCGCGGTGACGCCGGGCACGGTCATCAGCCCGGCCGAGCCGCCCGCCGCGCCGAGCCGGCCCAGTCCCCCGCTCTACCTGGGCACCGGGCTCATGGCCGGGCTGCTGGCCGGGACCGGGCTGGCGCACCTGCGCGACCGGCTCGACACCCGGCTACGCACCGCCGCCGACGTCGAGCGCCTCACCGGGCTGGCCGTACTGGCCGACCTGTCGGCACCCGCACCGGACCCGCACGAGCCGGCCTCCTCGCTGATCGCCTCCTGCCGGGGCGAACGGCTGCTGGTCCGCGCCGTACCCCGCGAGCCGGTCGAGCAGCCGGTGCTGCCCTTCGCGTTGCCGTTCGCCCTGCTCGACGGTTCGAGCGTGCACGACCTCGGGCTGGCCGACGCCGCGGTGCTGCTGGTCACGCTCCGGCGGGCCACCGCCACCGACGTCGCAGCCGCCGCCCGCCACCTGCGCCGCCACGAGGTCCCCGTCGTCGGCGTGATCACCCGCTCCGCGGCGAAGACGCCCGCCGCCCCGCGGCCGTCGGGCCACCCCGGCGAGACCGCCCCGATCCCCGTGGTCACGGACCAGGCATGAAAGGGCCCGCCTGGCCGATCACGGCCCTGCTGGTCGGCTATCCGCTCTGGTGGGCGCTCGGCTTCGGCGGGCTGTCGGTGGTCGTCCTGGCCGTCCCCATGGCCGTCATCCTGTGGCGGCGACGCCCGATCCGGCTGCCGAAAGGCTTCGGCCTGTGGGCGCTGCTGCTGGCCGGCTACCTGATCAGCGCGCTCATGCTGGGCGAGCTGCCGCCCGGCACCTACGGCGAGCTCGGCACCGGCCGCGTCGTCGGCTACCTGATGCGGCTGTCGCTCTACCTGGCCATGCTGGTCATGGTCCTGTACCTGGGCAACCTCACCGAACGCGAGCTCCCGCAGCTCCGGCTGGTCCGGATGCTCGGCGTGCTGTTCTGCACCACCGTCGCCGGCGGCCTGCTCGGCGTGCTGCTGCCGGGCTTCGCCTTCACCTCGCCGGTCGAACGGCTGCTCCCGGACTGGCTCGCCGGCAACTCCTTCGTGCAGAACCTCATCCACCCCACCGCCGCCCAGACCCAGAAGGTCCTGGGCTACGCCTCACCCCGCCCGGAGGCCCCCTTCGAGTGGGCCAACGCCTGGGGCAGCAACCTGTCGGTGCTGCTGATCTGGTTCGTGGTCGGCTGGTGGGTGTACGGCGGGCCGCGCCGCAGAACCTTCACGGCGGTCATGCTCGCGCTGGCCACGATCCCGGTCGTGTACTCGCTCAACCGGGGCCTGTGGATCGGCCTCGGCCTGGCCGTCTGCTACCTGATCGTGCGCGTCCCCCGCACCCGCCTGACGTTGTGCCTGACCGCCGGGGCGGGCGCGGCGGTGTTCCTGCTCAGCCCGCTGGCCCCGCTGGTCGCCCAGCGGCTGGACAACCCGCACAGCAACGACATCCGGGGCTTCACCGTCTCGGCGACGATCCAGGCGGCCGCCCACTCGCCGGTGATCGGCTACGGCAACACCCGCAACGCCCTGGGCAACCACCGCTCGGTCACCACGGGCAAGACCCCGTGGTGCCCGCAGTGCTCCCACCCGCCGCTCGGCAGCGACGGGCAGCTCTGGCACCTGCTCATCACGCAGGGCTTCACCGGAGCCGCGCTCTACGTCGCCTTCTTCCTGGGCGCCGTGCGCCGCCACTGGACGGACCGCAGTCCCATCGGCCTGGCGGGCGTGCTCGTCATGCTCCTGGTGCTGCTCTACATGTTCGTCTACGACGGCCTGGTCACCCCGCTCAGCCTGTACCTCATCTCCTTCGCCCTCCTCTGGAGGAACCAGGCGCCATGCTGACAGATGCCCGACTCCGCCTGCGCTACCTGCGCCAGACGATCAGCCTGCTCTATCCCGGGCCGGGGGCTTGCCGGCCGTACAGTGTGCTGCCGCACGCCGTGCTCCCCCGCCGGCTGGCCCCGCGCCGGTGGTGGCACGCGGCGCTCGGGCCGCGGGTCGACCTGCCCGTCGAGTGGTCGATCGAGAGCCACCTGAGCGAGGTGCTCGGCACGCCGGTGCGCGCGGTCCTGCTGGTCCGCCCTGCCCGGCGGGCCAACCGCAAGCCGATCCTGGAGGCGCACGACGCCTCCGGACTGGTCGCCTACGTCAAGATCGGCGACACGCCGCAGACGCGGGCGCTGGTCGACGCCGAGGCCGCCACGCTGGCGCGGCTGGCCGACCTGCCGCTCAAGACCGTGGTGCCGCCGGCCGTGCTGCACCACGGCACCTGGCGCGGGCAGGCGGTCCTGGCGCTCGCGCCGCTGCCCGTCCGGCCGGGCCGGGTGCCTCCCGGGCTGCTCGCCGAGGCGGTCGCCGAGATCGCCTCGACCGGCCCTGGGGCCTGGCACGGCGACCTGTCGCCGTGGAACGTCGCGCCCTCGGCCGACGGGCGGCTGCTGGTCTGGGACTGGGAACGGTACGAGCTGGGCGTGCCGCTCGGCTTCGACGCGCTCCATCACCACTTCCAGCGCTGCCTGCGCCGGATGGACCCGGCCACCGCGGCACGTGCCTGCCTGGCCGGGGCGCTGCGCACGCTGGAGCCGTTCGGCCTCAGCGCCGCCGAGGCCCGCCGGACCGCGCTCGCCTACCTGATCACACTCGCCGGACGGCACGCCGCCGACGGCCACGAGCCTCTCGGCCCGCCGGACCGCTGGCTCAACCCGCTCGTCGACCACCAGGAGGCACTGCTGTGAACGCGATGAAGCGGTCGACTTCGGAGGCGTCGCCGTGAACGCGATGAAGCGGTCGGTCCTGTCGGTGTCGCGCGCGGCGGGGCGGCTCACCGCCGCCGGCCGCGTCCTGCCCGGCTTCCTCATCGTGGGCGCGCAGCGGTGCGGCACCACCTCGCTCTACCGCGCGCTGGCCCAGCACCCGCTGCTGCTCAAGCCGGTGCTGCACAAGGGCGTGCACTACTTCGACACCGGCTACGAGCGCGGCCTCGACTGGTACCGCGGCCACTTCCCGCTGACCGTCGGCGCGGCGCTGATCCGCCGCCGGTACGGCAGGCGCCCCCTGCCCTTCGAGTCGTCCCCGTACTACCTGTTCCACCCATTGGCCGGCCGCCGCATCGCGCACGACCTGCCCGGCGTCAAGCTGATCGTGCTCGTGCGCGACCCGGTCGAGCGGGCCTACTCCGCGCACGCCCACGAGCTGGCCCGCGGCTACGAGACCGAGTCGAGCTTCGAGTACGCCGTCGAGCTGGAGGCCAAGCGGCTGGCCGGGGCCGAGCGGCTGCTGCGCGAGGAGCCGCACGCCGTCCACCACTCGCACCGCCACCACGCCTACCTGGCGCGTGGCCGCTACGCCGAGCAGCTCGACCGGCTGGAGCCGCTCTTCGGCCGCGAGCGCATCCTGGTGCTGGACAGCCACCGCTTCTTCGCCCAACCCGAGCGCAGCTACGAGCGGGTGCTGGAGTTCCTGGGCGTGCCCCGGATGGGCGACCCGGTCTTCGAGCGGCACAACAGCCGCCCGCGGCCGAGCCCGCTGCCCGCCTCGACCCGGCAGGCGTTGCTCGACCACTTCGAGGTCTACGACACCCAGCTCGTGCGCTGGCTGGGCGGTGAGCCGTCGTGGCGGTGAGCCTCGCGCGCGCCGGGCTGGCCGGGCTGGCCGGCGCGGCGGCCGGCGCGCTCGCGCAGTTCGTGCTCGTCGTCGTGGTCACCCGCACCACCAGCCTGGAGGAGGCCGGGTCGTTCCTCGCCGCGGTGGCGCTGGCGCTCATGACCGCCGGGATCTGCCGGCTGGACGCGGGCAACGGGCTGATCTTCTTCATCTCCCGGGCCGAGACCTACGGGTACCGCGGCATCTCGGGTTACCTGCGGGCGGCGCTGGTGCCCTCGGTGGTGCTGGCGGTGCTCGCCGGGGTGCTGTTCGAGCCGGTGCTGGGGCCGCTCGCCTACGCCGTGCCGGTCATGGTGGCCGCCGACATCCTGCTCGCCGCGACGCGGGGCTTCGGCAGCATGCGGCCGACCGTGCTCTGCGACGGGCTGCTGCTGCCCTTCGCACAGCTCGTGCTGGTCAGCGCCGCGGCGTGGGGCGCGGTCTCGCTGATGCCGGTGGCGTGGGCGGTGCCGTACGGCGTGGTGCTCGTGCTGGCCATGGCCGCCCTGCGCGGGCGGATGCCGCACACGCCCTACCTGCCCGGCACCGGGCGCGACCTGTGGCGGCACACCGGGCCGCGGGCCGTGGCCGGGGCGATCCAGGCCGTCTTCCAGCGGCTCGACCTGGTGATCGTGGCCGTGCTTGGCGGGCCGGCGCAGGCCGCGGTCTACGCGGCGGCGACCAGGTTCCGGGTCGTGGGGCAGCTCGCCAACCAGGGGCTGGCGCAGGCGGCCCAGCCGCGGCTGGTCCGGGCGATGGCCGCGGGCGACCTGCCGCGGGCGCGTGAGCTCTACCAGACCACCACGATGTGGCTGGTGCTGCTCACCTGGCCGGTCTGGCTGGGGTACGCCGCGGTCGCGCCGTGGCTGATGCGGATCTTCGGCGCGGGCTACGACGCGGCGATCCCGATCGCGCTGGTGCTCTCGGCCACCATGATGATCTCCACCGCCTGCGGCATGGTCGACGTGGTGCTGACCGCCGCCGGGCACACCGCCGCGAGCCTGCGCAACCTGCTGTGCGCCCTGGCGGTGACGGTCGCGCTCGACGTGGCGCTCATCCCCGCCCACGGCGCGTTCGGCGCGGCCGTCGGCTGGTCGGGCGGCGTGCTGGTCAAGAACCTGCTGCCGCTGTGGCAGCTCCACCAGCGCTACGGCCTGCGGCCCTTCGGGCGGCACACGCTGCGGGTGCGCGAATGGGCCCTCACATGACGCCCGTGCTGGTCACCGGCCTGCCGCGGAGCGGCACGAGCTGGACCGGGCGCATGCTGGCCGCGGGCGGCGAGCTGATCTACGTCAACGAGCCGCTCAACCCGCAACATCCGCCGGGCCGCTGCCCCGGCGTGTTGCGGGCCTCGGTCACGCATCGGTTCCAGTACATCTGCGACGGGAACAGCGCGGCCTTCCTGCCCGCCTTCCGTGACACCGTGGCCCTGCGGTACGGCTTCCTGGCCGAGCTGCGGGCCAACCGCTCGCCGTACGACCTCGGGCGGCTGGCCCGGTACGGCGGAGCCTTCCTGTACGGCAGGCTGACCGGCCGGCGGGCCCTGCTGGACGACCCGTTCGCGGTCCTGTCGGCCGGCTGGTTCGCCACCGAACTGGGCTGCAAGGTGATCGCCCTGGTCCGCGACCCGGTCTCGTTCGTGGCGAGCTGGCAGCGGCTGGGCTGGACGGTCCACTTCCACGAGCTGCTCGACCAGCCGCTCCTGGTGCGCGACCACCCGAGCGTGCTGGAGCTGCGCGCGCTGGCCGGCTCCGGGGACCGCATCGCCAAGGCGGTGGCGTTGTGGCGCTTCGCCCGGCAGGTGCTGGGGGCGACGCCCGGCATCCGGGTGGTCGGCTACGAGGCGCTGGCGGCCTCGCCGATCGCCGGGTTCATGGAGCTCTACCACTACGCGGGGCTGACCTGGAGCCCTCGGGCGCGGCGCCGGATCACCCGCGCCTGCACCACCCCGGCCGGGGCCGGTCCCGGGTTCGCCTGGTCGGGCCTGTCGCGCACCGGGTTCCGGCCGATGGACTCGCGCCAGGCCCTGCGTTCCGGCGCCCGCGGGCTCACCCCGGACGAGGTGGCCCGCATCCGCGACCTGGCCGGCCCCGTCCACACCTAGCGCCCGCCGCGGCCCTGTCCCCCTCCGCCAGGTCCCCCGCCCCTAGCGCCGGCCGGTCAGGAGGGCGGGCAGCCGCTCGGCGAGACGGTCGTAGTCGGCGGTCGTGTTGTAGATCTGCGCCGACAACCTGAGCAGCCCGCCCGGCTCGATCTTGATCTGGTAGCCGAGCCGGTCGAGCACCAGCTCACCCAGCGCATCCGCCTCGGCCCTGGTCGTGCCCAGCCCGGGGCCGAGCCGTACGACGCGCATCGGCACGCCCGGCCACCCCGGGACCGCCTCGCCCGCCAGCGCCTCGGCCAGCACCCGCTGACCATAGGCGGCCAGGGCCTGGTTGTGCGCCCGCACGCGCTCGATCCCCAGCCGTTCCAGCACCGCCAGCCCCTCCGGCGCGGCCAGCCACGAGCTGTAGTCGCCGGTCCCGCGCCACTCGACGGCCGCCGGGTAGCCCTCTCCATAGGACACCACGAGCGGCCGCACCCGCTCCCGCCAGTGCGGCGCGACGGCGAGCATGGCCGCCGGGCGCGGCGCGAAGGCCCATTTGTGCAGGTTGCCCACCCAGAAGTCGGCGCCCAGCGCGTCAAGGTCGAGCGGCAACATGCCGGGCGCGTGCGCCCCGTCCACGACGGTCACCACCTCGCGGGCGGCCAGCTCCTTGACCAGCCGCGCCACCGGCAGCAGCCGGGCGGCCGACGAGCTCACGTGGTCGAAGACCGCGATCCGGGTGCGCTCGGTGACCGCGCCGGTGATCGCCGCCACCGGATCGGCGCCCAGCTCGGCCCGGACCAGCACCGCGCCGGTCTCGGCGGCGTGCCGGCGCAACGCGAGCTCGACGGCGGCGTACCCGTGGTCGGTGTGAATGATCTCGTCGCCCGGCCTGACCGGGATCGAGCCGAGCGCGACGGCCACCCCCTCGGTGGCGTTGGCGACCAGCGCCCCGCCGCCGGTGCCCAGGAAGGCGGCGATCCGCCCGCGCGCCTCGGCGAGCCGGCCGGGCAACCGGGCGAAGAAGCGGTCGGGCGCCCGCTCCAGCTCGTCCCGCCAGCGCCGCTGCGCCTGCTGCACCTCGATCGGGACGGCGCCGAAGGAGCCGTGGTTGAGCTGGACGATCTCCGGATCGAGGGAGAACAGCTCCCGCGCGCCGGGCAGGGGGACGATCACCGCGAGCACCTTCCTCGACCTCGACCCGGACATCCTGTCACGGGGCCGGCGAGGGGGCGTCGCCGCTACCGGCGGGCGAGCGCGGCGCGCACCAGCATCCGGGCGGCGAACGGCAGGTCGTCCAGCAGGTAGCGGCGAGCCAGCCGCCCCGGCTCGCCGACCAGCCGGAACAACCACTCCAGCCCGGTCTCCTGCATCCACTCCGGCGCCCGGGCGGTCGCGCCGGCGGCGAAGGCGATGGCCGAGCCGCAGCCCAGGAACCACGCGCCCGGCAGGTCGCCGCGCAGGTTCGCGATCACCTGTTCCTGCTTGGGGAAGCCGAGCCCGACGAAGACGAGCTCCGGCTTGACCGCGACCAGCGCCTCCCGCACCCGCGCGAGACCCTCCTCGCTCCGCTCGAACCCGTACGGCGGCGCGTCCACCCCCGCCACCTTCAGCCGCGGATGCAGCGCGGTGAGCTGCCCGGCGGCCTGTTCGGCGATCCCGGGCGGGCCGCCCAGCAGGTAGATCGGATGCCCGTGCCGGGCGGCGGCCTTGCTCAGCGACCAGATCAGGTCGGCCCCGGTCACCCGCTCGGGCAACGGCCGCCGCTGGATCCTGGCCGCCCAGACCAGCGGCATGCCGTCGGCCAGCACCAGCTCGGCCTCCGCCAGCAGCCGCGCCAGCCGCGCGCTGCCGGCCACCTGGCGGCAGATGTCGACGTTCGGCGTGACGATGTGGCCGCCCCGCCCGGCCGCCAGCGCCCGGACGACGTGCTGGACCACCTGGTTCTCGGTGAGCGGGTCGATCGCCACCCCCGCGACGACCACCCGCTCACCGGAACCCGTGACCGGCCCGGCGGAGCAGCCGGTCATATTCCGCGCCCCCGGCCGTGCAGCAGGGACAGGACGGTGCGCGCGGGCACCAGCCCGGCGGCGACCGCCAGGGCCAGCGGCCCTCGGGGTTCGCCGGGCCGGGTGGTCAGGGTGCGCCTGGCCCAGCGCGCGGCCTCCCTGCGCTGGCCGAGTGCCGCATGGTGGAAGGCCAGTTGACCGTAGATCCGCGCCGCGCCGCGCGGATCTACGGCCAGTTCGGGGTGCCGGGCGAGCATCCACTCCAGCCCGGCGATGCGGTCGGCCCACCGGGTGGCGTAGTGCGACGCCCCCCAGGTGACCCGGACCAGCGGACGGTCGACGTGCACGATGGGCTGGCGCTTGGCGGCGCGCAGGGCGAGGTCCCAGTCCTCGTTCTGGCCGCCGGGGGCGCTCTCGTCGGCCCACAGGGTGCCGCGCCGGAACAGGAAGGTCGAGGAGTGCACCATCACCATGCGCGAGCGGGACAGGTCGTCCTGCGTCACGGTGTCGGTGCCGGCCAGGCGGCTGACCCGGCGCTTGCCGTACGCGACCTCGATGGCGCAGCTCGCGAACTCGGCGCCGCTGAGCACGAGCTGCTTGACCTGCGCGGCGAGCTTGCCGGGCAGCCAGAGGTCGTCGTCGTCGCAGAAGGCGATGAACTCGGTCGCGCAGGCCGAGATGCCGGTGTTGCGCGAGCCGGGCAGGCCGGGGCTGAGCCGGTTGGGCAGCACGCGGACGCGCGGGCGGCTGGTCTGGACGGGCGCGGGCACCAGGACGCCGGTGGCGACGCGGCGGCCGGCGGAGAAGACCTCGCCCATGGCCGCGTCGGCGCTCACGTCGTCAGGGGCGAGTACGTCGGCCAGGTCGTGCGCCACCTTGCGCTCGTCGGCGCCGTCGACCACGACGACCACGTCGAGCTCGCCGTCGTACGCCTGGGCGAGCACCGCCTCGACGGCGGCCCTGAGCTGGTCGGGCCGGTCGCCGGTGGTGGGGACGACCACACCGATCGAGGGCTTCATGCGGCGGCTCCGCGGTAGCCGTACCGGGACAGGAGCGGCCAGGTGAGGCCGGTCACCAGGGTCTGCTGCGGGCGCGGCAGGCCGTCGTGCCAGGCGTCGTCGCGGGAGAGCTCGACGGCTCCGACGGCGAAGCGCATCGGGTTGCCGGAGACGGTGTGCGCCGGACGCAGGTAGGCGGTGCTGCCGGACAGGAACGGCGGCTGCGCCGACGGCAGGCCGAGCGTGCCGGCCAGGCGGGTCAGGGTGAGCTGCGGCTCGGCGAGCAGGTCCTCGTAGCGCACCCGGGTGACCTGGCCGCCCTGCCGGGTGAACAGGTCGAGCGCGAGGTTCTGGGCGGTCCAGTGCATCGCGGTGCGGACCGCGCCCCAGCGGGTCATCGGCCGGCCGTCCTCGGGGCGTTCCACCCGGCGGCGCCAGGAGTGCGCCACGGCCCGCGGGTCGCGCACGACGTGCACCACGCGCACGTCCACCCCGCCGGCGAGCAGGCAGAAGGCGAGCGAGGCGTGCTTGCTGGAGTCGATGACCGCTCCTGCGCCGGTGATCTCGGCGGCGGCGGAGTAGACCCGGCGGTAGCCCTCGACGTACTGGCCGAGGTCGCGGTGGTCGACGTACGGGATGCGGCGCGTGCGGTCGACCCGGTGACGCAGTGTGAGCATCTGCCGGGCCAGCGGCTCCGTCCAGCCCTCGAAGGCCCGCTCGCCGACCTCGTGCCAGAACCGGCAGGCGGCGAAGGCCGACCCGCAGCCGCAGGGCTCGCCCGCCAGCACGCCGCGGGCCCACAGGTGCACCACCTCGCCCAGGGGCGCGACGCCCGGGAGCTGGCCCAGCAGCCGTTCGAGCAGCGTGGTGCCGCTACGGCCGAGGCCACCCAGGAAGATCACCTGCGGAACAGACACGAAGCACGGACCTCACGGAGAGCGAATACGAACCGTGCAGACGGTAGCGCAGAGAGTAATCATTGCACCGTGGAATCCCCAAACGATCTACCTACGGCCGCTCACCGATCGTGATCGGTCAAGGTCCGGCAGGCGGCGTCCAGCGCCGGCCCGAGCCGGGGGGTCGGCAGCACCCCGCGCCGCGGCAGCCGTTCGGCGACCGCGGTGCCGAAGCCGGCCATCCGCACCACGTTGGTGACGAAGTCGTCGATCTCCTCCGGCCACGGGAAGCCGGGCTGGGCGATCAGCAGCGAGACGCAGCCGTGGATGGCCGCCCACATCCGGGTCGCGAGCTTCTCCGGCTCGCCGGTCAGCACGCCCGCCTCGACGCAGTCGCGCACGGTCTCCAGCATGAGGTCGAAGCAGGCCTGCGCGGCCCGGTGGTCGGCGGGGCGCATCAGCAGCACGCGGTACTGGGTGGGGTGGGCCAGGGCGAAGCGCGCGTAGGCCTGCCCGCGCCGGGCCAGCCGGGCGAAGGGGTCGTCGGCCCGGGCCAGGCGCATGCTCTCGGCCAGTTCGTCCCACGCGCGCAGGCACACCGCCTCGATGAGCGCCTCCTTGCCGCTGAAGTGCAGGTAGACCGAAGGCGTGGAGACCCCGGCGCGGGCGGCGACCGCGCGCAGCGTGAGCGCCTGCTCGGTGCCGGTCTCGGCCAGCAGTTCCTCGGCCACCCGCAGGATCTCCCCGCGCAGGAGCGCGCCTTCTCCCGGATTGGCTCTCACCCGTCGCATGCAGGCACGTTGACACCGTCAGGTTGACGATGTCAACCTGATCCCGGAGAGATTGGGGCAAAACGATGGGCACCTTCACACAGGCCACCGCGGTCACCGGGCAGGACGGCACCTTCCACGCCGACCTCGACCCGCAGTGGGCGGTCGGCACCAAGCTGCACGGCGGCTACCTGCTCGCCGTCCTGGGCCGCGCCGCGCTCATCGGGCAGGAGCACCCGCACCTCACCACGATCAGCGGCACCTTCCTCGTCTCCCCCGGCCCCGGCCCGGCCGAGATCAGGGTCGAGACGCTGCGCAGCGGGCGCACCACCGCCAACCTGCGCGCCCAGCTCGTCCAGGGCGGCCGGATCTGCCTGGACGCGCAACTCACCCTCGGCGTGCTGGACGAGGCGGACTCCTGGTGGGCCCGCGAGGAGCCGGTCGAGCTGCCCGAGGAGGCGGCCTGCTTCCGCAGCCCCGCCGACGCGGGGGGCGGCTTCACCATCCCGCTCTTCGACGTCGTCGAGCAGCGGCTGCACCCCGGCAACCTCGGCTTCGCCGTGGGGCAGCCGGGCCGTACCGGGTCCATCGCCGGCTGGCAGCGGCTGGCCGACGGCTCCGACTGGGACCCGCTCTCGCTGCTGGTCGCGCTCGACCCGGTGCCGCCGGTCTCCTACGACCTCGGCATCCCCGGCTGGGTGCCGACCATCCAGCTCACCGCCTACCTGCGGCGGCTGCCCGCGCCCGGCGCGGTGCGGGTGCGGCTGCGGGCCGACGACGTGGTCGGCGAGCGCATGGACGAGACCGCGCACGTCTGGGACGCCAAGGGACGCCTGGTCGCGCAGGCCACGCAGTACGCCGCGGTCCGCCTGCCGGGCTAGGCCCGCCCGGCGCGCAGGTGGTCGACGGCCAGGTGGGCCGTGGTGCCGATGACCGCGTCGGCGCGGGGCAGGTTGGCGGCCGGGCTGAAAGCGCGGGTGAAGACCGCGACGGCGTAACGGCCCCCGTCGGGGTACTCCACGACGCCGACCTCGTTGCGGATCGTCGGCAGGCTCCCGGTCTTGCCGCTGACCTCGACGTCGTCGTACGGGAAGCCCGAGGCCAGCCGGTGCGGCCAGACCTGGAGCCCGAGCAGGCCGCGCATCCACGCGCACAGCTCCGGGGAGGCCGCGCGGTCGGTCCAGATCAGGCCGAGGAGCCGGGTCATCTCGCGGGGCGTGCTGCTGTTGGCCCTGGCCGGGTCCAGGACGCGCATCCGGGCCAGGTCCTCCGGCTCCTGGTAGGGCCAGTCGTGGCCGGTGTCCTCGGCCATGCTGGCGTACAGGCTGGTGGTGTTCATGACGACCTGGGTGCGCGTGAGGCCGAAGCTCCGCAGCATGGCGTTGACCGCCTCCAGCCCCACCCGTGCCGAGAGCACGTCGGCCGCGGTGTTGTCGCTCACCGCGATCATCAGGTAGGCCAGGTCACGCAGCGAGATGGTGACCTCGTCGAGCATCACCGACAGGCCCGTGGGGCCGAAGGTCCGCTGCCGGGGTCCCACGGTGATGCGCTCGGTCAGGTCGAGCCCGCCCGCGTCGGCCTGGCGGCTCAGCTCGACCAGCAGCGGCAGCTTGAAGATCGAGGCGATCGGCAGCGCGCTGTCCGGCCGGTGGCCGACCTCCCGCCCGCTCTCCAGGTCGGTCGCGTGCAGCCAGCCCTCCACCCCGGCCGCGGCGAACACCGGGCCCAGGTCCAGTTCCCCGCTCATGCCAGGGTCCCCGGCCGGCGGCTGACCCGCCGGATCGGCGCCGGGCCTCGTTCTGCCATTCCGCCGCGCTCCTTGAGTGTCCGTACGGCTACCGCCGCGAAGTCCAGCACCGCCGGCGAAGGGCTACGCCAGGCGGTCGAGAGCCGCCAGGTCAACGCCCCGCCGAGCAGCGGCCGCCACACCAGCCCGTCCGGACGGCCCGAACCGGCCGGCCCGGCGGCACGGTCGTGGCCGGTCGGGCCCGGCTCCTCCGGCGCCGGCCAGAACGTCACCGCCGCCCCGGCGAGGACCAGGCCGAGCCCCGACCCCTGGTGGATCTCCGCAGGAACATAGCCCCGCCGCCGGCATTCGGCCAGCGTCTCGGCCCAGAACCCCGGCTCGCCCTCCTCGGGCGGCATCAGCAGGTCCCGCCCCGCCAGATCGGCCGGGTGCACCTCGGCCTGCCGCGCCAGCGCGTCCCCCTCGGCCAGCAGCACGCCGAGCGGCCGGCTGAGCTCGGGCCCGAACCGCAGTCCCGGCGCGGTCACCGGGTGCCGCACCAGCCCGACGTCGAGCGCCCCGGAGGCCAGCGCGTTGACCTGGTCCACCGTCCACATCTCGGCCGGTGCGAGCCGGACGCCCGGGCGCAGCTCGCGAAAGCCCGCGACCATCGCGGCCACCACGCCCGCGGCCAGGTCGGGCGGCGCGCCCACCTTGAGCACCGCGCCCTCGCCCGCCTTCACCAGCTCGCGCATCCTGTCCACGCGGGCCACGATCTCGCGGGCCTCGCCGAGCAGCAGCCGTCCCGGTTCGGTCAGCCGGACCTGCCGGGCGGAGCGGTCGAAGAGCCGGACGCCGAGTTCCTCCTCCAGGCGCTTGATGCGCTGGCTGAGGGGTGGTTGCGCCATGCCGAGCCGGATCGCGGCGTTGCCGAAGTGCAGTTCTTCGGCCACCGCCACGAAGTAGCGCAGGTGCCGGACGAGGTCCATGACCAGCCACTATATCCAGAAATATATTGATCTGAGGTTGATATCCGTATTGGACATGAATGTGAGGTCTCTGGTGTCCTCGTCGGCATGACTGACTTTGGGGGACGTCGTCGCCGCCGCTGGCCGTGGATCACCGCGGGCGCCCTGGTGCCCGCGCTGGTCGCCGGCGGGGTGATCTGGATGGTGCGCACGCAGGGGGCTCCGGAGGAGACCGCGCGCGCCTACCTCGCGGCCTGGCAGCGACAGGACTATCCGGCCATGCGCAAGCTGGTCGCCGACCCGCCGGCCGACTTCGAGCGGCTGCACCGCCGCCTGCGCACCGACCTCAAGCTCGACCAGCTCGCCTTCGAGGTCGAGGACGCCGAGGATGGCCGGGTGGAGTTCACGGCCAAGCTCACCGGCAAGGGCCCGGACCTGGCCTTCACCAACCGGCTGAGCCTGGTCGAGCAGGACCGCGCCTGGAAGGTCGCCTGGACCCCGGCCGCCCTGCACCCCGACCTCAAGCCCGGCCGTACGCTGCGCCTGGTGACCGACGCGGCCCAGCCGGTGCCGATCCTGGCCGCCGACGGCGCCCCGATCGGCGGCGCCGAGGTGCCGGGCTCGGTCCAGCAGCTCGTCGCCGGCCTGCGCGAGCGCTACGCCGACCGGCTCGCCCCGCCGCGCACCGCCCGCATCCAGCTCATCGAGGACGGCCGGGCGGTCAAGACGCTGGCCGAACGCGAGGCCGCCAAGCGCTCGCCGCTCCGGACCACCCTCGACCTGGCCGTGCACCGGGCCGGCGCCGCCGCGCTGGAGGGCACCCGCAAGCCGGCCGCGCTGGTCGCGCTCAAGGCCTCCACCGGCGAGGTCCTGGCCGTGGTCAACAACCGCGGCGGGTTCGACCGGGCGCTGCTCGGCAAGTACCCGCCCGGCTCGACGTTCAAGGTGGTGACCGCCTCCGCGCTGGTGGCCGGCGGCCTGTCGGCCGAGCAGACCGTGCGCTGCCCGGCCGAGCAGAACATCGGCGGCTTCGCCTTCCACAACGCGGGCTTCCGCGACTTCGGCAGCCTGCCCTTTCGCGACGCCTTCGCGCACTCGTGCAACACGACCTTCGGCGCGATGACCGTCGACTCGCTGGGTGGCAGCCGGCTGGCCAAGGTCGCGGGGGACTTCGGGTTCGGCGTGCCGATCGATCCGGGGGTGCCTGCCGTACGGGCGGAGTTCCCGGCTCCCAAGGACGCCACCGACCTGGCCTCGGCCTCGATCGGCCAGGGCCGGGTGCTGGCCAGCCCGCTGAACATGGCCTCGGTGGCCGCCGCGATCTCCAGCGGCGTGTGGCAGCCGCCCCGGCTGGTGCCGGCCGGCTGGTTGCCCGAGCGCGGCCAGCCCCGGCGGCTGGAGGGCGGCGTGGTCGCCGCGCTGCGCAAGCTCATGCCCGCCGTGGTCAACGAGGGCACGGCGCACGCCGTCCCCTTCCCCGCCGGTACGGCAGGCAAGACCGGCACCGCCGAGTACGGCGAGGGCAAGGAGCCCCCGTCGCACTCGTGGTTCATCGGCTACCGGGACGACGTGGCCTTCGCCGTGGTCGTCGAGGGCGGCGGCGCCGGGTCGGCGGTCGCGGCGCCGATCTCGGCCCGCTTCCTGTCCGCCCTGGCGCCCGCCCGCGAGTCCTAGCCGCGCGCCTCGACGATCATCCCGGCGCCCACGGTGGTGTTGCTGCTCTCGTCCACGAGGATGAACCCGCCGGTGAGCCGGTTGCGGGAGTACTCGTCCACGAACAGCGGCTGCGTCACCCGCAGCGAGACGCGGCCGATCTCGTTGAGCCCGAGCGAGGCCGCGCTCTCGTCGCGGTGCAGCGTGTTGACGTCGAGCCGGTAGTGCACGTCCCGCACCAGCGCCCGCGCGGCGCGGGTGGTGTGCTTGATGGTCAGCTTCGAGCGGGGCGCGAGCTTCACCGCGTCGGTCATCCAGCAGACCATGGCCTCCAGCTCCTGGGCGGCCTGCGGCTGGTTGTTCGGCCGGCAGATCAGGTCGCCGCGGGAGATGTCGATGTCGTCCTCGAAGCGGAGCGTCACCGACATGGGCGGGAAGGCCTCCTCGACCGGCCCGTCGAAGGTGTCGATGGAGGCGATCCGCGTGGTCAGGCCGGAGGGCAGGTGCAGCACCTCGTCGCCCGGCTTGAGCACCCCGCCGGCCACCTGGCCGGCGTAGCCGCGGTAGTCGTGGAAGGCCGGGTCGGTCGCCTTCTGCGGCCGGATCACGTACTGCACCGGGAAACGCACGTCGACCAGGTTGCGGTCGGAGGCGATGTGCACGTTCTCCAGGTGGTGCAGCAGCGAGGAGCCGTGGTACCACGGCATGTTCTCCGAGCGGGAGACCACGTTGTCGCCGTGCAGCGCGGAGATCGGGATGAAGGTCAGGTCGGGCACGTTGAGCTTGGAGGCGAAGGAGGTGAACTCCTCGCGGATCTCCTCGAAGCGCTCCTCGGAGTAGTCGACCAGGTCCATCTTGTTGACCGCGAGCACCAGGTGCGGCACCCGCAGCAGGCTGGTCAGGAAGGCGTGCCGGCGCGACTGCTCCAGCACGCCCTTGCGCGCGTCGATCAGGATGATCGCCAGGTCGGCGGTCGAGGCGCCGGTGACCATGTTCCGGGTGTACTGGATGTGCCCGGGGGTGTCGGCGATGATGAACTTGCGCCGCGGCGTGGCGAAGTAGCGGTAGGCCACGTCGATGGTGATGCCCTGTTCGCGCTCGGCGCGCAGGCCGTCGGTGAGCAGCGACAGGTCGGTGTACTCGGTGCCGCGGTCGCGCGAGGTGCGCTCGACCGCTTCGAGCTGGTCCTCGAAGATCGCCTTGGAGTCGAAGAGCAGGCGCCCGATCAGGGTGGACTTTCCGTCGTCAACGGAACCGGCGGTGGCGAAACGAAGAATGTCCATCTTAGAAGTAGCCCTCACGCTTGCGGTCTTCCATGGCGGCCTCGGTGAAGCGGTCGTCGGCGCGGGTGGCGCCGCGCTCGGTGATCCTGGTGGCCGCGATCTCCTCGATGATCTCCTCGACCGTCGCCGCCGTGGACTGCACGGCTCCGGTGATGGTCAGATCGCCGACGGTGCGGTAGCGGACGACGGCCTCGAAGACCGGCTCGTCCTCGCCGCGGGTCACGAACTCGCTGTCGGCCAGGAGCATGCCGTCGCGCTCGAAGACCTTGCGGGTGTGCGAGTAGTAGATCGACGGGATCTCGATGCCCTCGCGCCGGATGTAGTCCCAGATGTCGAGCTCGGTCCAGTTCGACAGCGGGAAGACCCGGATGTGCTCGCCCTTGCGGATGCGGGCGTTGTAGAGGTTCCACAGCTCGGGCCGCTGGTTCTTCGGGTCCCACTGGCCGAACTCGTCGCGGAAGGAGAAGACGCGCTCCTTGGCGCGGGCCTTCTCCTCGTCGCGCCGGGCGCCGCCGAAGACCGCGTCGAACTCGTGCTCCTCGATCGCGTCGAGCAGCGTGGTGGTCTGGAGCCGGTTGCGCGAGGCGCGCCGGCCGGTCTCCTCGGCCACGCGGCCGGCGTCGATGGAGTCCTGGACGCTGGCGACCACGAGGCGGGCGTTGAGCTCGGCGGCCCTGCGGTCGCGGAACTCGATCACCTCGGGGAAGTTGTGCCCGGTGTCGACGTGCATCAGCGGGAAGGGGATCGGGGCGGGCCAGAAGGCCTTCTCCGCGATGCGCAGCATGACGATGGAGTCCTTGCCGCCGGAGAAGAGCAGACACGGGCGCTCGAACTCCGCCGCGACTTCGCGCATGATGTGGATGGCTTCGGCCTCTAGCACATCGAGCTGCGACGTGGTGTAGTCACGCTGAAGCATTCGTTCTCCTCTAGCGGTGCAGATCGCGGATCCCGGCCAAAAGGCTTGGCCCTAGTTCCGGTAGGGAAACAAGGATATCCGGAAGTGTGGGATCGACCTGGTTGTAGGTCAGCGCCGAGCCGTCGATCCGGCTCGTGTGCGCCCCCGCCGCCTGCGCGACGGCCACCGGCGCGGCCGAGTCCCACTCGTACTGACCCCCGGCGTGGACGTAGGCCTCCACCTCACCGGTCAGCACCGCGGCGATCTTCGCCCCGGCCGAGCCGATCGGCACCAGATCGGCGCCGAGCAGGTAGGCGAGCTTCTGGACGAACTCCGGCGGCCGGGTGCGGCTGACCGCGATCCGGAAGCGGCCCCCGTCGAACGGCGGCAGCTTGGGCGGCTCGCCCGTGCTCAGCGTGCGGCCCTGCGCGGGCAACGCCACCGCGCCGGCGACCAGTTCGCCACGCTCCCACAGCGCCACGTGCACCGCCCAGTCGGCGCGACCCTCCTCGGCGAACTCGCGGGTGCCGTCCAGCGGGTCGACGATCCAGACCCGCTGGGCCTGCTGCCGCCTGGGGTCGCCGCGCTCCTCGCGCGTGGCCTCCTCCGACAGCACCGAGTCCGACGGGCGCAGCCGCGCCAGCGACTCCATCAGCAGCAGGTGCGCGCTGCGGTCGCCCTCGGCCCGCAGGGCGGGCGGATGCTCGAACCCCAGGCGCTCGCGCAACTGGAGCAGGGACCGGCCGGCCTCCTCCGCCAGGTCGGCGGCGAGCGCGTGGTCGTCACGAATCGTCATCAGTACGCTCCCTGTCCGCGAGCTACGGCTGACCAAGTCTTCCACAGGATCTGCAGGTCGAGCATGAGGGACCAGTTCTCGACATACCGGAGGTCGAGCCGGACCGACTCCTCCCACGACAGATCCGACCGGCCGCTCACCTGCCACAACCCGGTCAGCCCCGGGCGCACCAGCAGCCGCCGCCGGACGTCGTCGCCGTAGCGGGCGACCTCCTCCGGCAGCGGCGGCCTCGGGCCGACCAGGGACATGTGGCCGCGCAGCACGTTGAGCAACTGCGGCAGCTCGTCGAGCGAGTGCCGGCGCATGCGCGTGCCGAGCGGGGTGATCCGGGGGTCGTGGCGGATCTTGAACAACACGCCGCCGCGGTCGCTGGTCAGTGTGATCTTGCGGTTCTCGGCGTCCCGCCACATGGTGCGGAACTTCAGGATGGTGAAGGGGCGCCCGTCGCGGCCGATCCGGGTCTGCCGGAACAGCACCGGGCCGGGGCTGCTGAGCCGTACGGCCACCGCCAGCGCGACCAGCAGCGGGCTCAGCGCGACCAGCAGGGCCAGGGCGACGGCGCGGTCGACCAGGTTCTTCAGCAACTGACGGGCTCCGGCCAGCTCGGGGTGCTCCACGTGCAGCAGCGGCAGCCCGGCGACCGGCCGGATCGTGGTGCGCGGCCCCGCGACCTCCATCAGGGCGGGCGCGACGACCAGTTCGGTGTGCGAGCGCTCCAGCCGCCAGGCCAGCCGGCGCAGCGCCAGGCCGTCCATCTCGGGGCAGGCCAGCACCGCGACGGTGTCGGCGTCGTACAGCCCCACCGCCAGCGCGATGTCGGCGAAGGCGCCCGCGACCGGCACCCCGGCGACCCGCTCGTCGGGCGCGTCACGCGGCAGGCAGACGGCCACCACCTCCATGCCGTGGTAGCGCTCCTTGCGGAACAATCCGACCAGCTCGGCGACCGCCTCGGGGTGCCCGGCGGCGACCACCCGCCGCAGGCACCGGCCGCGGGCGCGCCGCCGGTGCAGGGCGCGGCGCAAGCCGTACCGGAAGACCAGGGTGAGCAGCACGGTGAGCGGCAACGCGATCACCACGTAGCCGCGCGCGACGTCGGTCTTGGTCAGGTAGGCGCAGACCGCCAGGCCGGTGATCAGCACCAGCCCGCACCGCGTGATCCGGCGGAACTCCTCCGAGCCGACGCCGAGCATGCGCGGCTCGTAGGCCCGGTTGAGCGCGATCGAGCAGACCCACACCAGAGGCAGGGCCAGGCTCAGCACGACGTACGGCGTGGCATACGTGGACACCTCGCCGAACCGCACCAGGAAGGCCACCCCGGCGGCGAAGCCCGCACACCCGAGGTCGGCCAGGAAGGCGAGCCAGACGTAGGGCCGGATCCAGCCGGGCCCGCCGGCGCCCGCCCGCCGGCTGAGGACGGGCTCACTCCGGACGACGGTCATCAGCCCCTCGCCCTTGCTCACGCACGCCTCCACGACCGCCGGTCAACAGATGGTGACCAGAGCGTAGCGGCGGGTGAACCGCGCGGCTGGGCGAACGGTCCTATGCGGGGATCAGCGAGGAGGGCCGGAAATGTTCAGGTCCATGGCGTGGAAGGAGTTCTGGGTGGGCTCCAGACCCCGCTCCATCAGCGACTCGGTCAGGTCGGCCGCGCGGTCCACCAGGAAGGGCAGGTCCTTGCGCTCGGCGGTGGCGAAGTCGCGCAGGACGTAGGCGGCCGGGTCCATCCGGCCGGGCGGACGGCCGATGCCGAACCGCACCCGCAGGTAGTCGCGGCTGCCGAGCGCCTTGGTGATGGACTTCAGCCCGTTGTGCCCGTTGTCGCCGCCGCCCAGCTTGGCGCGGAGCGCGCCGTAGGGCACGTCGAGCTCGTCGTGCACGACGATGATCCGCTCGACCGGGATCTTGTAGAAGTCCGCGAGGAACTTGGTCGGCCCGCCGGACAGGTTCATGAAGGTCAGCGGCTTGGCCAGCACCGCGCGCTGGGTCTCCAGCACCTCGGCCCGGCTCTTGTGCGCCTTGAACCGGCCGCCGGCCCGCGCGGCCAGCTCGTCGAGGGTCATGAAGCCGGCGTTGTGCCGGTTGCCCGCGTACTCCGCGCCGGGGTTGCCCAACCCGGCGATCAGCCAGCGATCCATCCGCCCATTCCCGTCTCGTGTCGTGCGGTCGTGCGAAAACGGGGCAGCCCCGCAGCTCGATCGCTGCCGGACCGCCCCGGATTCCAGGCGCTGGGAGAGTTACTCCGCCGCGGCCTCTTCCTGGGTCTCGCCACCCTCGGCGGCCTCCTCGGCGGCCTCGGCGGTCTCGCCACCGGTCTCCTCGTCGACCTCCTCGGCGGTCGGCTTGGCGGTCACGTGCAGGACGAGGGTGTCGGGCTCGGCCACGAGCGTGGTGCCCTTGGGCAGCTTGAGGTCGCCCGCGGTGATCTGGGTGCCGACCTCGAGGCCGTCGACGTCCACCTCGATGCCGGTGGGGATGTGCGTGGCCTCGGCCTCGACCGAGATCGACATGAGCTGCTGGTCGAGGATGCCCTCGGAGTTGACGTCGCCGACGGTGGTCACCGGGATGTCGACGGTGACCTTCTCGCCGCGCTTGACCAGGAGCAGGTCGACGTGCTCGACGAAGCCCTTGATCGGGTCGCGCTGGACGCCCTTCGGCAGGGCCATCTCGTCGATGCCGTCACCCTCGAGGCGGATCAGGACGTTGGGCGTGCGCAGGGCGAGCAGGATCTCGTGGCCCGGCAGGGTGAGGTGCTTGGGGTCGATGCCGTGGCCGTAGAGGACGGCGGGCACCTTGTCGGCGCGGCGGATCTTGCGAGCGGCGCCCTTGCCGAACGTGGTGCGGGTCTCAGCGGCGATCTTGACTTCGGACACGACATCTCCTAGGGATGCGAAGGAAGGTGACTGCGCTCCCCCTCACCCGCCCTAGCGGAAGGCGTTACGAGCGCAACCCGTATAGGCTACCCGCCCTCCCGGACCACGGCGACCTCAGCGCCGTCCGGCGGCCCGCTCAGGCCGGCCGCCGGACGGCGGGAGGGCCGGTTAGACGGCGCCCTCGAACATGCTGGTGACCGAGCCGTCGTTGAACACCTCGGTGATCGCGCGGGCGATCAGCGGGGCGATCGACAGCACGGTCAGCTTGTCGAACTTCTTCTCCTCGGGCAGCGGCAGCGTGTTGGTGACGATGACCTCGGAGATGCGGGAGTTCTTCAGCCGGTCGACCGCCGGGTCGGAGAAGACCGGGTGGGTGGCGGCGACGATGACGTTGGTCGCGCCCTGGTCGTAAAGGGCGTCGGCGGCCTTGCAGATCGTGCCCGCGGTGTCGATCATGTCGTCGATGATCACGCAGGTGCGCCCGCGCACCTTGCCGACGACCTCGTTGACCTTCACCGAGTTGGCGACGTCGAGGTCGCGCCGCTTGTGGATGAAGGCCATCGGGGTGCCGAGGTTGTCTGCCCAGCGCTCCGACAGCCGCACGCGGCCGGTGTCGGGCGAGACGACCGTGGTGTTCTCCAGGTCGAGCCGGTCCTTGAGGTAGGTCTCCAGGACCGGCATGGCGAACAGGTGGTCCACCGGGCCGTCGAAGAAGCCCTGGATCTGCGAGGTGTGCAGGTCGATCGACATGAGCCGGTCGGCGCCCGCGGTCTTGAACAGGTCGGCGATCAGGCGGGCGGTGATCGGCTCGCGGCCTCGGCCCTTCTTGTCCTGACGCGCGTAACCGAAGAACGGCATGACCACGGTGATGCGCTTGGCGGAGGCCCGCTTGAGCGCGTCGACCATGATGAGCTGTTCCATGATCCACTTGTTGATGGGCTGGGTGTGCGACTGGATGACGAAGGCGTCACTGCCGCGCACCGACTCCAGGTAGCGGGCGTAGATCTCGCCGTTGGCGAAGTCGACCAGCTTGGTGGGGGTGAGCGAGATGCCGAGGTGCTCGGCGATCTCTTCGGCCAGCTCGGGGTAGGCCCGGCCGGAGAAGAACATCAGCTCTTTCTCACCGGGCTGCTTGATGCTCGTCACCTGGCCACGCTCCCGTGCCCGCTTCCAAGCCTGCTCATGTGCCACTCTCCTGCTGTTCTTGCTCGGCCAGCGCCTTTTGGGCCGCCGCGGCCGACTTCGTGCCCGCGCGCCTGCGCAAGACCCATTTCTCGATGGTGCGCTGACGCGCCCTGGCCACCCCGATCGCTCCCGGGGGGACGTCCTCGTTGATGACGGAGCCGGCTGCCGTGTAGGCGCCGTCGCCCACGGTCACCGGCGCGACGAGGGAGGTGTCGCAGCCGATGAACGCGCCGTCGCGCACCGTGGTGCGGTGCTTGTCGACGCCGTCGTAGTTGACGAACACCGTGGAGGCGCCGACGTTGACGTCGACCCCCAGCGTGGCGTCGCCGACGTAGGTGAGGTGCGGGACCTTGGAGCGGTCGCCGACCGTGCTGTTCTTGATCTCGACGAAGGTGCCGGCCTTGGCCCGCACGCCGAGCTCCGCGCCGGGCCTGAGGTAGGCGTACGGGCCCACCTGCGCCTCGGGGCCGATGACCGCGCTCTCGCACACCGCGTTGCGCACCTTGGCGCCCGGGCCGACCCGCGTGTCGGTCAGCGTGGCGCCGGGGCCGATCTCGGCGCCGGTCTCGGCGTGCGTAGCACCGCGGAGCTGCGTGTTCTGGAAGACGGTGACGTCGGGCTCCAGCGTGACCTGGACGTCCACCCACACGCTCTCGGGGTCGACCACGGTGACACCGGCGCGCATGTGCGCCTCCAGCAACCGCCGGTTGAGCACCTTGCGGGCGAAGGCGAGCTGGACGCGGTCGTTGACGCCCTCGACCTCGACGTAGTCGGCGGCCACGTGCGCGCCGACCCGGTGCCCCTCCTCGCGCAGGATGGACAGCACGTCGGTGAGGTACTCCTCGCCCTGGGCGTTGTCGGTCGAGACGCGCTTGACCGCGTCGGCCAGGAGCAGGCCGTCGAAGGCGTAGACGCCGGAGTTGATCTCGCGCAGGGCGCGCTGGGCGGGCGTGGCGTCCTTCTCCTCGACGATCTCCAGCACGGCGCCCGCCTCGTCGCGGATGATCCGGCCGTAGCCGGTCGGCGCGGGGACCTCGGCGGTCAGCACGGTGACCGCGTTGCCGTCCTCGGCGTGCCGTACGAGCAGGCCGGCCAGGGTCTCGCCGCGCAGCAGCGGCGTGTCGCCGTAGGTCACCAGGACGGTGCCGGCGATCGTGCCGACCTCTTCCAGGACGGTGCGTACGGCGTGGCCGGTGCCGCGCTGCTCGCGCTGGACGACGGCCCGCGCGTCGGGACTGGTCTCGGCCAGATGGCCGCCGACGAGCTCGCGGGCGTGACCGATCACGACGACGAGCTGGGCGGGGTCGAGTTCGCGGGCGGCGGCCAGCATGTGATCCACGAGCGTGCGCCCGCAGACCTCGTGAAGGACCTTGGGGGTCTGGCTCTTCATCCGGGTGCCCTCGCCTGCGGCGAGGACGATCACTGCGGCCGGGCTTACCGGGTTAGGGCGCGGCACACTCACGGACTGAGGCTCCCTGTGACTGGGCGGTTCAGGGCATCTGGTGCGGTACGGCTACCGCACGGCTACCCTCCCGACACGCTGAGGATACCTTCCCGCTCACAGCGCCGTCCCGCCGCCTCCCGTGCAACGTGTTGGCTCCCGGAAGAGGACTCGAACCCCTACAAAGTGGACCAAAACCACTTGTCCTGCCAATTAGACGATCCGGGATCAATCGGACGCCGCGCGCGGCGTGCCGGAACTAGCTTACCGACCTTCGACCGCCCAAGCCGACCGAGATCTTCGCCGCTTGGACAGGCTTATAACAGCCCAGCCGAAATTGGGCAAGGCATGGAACGCACATCAGGGGGCAGGACAGAACGTCACCTTCCCTACATTCGCTTCTTAGCCGTTCCTTAGCTACGGTGGCGTAAGTTACGGTTGCGTAGCCCGGACATACTTCACCATCTGTGTCGTGAGAGGTAGCCCATGACCATCGCCGTCGAACGCCCGGCCCCGACCCCGAAACCCGAGCATGATCCGTCCCGCCGCTCCAAGGCAGAACTCGTCGTCTTCGGTCTCGTCGTCGGGATCCCGCTGATCGCGCTCGCGGCGGCCGTCCCCTTCGCCTGGGGATGGGGCCTGACCTGGACCGATGTCATCATCGCGTTCGTCTTCTACATCTTCTCCGGCCTCGGCGTCACCGTCGGGTTCCACCGGTACTTCACCCACGGCTCCTTCAAGGCCAAGCGCCCGTTGAAGATCGCCCTGGGCATCATGGGCAGCCTCTCCCTGGAGATGTCCGTCCTCGACTGGGTGGCCGTCCACCGCAAGCACCACAAGTTCTCCGACAAGGACGGCGACCCGCACTCCCCGTGGCGCTTCGGCACCAGCTTCGGCGCCCTCACCAAGGGCCTGCTCTACGCCCACATGGGCTGGCTGTTCGAGGCCGAGCGCGCCAACCGCGAGAAGTACGCCCCGGACCTGATGAAGGACCCCGACATCATGAAGATGCACCGGGCCTTCCTGCCGATCGCGCTCTTCTCCATCCTCGGCCCGGCGATCATCGGCGGCCTGGTCACCATGTCCTGGTGGGGCGCCTTCACCGCGCTGTTCTGGGCCTCCTTCGTCCGCATCGGCCTGCTGCACCACGTGACCTGGTCGATCAACTCCATCTGCCACGTCTTCGGCGACGAGCAGTTCGAGTCCCGTGACAAGTCCCGCCAGGTGTGGATCCTCGCGATCCCGTCCTTCGGCGAGTCCTGGCACAACCTGCACCACGCCGAGCCCACCTCCGCCCGCCACGGCGCCCTCAAGGGCCAGTTCGACATCTCCGCCGAGCTGATCCGCATGTTCGAGAAGCTGGGCTGGGCCTACAACGTGCGCTGGCCCACCGCGGAGCGCCTTGCCGCCAAGCGCATCTCCTAGTACCGGCATGATGGAACCTGTGACCTCCCGTAAACGCATGACCGGTCGGGAGCGCCGGGAGCAGTTGATCCGCATCTCCCGCTCGCTCTTCGCAGAAAAGGGATTCGACGCCACCTCCATAGAGGAGGTGGCGGCGACGGCACAGGTTTCCAAACCGGTGGTCTACGAGCATTTCGGCGGTAAGGAAGGACTCTACGCGGTCGTCGTCGACCGCGAGATGCAGAAGTTGCTGGGCATGATCACCGAAGCGCTGGCCGCGTCGCACTCGCTCATCAAGCTGGAGCGCGCGGCCCTTGCCTTGTTGCGGTACATCGAGGAGAGCAGCGAGGGCTTCCAGATCCTCGTCCGCGACTCGCACGCCGCCTCCGGCACCGGCACCTTCGCCAGCCTGATCAGCGAGATCGCCAGCCAGGTGGAAGACGTGCTGGCCGACGAGTTCGTCAGCCGCGGCTACGACCCCAAGCTCGCGCCGATGTACGCGCAGATGCTGGTCGGCATGGTCGCCCTCACCGGGCAATGGTGGCTCGACGTGCGCAAGCCGAGCCGCGAGGAGGTCGCGGCCCACCTGGTCAACCTGGCCTGGAACGGCCTGACCGGACTCAACCCGAGCCCGGCGATCACCGCCGCGACCCGCAACCACATCCCCAGGACGCTGCCGCCCCGGCCGGCCGCCGAGCTCGACCCGCGCGAGGCCGAACGCCAGCGCCGCGAGGCCGAGAAGGCCCGCCTCAAGGAGCAGCGCGAGGCGGAGAAGGCCCGCGAGCGCACGCTGAAGGAGCGCGAGCGGCAACTGCGCGAGGCGGAGAAGGCCGCGGAACGCGCCGAGAAGCTGCGCCAGCGAGAGGCCCGGCTGGCCGAGCGCGCCGCCCGGCTCGCGGGCAAGGAACGCGCCGAGCAGATCACCGTCGAGCGCATCCTCACGGAGCAGCCGGCCCTGGAACAACTGATCGAACCGGTCGTCGAGGGGCAGACAGAGTAATCCGTTGAGCGGGAGTTAACGTGCCGTTCAACGAAGTTGGGCAATATAGCCAATATGTCCGCGGAACTGCTGCACCCTGGAGATGACCTGCCCCTGCCCCAGGAGCGCTTCCTCAACCGGGAAGAGAGCTGGCTGCAGTTCAACGAACGGGTGCTGGAGCTGGCCGAAGATCCCTCGCTTCCCCTTCTAGAGCGAGTGCGCTTCCTGGCCATCTTCTCCAGCAACCTGGACGAGTTCTTCCGGGTGCGGGTGGCAGGTCTCAAACGCCGCATGGCCACCGGGTTGTTGTTGCGGACCAAGAGCGGGCTCAAGCCGCGCGAGGAGCTGGCGCGCATCGGCACCATCGCCGACGGCCTGGCCAAGCGGCACGCCGACGTCTTCCACGAGCGCATCTGCCCGCAGCTCGCCGCCGAGGGCATCGAGATCGTGCGGTGGGAGGACCTGGCTCGCGAGGAGCGCACGGAGCTGCGCAAACTGTTCCGCGAGCGGATCCGGCCGGTGCTCACGCCGCTGGCCGTCGACCCCGCACACCCTTTTCCGTATATTTCAGGACTGTCGCTGAATCTGGCCGTCGTGGTGCGCAACCCGGCCAACGACCACACCGTCTTCGCCCGGGTGAAGGTGCCCTCCCAGCTCCCGCGCTTCGTCGCCGCCTCCAAGGAGCGCTTCGTCCCGCTGGAGGACGTCATCGCCGCCCACCTCGGACAGCTCTTCAAGGGCATGGAGATCGTCCAGCACCACGTCTTCCGCGTCACCCGCAACGAGGACCTCGACGTCGACGAGGACGTGACCGAGAACCTCATGCAGGCCCTGGAGCGCGAACTGCTCAAGCGCCGCTTCGGCCCGCCGGTCCGCCTGGAGGTCGAGGAGACGATCAGCCCCGAGGTGCTGCGCCTGCTGGTCCAGGAACTCGACGTGGCGCCGCACGAGATCTACCGGGTCCAGGGCCCGCTCGACCTCAGTGGGCTGCACGCCATCGCCGACCTCGACCGCTCCGAGCTCAGCTACCGGCCCTTCGTGCCCGCCGAGGCCGTGCACGCCGAGGACGACGTCTTCGCCGTGCTGCGCGAGCGCGACCTGCTCGTCCAGCACCCCTACGACTCCTTCGCCACCAGCGTGCAGCGCTTCATCGAGGCCGCCGCCGCCGACCCCGACGTGCTGGCGATCAAGCAGACGCTCTACCGGACCAGTGGCGACTCCCCCATCGTGGACGCGCTGATCGACGCGGCCGAGGCGGGCAAGCAGGTCGTGGTGGTGGTCGAGATCAAGGCCCGCTTCGATGAGCACGCCAACATCGAATGGGCGCGCAAGCTGGAGAAGGCCGGCTGCCACGTCGTCTACGGCGTGGTCGGGCTCAAGACGCACTGCAAGCTGGCCCTGGTCGTGCGCCAGGAGGCCGACGGCGAGCTGCGGCGCTACTGCCACATCGGGACGGGCAACTACAACCCCAAGACCGCGCGCCTCTACGAGGACTTCGGGCTGCTCACCTCCGACCCGCTGGTCGGCGAGGACGTCACCGACCTGTTCATCCACCTCACCGGCTACAGCAACCACTCGGCCTACCGGCGGCTGCTGGTCGCGCCGCACTCGCTGCGCGGCGGGCTGCTCGCGCGGATCGAGCGGGAGATCGCCCACCAGTCGGCCGGGCGCCCGGCCAGGATCAGGATCAAGACCAACTCGCTGGTCGACGAGGAGATGATCGACGCGCTCTACCGGGCGTCGCGGGCCGGCGTGCCGGTCGACCTCTGGGTGCGCGGCATCTGCACGCTCCGACCCGGCATCCCCGACCTGTCGGAGAACATCCGCGTTCGGTCAATCTTGGGGCGGTTTTTGGAGCACTCCCGGATTTATGAGTTCGGACTGGGCAGGCGTCCAGAGGTGTGGATCGGCAGCGCGGACCTCATGCGCCGCAACCTCGACCGGCGGGTCGAAGCCCTGGTCAAGGTCACCGGTCAGCAGCACCGCGCCTACCTGATCGAGCTCATGGACCTCGCGATGGCCGACACCACCAGCTCGTGGTGGCTCAACTCCGACGGCACCTGGACCCGCCAGCCCGGCGACGACCTGCAGAGCCACCTGATCGGCACCCGGCGGTGGAGGACCGTTGACAACTGAGATCCGCGCGGCCGGCGCCGTCGTCTGGCGAGGCGACGAGCACGCTCCCGAGGTCGCGCTCATCCACCGGCCGCGCTACGACGACTGGACCTTCCCCAAGGGCAAGGCCAAGGCCGGCGAGCACGACCTGGCCTGCGCGCTGCGCGAGGTGCAGGAGGAGACCGGGTTCACCGTCGTGCTCGGCCGGCCCCTGCCCACCAGCCACTACCTCCACCTCGACCGGCCCAAGCGGGTGCGGTACTGGTCGGCCCGCGTCGTCTCGGGCGACTTCGCTCCCGGACCCGAGGCCGACGACCTGAAGTGGGTGCCGCTGCACCAGGCGCACCACCGGCTCAGCTACGACCGCGACCGGGCCCTGCTCGGCGAGCTGCTCACCGCGCCGCTCGCCTCCGAACCGCTCATCTTCGTACGGCACGGCACCGCGGGCTCGCGTGAGGCCTGGCACGGGCCCGACCACCTGCGGCCGCTCGACGCCCAGGGGCACGTCCAGGCGCGCACGCTCGCGGGCATCCTGCCGGCCTACGGCCCCGGACTGCTGATGAGCTCGCCCAGCCTGCGGTGCGTGCAGACGCTGGAGCCGTACAGCACGGACATGGTCCTGGAGCCGCTGCTCAGCGAGGAGGGCATGGACCCGGCCAAGACCCCGGCCCTGGTCGCCGCGCTCACCGGGGCGGCCGTGCTGTCCACGCACGGGAAGGTGCTGAGCGAGCTGCTGGGGCTGCGGCTGGAGAAGGGCGAGCTCGCCGTACGGCACCGCGCCGACGGCCGGGTGATCGCCGAAGAGCGCCACCACACCGCCTGACTGTGCCCCCTCCTGTCCTTTCTGGTGCGGCGGCCTTCTTGTGCGGCGCTCAGAGCGACTTGGCCACCTTCTTGCCCGCCTTCTTCCACACCCCCGCAAAGTCGGCGTGCGCCTGCTCCGCCCGCGCCCGCTCGATCCCGATGAGCAGGCCGTACGTGAACGTGTCCTCCCCAGCCCGCCGAGCCACCTCGGCCTCCTTGAGCAAGGTCTCCTGCGCCACCACCCCATCCTGGTGCCGCCCGAGCACCTCCTGGATCGCCTTGGCCCCGGACGCCAGCCCCGCCATCCGCTTGCCAAGCACCGGACTCAGCGCCTCAGCCGTGTAACGAGCCCGCTTGGCCGCCTTACGCACCTCATGCATGGCCAGCTCCAGACGCTCGGGCTCCTCGATCGCCTGAGCCTCGTCGTAGGCCTCCGTCACCCGCTCCCACCCCTTGGCCGCGGCCCGCCTGAGCGTGCCGGTGGCCGGCGCGGCGGCCCGCTTGCTCAACTCCGGCTCCGCCAGCAGCCGATCGAGCCCGTCGAGCAACGCGAAGTACCGCTCACCGCGCATCGCCTCACGGATCCGGCCATGGGCCTGCTGCTCACGCCCGTGCAGATCGTCGCCAAGCCGGGCCTGGACCGGCCCGGCGAGCAGCTCGGGCGCGAGCCCGCGCAGGTGACCGGCGAAACGGGCGCGCATGACCTCCAGGTCGCGGGCCTCGCCCAGCACCTGGCCGAGCCAGCGCAGTTCGTCCTGAAGGTGGTCGGTGCCGGTGATGACCGCCTTGAAGGCTTTCAGCGCGCTCCGCAGTCGCCTGGACGCCACCCGCATCTGGTGGACGGCGTCCTTCTCCGCCTGCCGTACCCGGGGATCCTGGGACAGCACCGCGGCGACCTGCGTGCCCAGGTAGTCCATGACGACCTCGCCGGCGCTGCCGGACTTGGTGACGACCCGGTCGAGAGGCTGGGGCTCCAGCAGCCGGGCGAGCTTGCTGGCTCCGGCCGCGGGCGTGGCTCCGGCCTTGCGCAGCCGCTTGCCCACCTTGGCCAGCAGCTTCTCGTCGCCGTCCAGCACCTCGGCCTCGACCTCGCGCCAGCGCACCGGCTCGCGGCCGAGCGCCGTGCCCTTGACGCGGTCGTCGGCCACCTCGACCAGGTTGCCGAGCCGGATGGCGGTGCGCTTGGTGTCGAGCTCGGCGACGACCTGCAGGTCCGCGCCGCGGGTGTACCCCGCGACCAGGTCGGCCAGGTCCTCCGGGACGACCTTCACGCTCCGCGTGAGCGGACGGGCGATCTCCAGGCGGCCGCGGGCGGCGGGAAGCTTCAAATGCCAGCCGGGATCGGCGCCGCCGCGCCGCCGCCGCAGGGTGATGCCCCGGCGGGCCAGCCGCAGGTCGGGAGTGTCGTAGTACAGGGCGACGAGCTGGTAGGTCGTCGTCCGCACCGGGTCGGCCAGGCCGCTCAGATCCGGCACCTGGTAGTCGGGCGGTACGTCGAACTTGTCCTCGATCTCGATGCCCACTAGACCCCCTAGACGGCTGATTTCGGACAATCATGCCACCCGAAGGTGAACATCACACGGGCTGGAGCAGCTCGATTCGATTCCCCACCGGGTCTTTGACGTAAATCCGCCGGTAGCCCGGAAAAAGGTCATCCGGAATGGCGCCGGGGATGAGCTGGGCGAGTTCGTCGAGATTATCGACGAGAAAGGCGAAATGCGCCTTCTGGGGCGGCTCGAAGCCCTCCTCGATGCCGAGGTGCAGCTCGACCCCCGGACCGCGGAACCAGACGCCGCCCCGCTTGGCGAGCTCAGGCGGCTTCGGCACCTCGGTCAGGCCGAGAATTCCCGCGTAGAACTCCCTGAGCCGCGGCTCGCTGCCGGCCGGTGCGGCCAGGAGCACATGATGGAATGCGACGATCATTTCTCGGCCACCACGAAGATTCGCCGGAAGGGAAAGGCCGTGCCGTACGGCTTGCGCGGATAGACGGCGTTGAGCTGTTCGCCCAACTCCTGGGTGAATTCCTGCGCTTCCGCCTCGGTCAGGCGGTCGAACACCGGGCGCAGCGCGGTGCCGGAGATCCACTTGAGCACCGCGTCCTCGCCCTGCAGCAGGTGGACGTAGGTCGTCTCCCACGCGTCCACCCGGCAGCCGAGGCCGGTCAGCCGGTCGAGGTAGTCCACCGGGTCGTCCACCGGGCGCTCCCGCGGCAGGTCGCCGAGCTTGGACCGCCACCGGCCGGCCTGGCACATCTCCCTGATCAGCCGGTGGCTGTCGGCGTCGAAGTTGCCCGGCACCTGGAACGCCAGCCGGCCGTTCGGCGCCAGCAGGCCCACCCAGGTGGCCAGCAGCTCGCGATGGGTCGGCACCCACTGGAGCAGCGCGTTCGAGACCAGCACGTCCACCGGGCGGTCGGGGCGCCAGGTCGTCGCGTCGGCCACCTCGAACGTCAGACCCACGTCCACGGGCGTCTTGTCGATCATCTTCGGCGAGGAGTCGAACCCGTGGACCGCGGCGTCGGGCCAGCGGTCCTTCAGCGTCCTGGTCAGCTCGCCCGAACCGCAGCCCGCGTCGACCACGTATTCCGGCTCCACGGCGGCGATCCTTTTGACAAGATCGAAGAACGGCCGGGAGCGCTCGTCGGCGTAAGTTGCGTAGACCTGCGGATCCCAGATATCTCTCGACATGAAGATAATTGATATCAAGAGAGATATCTCGACGTCAAGACAGTAAACTCTGTCGCTATGAACACCGATGAGGTCGACCGGCTGGTCTCCGCCTGGCGGCAGGAGCGTCCCGACCTGGACGTCGAGCCGCTCCAGGTGCTCAGCCGGGTCTCGCGTCTGGCCAAGCACCTCGACCGTGCCCGTCGTGCCGCCTTCGCCGAGCACGACCTCGAGCCTTGGGAGTTCGACGTCCTCACCGCCCTGCGCCGGGCGGGCAAGCCTTATGAGCTCTCGCCGGGGGCCCTGTTGCGGGCCACCCTGGTCACTTCCGGGACGATGACCAACCGCATCGACCGCCTGGCCCAGGCCGGACTGGTCCGCCGCCGCCCCGACCCCGAGGACCGCCGTGGCGTCCTCGTCTCCCTCACCCCCGAGGGGCTGGAGCGGGTGGACGCCGCCTTCTCCGACCTGCTCCGCCGCGAGCGCGAACTGCTGGCCGGCCTGGGCGCCGCCGACCAGCGCTCCCTGGCCGACCTCCTCCGCACCCTCCTGGCCCCCTTCGACACCTGACAGCCCCCGGGCCCCCCACGAGCCCAGGCCACCCTCACGAGCCCCCGGCCCCTACCGCAGCCACCTTCTGGGCCACCTGGCCTGGCCGCCCGCACAGCCTCCCCGGTGGGGCCCCCGCACCCCACCCAGAGGAGCCCGGCCTCAGGTCCTACGGCTCACTGCCAGAGCAGCCGCTGTTCACTCCCCGAGCCGCTCCGCAAGCTCAAGCCACTCGCCCTCAACGGCATCCTTCTGCGCCAGCACATCCCGCAACTGCGCGTCGAGCTCCCCCACCCGCACATAGTCGCTGGCCGCATCCGCCATGGCCGCGTGCAGCTTGGCCTCCTGCCCGCCAAGCTTGTCGAGCTGCCGCTCCAACCGGTTGAGCTCCTTCCGAAGCTCCCGCTCCTCCTTGGCCGACAACCCCGCCGCATCCAGGCCAGGCGCCTCCACCACCTCAGAGACAGCCCCACCCCCGGCAGCGGCCTTCCCCGCCACCCGAGCGGTGACCGCGTTCCCCCCGGCCCGCCGCTCCAGGTACTCGTCCACCCCACCGGGCAACATGGACAACCGCCCATCCCCCAGCAGCGCCACGGACCGATCGGTCACCCGCTCCAGGAAGTACCGGTCGTGCGACACCAGGATCAGCGTCCCGGGCCATCCGTCCAGCAGGTCCTCCAGCTCGTTCAACGTCTCGATGTCGAGGTCGTTCGTCGGCTCGTCCAGGAGCAGCACGTTCGGCTCATCCATGATCAACCGCAGCAGTTGCAGCCGCCGCCGCTCCCCGCCGGACAGATCCCCGACGACCTTCCACTGCGCGTCGCCCTTGAACCCGAGCCGCTCCAGGAGCTGCGAAGCACTCCACTCCTTCTTGCCGACCTGGATGTACTTCCGCACCTCCTCCACGGTCTCCAGCACGCGCCGCGTCGGGTCCAGCTCGGCCAGCTCCTGCGACAGGTACGCCAGCCGTACCGTCCGCCCCCGGACCACGCGCCCCGAGTCGGGCTGCACCTGGTCGGCGAGCAACCGCAGCACGCTCGACTTGCCCGACCCGTTGACCCCGATCAGCCCGATCCGGTCACCCGGCCCGAACTGCCACGTCGTCCGATCCAGCACCAGCGGCCCGCTCCCCGGCCCGCCCGCGTGCAGCGTCACATCCTCCAGGTCGTACACCGTCCTGCCCAGCCGCGCGCTCGCGAACTTCAGCAGCTCGACCGTGTCCCGCACCGGAGGCTCATCCGCGATCAGGGCCTGTGCCGCCTCGATCCGGAACTTCGGCTTGGACGTCCGCGCGGGCGGCCCCCGCCGCAGCCACGCGATCTCCTTGCGCATCAGGTTCTGGCGCCGTTCCTCGGCCGCCTGCGCGATCCGGGCCCGCTCCGCCTTGGCCAGCACGTACGCGGCGTACCCGCCCTCGTACCGCTCGACCCGCCCGTCCACGACCTCCCACGTCCGCGTGGACACCGCGTCCAGGAACCACCGGTCGTGTGTCACCACCAGAAGCGCCGACTTCCGCGCCACCAGATGTCCGGCCAGCCACGCGATCGCCTCGATGTCGAGGTGGTTCGTCGGCTCGTCCAGCATGATCAGGTCGTGCTCGTCGATCAGCAGCTTCGCCAGCGCCGCCCGCCGCCGCTCCCCACCCGACAGCTCGGCAGCCTTCGCGTCAAGATCCAGGTCCCCTACCAGGTTCGCCAGAATCTCCCGGATCCCCTGGTCACCGGCCCACTCATGCTCAGGCCGATCCCCCAGGATGATCTCCCGTACGGCTTGCGCCGGATCGAAGTCGTCCCGCTGGGCCAGCAGCCCGATCCGTGTCCCCCTCGTGTGCGTCACCCGCCCGCTGTCGGGCTTGAGGGTGCCCGCTAGAACCGCGATGAGCGTGGACTTGCCGCCGCCGTTCCTGCCCACCACTCCAATGCGCTCGCCCGCCTCGATACCGAGGGAGACGTCGCTGAGAAGCGGCTTGGGACCGAACGCTTGCGAAACAGACTCGAGATTGACCAGATTCATGGCTCTCCAAGGGTATCGGCCTCCCGACACCGCCCATCTCCCCCAGCCCCACCCCGCCCGAGCCGACACCACCCTCGCCAGGCCCCACCCCGCTTGCACGCCTCACCACTGAACCCCAGCCCACCACGTCACCACCGCTCAGCCCAGCCCGCCAGCACCACCATCCCTGGACCCCAGCCCTCCAGCACCACACACCGCTTATCCCAGCCCTCCAGCACCACCACCGCTTATTCCAGCCCGCTAGCACCGCACACCGCTCATCCCAGCCAGCCGGCACTACACACCGCTGAGCTCAGTTAGCCTGCACCACCCACCGCTGAGCCCCTGCCTGCGCGCCCACGGCTGGCCCCCAAGCGCCCCACCACCGCACAGCCCCCGGAACCACCATCGAGCCGCACCACCGCCCCGGCCTGAGCCCTCCTGCCCCCATGGCCAGTCCAGCCCATCCTTCAAGCCAACGAGCCGGCTAGCTAGCCAGCTAGCCAGCGAGGTCCGCCACCAGACCACTCAGACCGGACCCCGGTGCGCGGGCGCCCACCATCAACGGGTTGACCAGACCACGCGCTCTCACCCACCTAGGCGGCCACGATCTGAGCCCCAGGCACCTCTCCATAGGCCGTAACCGCCGTACGACAAACCCCAGCCCCCATCAAGGCCACAGCCAACTCCTCAGCCTGCTCCTCCCCAGCAGCCAGGAACGCACAGGTCGGCCCAGACCCGGACACGATGGCCCCAAGCGCCCCGAGCTCCTGCCCGACCTCCAACGTCCGAGCGAGCGACCGCCGCAACATCACCGCCGCCGGCTGCAGATCATTGGCCAGAAGCGCCCCCAGCCCCGCAGCATCCCCCTCCCGCAGCGCAGCCAGCAGCGGCTCACTAACCTGCGGCCAGGCCACCTTCTCCCCGGTAGCCTCCCGCAGCCGATCGCACTCCCCATACACCGTCGCGGTGGACAACCCCCCGTCAGCCACCGCGAACACCCAGTGAAACCGCCCCCGAGCCGGCACAGGAGTCAACTGCTCCCCCCGCCCCGTCCCCACCGCAGTCCCCCCGAGCAGCGAGAACGGCACATCGCTCCCCAGATCAGCCGCGATCTCCATCAGATCCTCGCGCGGCAGCCCCAACCCCCACAGCTCGTTGCACGCCACCAACGCCCCGGCCGCATCCGCACTGCCGCCAGCCATTCCGCCCGCCACGGGAATCGCCTTCCGAATGATCAGCTCGACCCCGTACGTCCGCCCCGCATGCTTGGCCAGGGCCCGCGCCGCCTGAATCGCCAGGTTGCTGTCGTCCAGCGGCACCTGCTCGACGTTTGCCCCTTCGACTCGCACCGTGACCGCCTCGGACTCCTTGGCGACCACCTCGTCGAAGAGCGAGACAGCGTGGAAGACGTTCACCAGGTCGTGGTAGCCGTCATCCCGTAGCGGTCCCACGGCCAGTTGGACGTTGACCTTGGCGGGCACCCGTACGGTCACCGAGCTCATCGTTCTTCTACTCTCATCCCAGCGATTCGAAGGCTTCTGATCGTATCGGGGACCGTTCCCACGGCAGGCATTCCCCGCAACAAACCCCATCCGAACTGCGGCGATTGCCTGCGTGAGAGCTAAATGCGAAGCCTTCTTTACCTTTCCCCGGCCCCTCCCGGTGCCATGCAGTTCCGACGCCGAGGGGCCGGACCCTAGGGCTGGACTTGGACTTCGGGGCCCGGGCTACGGGAGCCGAACGTCAAGAGCCGGGTGTCGGCGTGGGTCGGAACGGACTGCTCTCGCCGGTACGGGGCGCCCTCCATCGCCTGATCGGGCGGGTGACCAGGTCGGTGGACGACTGGCAGGCGGACGGCCAGGCCGGTGGATTGCCAGGCAGACCGACCACCACCAGACAGCGGACGAGGGCTATCGGAAGCGGTGGTTAGCCGGGGCGGACGGCGCCGCGGTAGATGGGGCGGAAGTACCTGGACTTGAGGAACTGGGTCTTCTTCACGTAGTCGCCGGTCCTGGGGGCGTGGACCATGACGCCGCCGCCCAGGTAGAGGCCGACGTGGGTGGGGTCGCCCTGGCCGCCGCCGAAGAAGACGAGGTCGCCCTTGCGGAGGTCGCGGATGGAGACACGGCGGCCTTGGCGGAATTGGGTGCCGGTGTAGTGGCCCAGCTTCACGCCGGCCTTGGACCAGGCGTAGAGGGTGAGGCCGCTGCAGTCGAAGCCGACCGTTCTGGCGCCTCGGCCTATGCCGCGGGTGGCACCGGTGGAGGAGCCACCGCCCCAGGAAAAGGGGATGCCGAGCTTGGTGAGAGCGGCGGAGGCTGCTCGGTCGCCCTTGGAGAGGCTTGGGGGTGCGGGGGGCTTGGCGGGGCGGTGAGGGGTGGGGCGTTTGGGGGCTGGGCGGTCGGGGTTCGGGTGGTCGGAGCTGGGGCGGCCCGGGTTCGGGCGCTCGGGGTTCGGGTGGTCGGGGTTCGGGCGCTCGGGGGTCGAGCGGCCTGGGGTCGGGCGCTCCGGGTTCGGGTGGCCGGGGGTCGGGCGGCCTGGGGTCGGGCGCTCCGGGTTCGGGTGGCCGGGGGTCGGGCGGCCTGGGGTCGGGCGCTTGGGATTCGGGCGCTTCGGTCCGGATCGGTCCAGGTCCGGCAGACCCGCGCTGGGTCGATCCAGGACAGGCCAGTCGACATCCCATCGGTCGAAGCCTGGGCGGTCCGAGCCGGGCCAATCGACGTCCGGCCGGTGGAAGCCCGGGCGATCCGCGCCCGGCCAGTTGGTGACCCACCGGTCGGAACCTCGGGGGCTGGAGGGAAGGGGCGGGGTGGGCCAGGCGTGGTTGGTGGTCCAGCGGGCTAGCAAGGCGGGCCAGGTCGGGGGGTGGGCTCGGGTGTGGGTCCACTGGACGGCTCGGCGGGATGGGGTTGAGGGGGTAGACGGGTGGGTTGTGAGCGGTTCGGCTCTGTTGTTGGGGTGGGCGGCGTGATTGGCGGGTGGCTGGCTGCGGGTGGTGGGTGGGTTCTTAGGGGCTGAGGGCGGTTCCCCGAGGGCGGTGGAGGGTGGTTCCGCAGAGGCGGTGGAGGGGCTTGTTGGGGTCGACAAGTCATCCCTTGAGGCCGAGAGGGAACCAGTCGGGGCCGAGGCGAGGTCGGCTAGGGGTGAGGAGGGGCTTGTGTGGGTCGACGGCGATTGGGTGGGGTCGAAGGGCGGGGCGGAGTGCGGGGGTGTCGGTTTGGGTGGGGTGGAGGTGAGGGTTATGCCGGCTTTGGATAGGGCTGCGGCGTAGGCGGGGTGGCAGGCGGCGGGAGGGAGGGTGAGGGGGATCTTCACGTGGGTGACGGGGGTGGGGGTGGGGCTGTCGAAGAGGGGGGCGTAGGCGCTGGGGAGGGTGACTGTGCCCTGGCATGGCGTTGGCTGGGAGGGGGCTGCGGTCGCTGGTGGGATGGGGAGGGCGGTGAGGGTGGCGAGCATGCCTCCGCTGATGGTCAGGAGGGCTGGGAAGGCGGGCATTGGGTCTCCTCGAAAGTGAGAGCGAATTGAGGAGGCCAGGATGTGATGGGGGGCGAGCGGGGCCGCAGCGGTGAACGGCGTTCTGTGGATGAGGGTGGCGGTGGGGCGAGGGCTGTGGATATCGCTCGTGACCGCGCTCGGTCCGGGAGACAGCTCGCCGAGCTTTGCGATGGGTGGCCGCATTGGGGAGGCGGCGTTGGCGCTCAGGAGGCAGCTCTGGCGCTCGGGAGGCGGGGGTGTGGCTGGGGTGGGGCTGTCGCTACGAGCAGCGAGGAAGCCCGGGTTCGGGCGTGGGAGTGTGCCTGGGGCATGGACAACCGAGCGGGCTTAGGACGGGCATCCGGCCGCCATCCGTGGCGCCACATTGGGCGGACTGGGTGGGTGGCGGCGACACCGAGCTCTGGGTGACCGGGGGCGACACGGTTTGGGGCTTCGGTTGCCAGTGGCCAGTGCTGGGCTAGGGCGGCGGGCGGCGGCAGCGGCTGCCCCCGGGTGACGGATGGTGACCGGGCTGGGCTACGGCGCCGGGCGGCGGGCGGCGGGCGGCGGCTGCCATCGGGTGGCGGGTGGTGACCGGGCTGGGCATCGGGTGGCGGGCGGATCGTGGGTGGCGGCGGCCGGTGGACGGCGGGATTGCGGATGGGGAGGGGGCGAGGGTGAGCACTGCGGAGGGGGCCCGCGATGGGTGGGGGACAGCCTGGGAGATCGGGCGTTGACGCCCCCGTCCCCGGAGGGTGAGGCGGTCCCGGGGGGGTGGAGGCGGACCCGGGGGTGGAGGCGGACCCGGGGGTGGAGGCGGACCCGGGGGTGGAGGCGGACCCGGGGGTGGAGGCGGACCCGGGGGTGGAGGCGGGCCCGGGAAGGGGCCGGGGAGTCTCCCGGGACGGGACTGGGAGGGGGTGGGGTGGCCGGGGTTAGGTGGGTTTGTGTTCGGCGATGCGGGCGAAGTCGGTGACCTCGAGTTGTTCGCCGCGCAGGGAAGGGTCGACGCCGGCGGCGCGGAGGGCCTGTTCGGCGCGGGCGGCGGTGCCGGCCCAGGTGGAGAGGGCGGCACGGAGGGTCTTGCGGCGCTGGGCAAAGGCGGCGTCGATGGCGGCGAAGACCTCCGCACGGGTGGCCGTGGTGGTGGGCGGGTCACGGCGGACCATGGAGACCAGGCCGGAGTCGACGTTGGGGACAGGCCAGAAGACGGTACGGCCGACGGGGCCGGCGCGGCGGACGTCGGCGTACCAGGCGGCCTTGACGGACGGCACGCCGTACACCTTGGAGCCGGGACGGGCGGCGAGGCGGTCGGCGACCTCGGCCTGAACCATGACCAGGCCCTTGCGGAGGGAGGGGAGCTCCGCGAGAAGGTGGAGGACGACGGGCACGGCGACGTTGTACGGCAGGTTGGCCACGAGCGCGGTGGGCTGGTGGCCGGCGAGGTCGTCGGCGTGGACGCGCATGGCGTCGGCCTCGACGACGGTGAGCCGGTCGCTCAGGCCACGGTCGGCGACGGTGATCGGGAGCTGCCGCGCGAGCACCGGGTCGATCTCGACGGCGACGACTCGCGAGACCTCGTCGAGCAGCGCTAGCGTGAGCGAGCCGAGGCCCGGTCCGACCTCGAGCACGACGTCGGACTCCGCGAGCTCGGCGGTACGGACGATCTTGCGCACCGTGCCGCCGTCGATCACGAAGTTTTGACCCAGCCGCTTCGTGGGACGAAGATCCAGCCTCTGCGCCAAATTACGTATTTCCACGGGACCGAGCAGACTCATACTGTTCCCCTCATCCATCCAGTCTCCCGCACCGAACTACCTGCGATGGCCGAGGGGAGGGTGGTTGTGGACGACGAAGGGACTTCCCCGATGGATCCAACGGGTGCCGCGCCGCTCCGGCCGACGGATCGGCGGGAGATCGGGCCGTATCGCCTGCTCGGCCGGCTGGGCGAAGGCGGCATGGGCACGGTGTACCTGGCAAGGGCTCCCGTGGGGCGACTTGTCGCGGTGAAGGTGGTCAAAGCGGAGTACGCGAACCAGCAGGGTTTCGCCGCGCGCTTCCACGCGGAGGTGGAGAACGCACGCCGGGTGGCGTCGTTCTGCACGGCCGAGGTGCTGGACAACGGCAACGCCGACGACGGCCGGCCGTACATGGTCACGGAGTACATCGCGGGCACCCCGCTGTCGGAGCAGATCGCCCGGTTCGGGCAACTGGACGCGGGGACGCTGCACGGGGTGGCGCTGGGGGTGGCGGCGGCGCTGGCGGCGATCCACAACGCCGGGCTGGTGCATCGGGATCTCAAACCGGCGAATGTCATCCTTTCGCTCTCCGGGCCTCGGGTGATCGACTTCGGGATCGCCCGGGCGTTGGATCGGGAGACCGGGTTCACCTTGTCCGGGGAGTTGCTGGGGAGTCCGGGTTGGTGGGCTCCTGAGCAGGTACGGGGGTTACCGATCACGCCTGCGGCGGATGTGTTCGCTTGGGGGTGTGTGGTGGCTTATGCCGGGAACGGGCGGCATCCGTATGGGCGGGGGGATGTGATCACCCTGGCCACTCGGGTGCTGAACACCGAGCCTGATCTGGGGGCGCTTCCGGCTCCGCTCAATGAGCTCGTACGGCAGGCGACCGGGCAGGAGCCTGGCGAGCGGCCTACGGCGCAGGAGTTGGTGCTTGCGCTGGTCGGGGGCGGGGGGCCGGTGCGGCGGGAGGTGGCTGCCGATCCGCCTACGGTGATCGCGACGGAGATGTTGCATCAGTCGTGGCAGCCGCCGCAGAACGTGGTGGAAGGGCCCGATTCGGCTGCCTCCGGGGCGGCCGGGGAGGGGGAGCCACAGCGTAAGGGTGGGGTGCTTCGGCGGCGGCAGGAGCGGCGGGAGCGGGAGCGGGCCGAGCGGGCGGCGTTGGAGCAGGAGTTCCAGGAGGTGGCCGGGCCGCTGGCGGGTGGTGCGGGGGCTGTGGACGCCGGGCTGGATGAGGGAGTCCCAGGCGGGTCCAAGGAGGGGTCGCGGCCCGGGGAGCGGCCGGCCGAGCGGGACTCTGCGGCTGGGCGGGGGGTCTACCAGGAAGAAGGGGGGCAGGCGCCCGGAACCCGACACCAGGGAAGCGGGCCTCAGCAGGTGGAGCCGAGGCAAGGGTCCCAGCCGGGGGGTTGGGCGCCGCAGGTGGAGCCGGGGCAAGGGTCCCAGCCGGGGGGCTGGGCGCCGCAGGCGGAGCGCGGGTCGCAGCCCGGCGGCTGGGCGCCGCAGGTGGAGCCGGGGTCGCAGCCTGGGGAGTGGGTGCCGCAGGTGGTGCCGTGGCAGGTGGGGGCGGGGGTGGAGGGCACCAGGGTGCCGTCCGAGGAGGATCACACCAGTCCCGCCGAGCCGGCCGCGAAGTCGCTGAGTGCGCGGTGGTTGATCGCGGCGGGGGCCGCGTTGGCGGCGCTGGCGGTCACGGGGGCGATCCTGATCACGGCGACGAAGCCGACCACCACGACGACGCCCAGGGCCTCGACCGGTGTGTCGACGCCCGGGCAGGTTGTTCCGAGCAGTGATGTCGGGCGGCGTTACGCGCTCGGCGATGAGGTCGATGCGTTGCAGCTCATCGTCACCGGGCGGGCGGAGTGTGGGCTGACCAGCTATGAGGAGGTCACGTCCAGCAACGGCCAGCTCTGCGTGGTCAGGTGGACGTTGATCAATCCGAGTGGGACGGCCAGGCCGCTGGGCAAACCCACGGTCAGCCTGATCGATGACCAAGAAGCGGGACATGAGCCGGTTTCGGTGGAGTTGCCGGCGACGATCGTTCCGGGAGGCCGGCTGGACGGGGTGTTCGTTTTCGACCTCGCGCCGTACCGTAAGGCCGCCAGACTGTCCGCGACCACGCCGGACGGCAGCCGGCAGATCGAGGTGCGCCTGTGACCCGCTCCACCGTGATCGTCGCGGCCATGCTGCTGCTCGCGCTGCCCCCGTTCCACCCCGCGTCCGCCCAGGCGGCCCAGCGGGGTGCCGCGTGTGACACCACCACCGTAGACGACCACGACGGGGACGGGGTCGAGGATGCGGTGGTCGGTGACCCGTTCGCCGGCCCGGGCGCGGCCTACCTGCTGTCGGCCGGCAAGGCGGTCGCCCTGCCCGCCCCCGAGCTGGCCGAGGGCGACGGCTACGGCTGGACGGTACGGCTGGCCAGCCTCAACGGTGACGGCTGCGCCGACGTCCTGGTCGGCGCCCCGTACGCGGACGTCGACGGCGTACGGGACGCGGGCGCGGTCTACGTCCTGTACGGCGGAGCCACCGACCCCCCGAGCCGCCTGGTGGCCACCTCCCCCCAGCCCGACGCGCACTTCGGCTGGTCCCTGGCCGCCAAGGGCGACTTGGTGGCCATCGGCGCGCCGTACGAGGACGAGGCGAGCGCCAAGGACCAGGGCGCGGTGTACACCGGCAAGGTCGACGCCCTGCGAAGGCTGAGCCAGGAGCCCCCCGAGGTGCCCGGCAACGGCGAGACAGGCGACCAGTACGGCTGGGCCCTGACCTTCGCCAAGGACAACAGCCTGGTGATCGGCGTGCCGTACGAGAACAACGACGGCGCGGGCCGGCAGGTGGACGAGGGCCAGGCCGACACCGGCTCGGTGTCGGTGATCCACGACGTGCTGGCCGAGCGGATCACGGCCACCAAGTGGGAGGCGCCCGACCTGCCCCCGGGCGCGCGGTTCGGCTATGCGCTGGCGTACTCGGACGAGGCCGGGCTGGCGGTGAGCGCGCCCGAGGAGGGGGTGATCCGCTTCTACGGGGCCGACCTGAAGCAGACCAGCCAGTTGCGCCAGCCCAGGGCGGTCTCGCTGGCCGCGTCACCGGACGGGCGGCTGGCGATCGGGGTGCCGGGGACGGGCGAGGTCCGCGTGGTGGGGCCGGGCAAGAACGACCGGACGCTCAGCCCGGCCGAGCCGGAGGGGCGGATGGGCGCCGCGGTCTCCTTCAGCGGGAACCGGCTGGTGGTCGGGATGCCGGATCGCGGGCCGTACGGGGCGGTCGCGGTGCTCGGGCGCAACTCGGACGTGCGGGAGACGATCCAGCCGGACACCGGAGCCGACTTCGGCGCCGCCCTCGGCTGACCCTGACCAAAAGCCGACTTCACCTGCCCCCAACCGAAGCCGACCTCATCACCGGGCCGGGCGACACACCGCAGCGAGCTCAGCTGAACAGCCGGCCGCCGCAGTTGGGCCACTGCCCCTGCCACCGCCCGGCCACCCGCTGGTACAGCAGTTGCGCCCGGTAGGTCTGCTCGGCCTCCGGCCAGGCGATGGGCGTCCGCGTCCCGCCCACGGCCCGCCACATCGGCAGGCTGAACTGGTAAAGCCCGTAGTACCCGCCCGCGCTGTTGACCGCCTGCGGGTTCCCCTTCGACTCGCACTCCGCCAGCGCCGCCCAGTTCAGCCGGGCCACCGACGGCGGCACCGGCGCGACGGGCATCACCCGGATGACCGTCCCCTGCTTCGGGAAGCTGTCCAGCGCGGGCGTGACCCGGTCGCCGGGCCCGAGCCGGACCCCCTTCTCCTTCAGCACCTCCCGCACCGAGGCCCCGGTCGTGTACATGACGCTCCGGTTCTCCCCCTTGACCAGCTCCACCTTGCGCTCGGTGAACACGGTCAGCCCGGAGACCGGCAGCGTGCTGGTCCGGGGCGCCGACACCCGGCCGGGCCCGATGTCCAGTTGCTCCAGCGCGCCGCCCACGTCGTCGGCGGTGACGTGCCCGGTGACCGGTTCGCCGTCCACCACCACCTCGACTCGCCGGGCACGCCGGATCTCGATGCGGGCCCCGTCCTCGAGCTCGCCCTGCCGCGCGGCGCTGACGTAGTCGTGCGGCCCCACCGAGATGTCGGCCTCGTCGAGCAGTTCGAAGACCGTCCCGGCGGAGGTGCGCATGGCGGTGACCCGCTCGTCGACGACGAGCTGGATCTCCTTGCCCATGCTGAGGGCGGTCGTCCCGGCGGTGACCAGCAGGGCCGCCGCGCCGTACGACAGCAGAGCCCAGGGCCCCAGCCAGGGGCTACGGGCGCGCGGCTTGCGTCTCGTTCCGCTCATAGGGCGAGAACGCTAGGGCTCGCTCACCCAGCGTCACAACCGGTTCACCGAAAGATGCCTACCAGCTACCGAAGGCGGTGATCCCGTTGGTGTTGACCGCCTCGCCGAGCACCTCGACTGAGATGCCCTTGACCTCGGCCAAGCAGCTCGCGATCAACGGGAGGTAGGCGGGGGTGTTGGGTTTGCCCCGATACGGGACGGGCGGGAGGTACGGCGAGTCGGTCTCGACGAGGATCAGCTCCAGGGGCGCCACCGCGGCGGCCTCCCGGAGTGATCCGGCGTTCTTGTAGGTCACCGGCCCGGAGAAAGACATGAAATATCCGGCCTCGGCGCACTGCCGTGCCATGTCCGCATCGCCCGAGTAACTATGAAAAATGACGACCTCGGGGGGCTGTTCCGCCTTCAACACCGCCAGTACGTCGTCATGCGCGTCCCGGTCGTGGATGACCAGCGCCTTGCCCGTCCGTTTGGCGATCTCGATGTGCGCCCGGAAGCTCGCGTGCTGGTCGTCCTTGGACGCCCAGTCGCGGTAGTAGTCGAGCCCGGTCTCCCCCACCGCCCTGACCTTGGGCAGCCGCGCCAGCTCCTCGATCTCGGTCAGCACCGCGGGCGTCGCGGCGAACGCCTCGTTGGGGTGGATGGCCACCCCGGCGTAGACGTCGCGGTGCACCTCGGCCACGTCGGCGTTCCATCGCGAGGACGGCAGGTCGTAGCCGATCGTGACCAGCCGGGCCACCCCCGCCGCCTGGGCGTCGGCCACGATGCTCTCCACCGTCGCGGCGGCGGCCTGCGCGGCCTGGGCGACCGGGTCGCCCGAGGAGGCCTGCCGGTTGCCGACCATGATGTCGAGATGGCAGTGGGAGTCGAACATGCTCAGCTCTCCAGGCGCGGGAAGAGGATCTCCCCCTTCGTCACGGTCGCGCCCTCGGGCAGCCGGCCCCACGTGCCCGCCTCGGCGATCCGCTGCTTGGCGAGCGGCCCGAGGTGCTCCTCGGCGCCCAGCGAGACCCACAACTTCTCGGCCGTCGCCGGCATCACCGGGTTGAGCAGCACGGCGACGCCGCGCAGCGCCTCGGCGGCGGTGTAGAGGATGGTCGCCAGCTTGGCCCGCCCCTCGGGCGAGTCGTCCTTGGCCACCTTCCACGGCTCCTGCTCGGAGAGGTAGAGGTTGACCTTGCGGACGAAGTCGAAGATGTGCGCCAGGCCGCCGGCGAAGTCGAGGTCGTCGCCGATCGCCCGGTCGGCGTTGGTGACCGCGGTGGCCAGCGCGCCGGAGATCTCCGGCGTCTCGGCGGCCGGGGCGGGCAGCTTGCCGTCGAAGTACTTGCCCACCATCGCCGCCACCCGGGAGGCCAGGTTGCCGAAGTCGTTGGCCAGCTCGGAGGTGTAGCGGGCGGAGAAGTCCTCCCACGAGAACGAGCCGTCCTGGCCGAACGGGATCGCGCGCAGGAAGTAGTAGCGGTAGGCGTCGACGCCGAAGTGCTCGGTGAGCTGGCGCGGCGAGATACCGGTCAGGTTGGACTTGCTCATCTTCTCGCCGCCGACCATCAGCCAGCCGTTGGCGAAGACGCGGCCGGGCAGCGGCAGGCCCTGGGCCATGAGCATCGCGGGCCAGATCACCGCGTGGAAGCGCAGGATGTCCTTGCCCACCAGGTGCACGTCGGCCGGCCAGACGCGGTCGAACTTCTCCTGGTCGGAGCCGTAGCCGACGGCGGTGGCGTAGTTGAGCAGCGCGTCGACCCACACGTAGATGACGTGCTTGCCGTCCCACGGGATCGGGATGCCCCAGTCGAAGCTGGAGCGGGAGATCGACAGGTCCTGGAGGCCCGACTTCACGAACTGCACGACCTCGTTGCGGGCGGAGGCCGGCTGGATGAAGGTCGGGTTGTTCTCGTAGAACTCCAGCAGGCGCGGGCCGTACTCGGAGAGCTTGAAGAAGTAGTTGTCCTCCTCCAGCCACTCCACCGGGCGCTTGTGGATCGGGCACAGGTCGCCTTCGAGCAGTTCGCCGGGCGACTTGAACTCCTCGCAGCCCACGCAGTAGGGGCCGGTGTAGCTGCCCTTGTAGATCTCGCCCTTGTCGTAGAGGTCCTGGACGAACTCCTGCACGCGCTGGGTGTGCCGCGGCTCGGTGGTGCGGATGAAGTCGTCGTTGGCGATCTCCAGGTGCTCCCACAGGGGGCGCCAGGCCTCGGCCACCAGCTTGTCGGCCCACTCCTGCGGGGTGACGCCGTTCGCGTCGGCGGTGCGCATGATCTTCTGGCCGTGCTCGTCGGTGCCGGTCAGGAACCACACGTCCTCGCCGCGCTGGCGGTGCCAGCGGGTCAGCACGTCACCCGCCACGGTCGTGTACGCGTGGCCCAGGTGCGGGGCGTCGTTGACGTAGTAGATCGGCGTCGTGACGTAGTAGGCGGCCATGGGGAAATCCTATCGGTGCCTCCTCAGCCGCACGCCCGCTACGGTACGGCCCGCCGTACCCGATCGGCTTCGGGTACGGCGGGCCGGAGGCCGGCTAGCGGCGCACGTCGACGTAGTCGGCGGCGCTGCCGGCGGCGACGTACCCGGTCGCACCGGCGTAGACGGCCTTCCAGTTGCCGTCCTTCGAGGCGGTGAAGGAGCGGGCGAAGACGCCCTTGCCGGAGGTGGTGACGGTGGCCATGGTGGTCCAGGTGGTCTTGCCGACCGGCTTGAACAGGATGTTCACCCGGGCGCCGTTCAGGTGGCCGTACCCGGTGCCGGCCGCGTTGGTGGCCAGCAGGCTGCCGGTCACGGTGAGCTTGCGGCCCTTGCGCACCGGCTCGGGCGAGGCGTTGAGCGAGCCGAACTTGGTGTGGCTGCGCGCGGCGTAGGAGAAGGTGCCGGTGGCGCTGATGCCGTGGGTGTTGGACACCTTGACGCTGCAGGTCGCCCGGCTGGGGTCGCCCGGCTCCAGGTGGAAGCCGGAGTCGAAGACGCCGCTGACGGTCTCTTCGAGGGCCACGGTGAAGCCGGGGCAGCTCACGACCGCCTGGTCGGCGTCGCTCTTGGTGTAGACGGTGACGAACACGGGGACCTGGCGGCCCGGGTAACGGACGCCGCTCGTGGAGACGGTGATGCCGGAGATCGCGACCGGGAAGAGCGCGGCGTCGAGCGCGGCCTGGGCGGCCTTCACGCGCTTCTCGGCGTTGTCCCAGATCTCCTTGAGGCGGGCGGCCTCGCCGGCGAGCTGGTCGGCCTGCGCGCGGGCGTCCTTGGCCGCCTCGGTCAGCCGGACGTGCTCGGCCTTGGCCTCGCGGTACTCCCGGGTGGACTCGGCGCTCTCCAGCGCGTCGAGGGCCTGCTGGGCCGTGGCGAGCGCGGCGTCGGCGGCGGTCTTGGCGGTGGCGGCGGCCCGGGCGGCGCTCTCGTCCTGCCCGGCGGCGGCGGTCAGCCGCTCGGCCTCGGCGCGCAGGCCAGGGAGCCGGTCGGCGGCCTCGTCGCGGCGGCGCTCGGCCTCGCGCAGGTCGGCCTCGGCCCGCTCGGCCTTGGTGACGGCGGACTCGTAGGCGGCCTTGGCCTCGTTGCGGGCGGCGAGCGCCTCTGCCCGCACGGCGGCGAGACGGTCGGCCTCGGCTCCGGCGAGCCGCACCTCCTCCTCGGCCGCCGCGCGCTCGGCCTCGGTGGCGTCCGGGCCGAGCGCGGCCAGCGCCTGCCGTGCGCTCTCCAGGCGGGCGAACGCCTGGACGTGCTCGCGCTCGGCGGCCTGGAAGCCGGCCTGCTTCTGCTCGTAGGCGGACTTGAGCGGGGCGATCGCGTCGCGGGCCTCGGCGGCGGCCGCGGCGAGGCCGGGCAGGGCCTCCTTGGCCTCGGCCAGCGCCTTCTCGGCGTCGGCCACCGCGCCGGTGGCGCGCTCGGCGGCCTCGGCGGAGCCGGCGGCGGCCTTGGCGAGCCGCTCGGCCTCCTCTGCGGCCTTGGTGGCCTCGACCTTGGCGGCGGCGACGGCGGCGACCGCCTTCTCGTACTCGACGCTGGAGGCCGCGCCGGCCAGCGCGTCCAGCTTGGCCTTGGCCGCGGCGACGGCGTCCTCGGCGCGGATGGCGGCCAGTTCGGCGTCGTTGGCCTTGGCCGCGACGGCCAGGTAGGCCGTCTCGGCCGCGTCGGCGGCCTTGGTGGCGGCACGCAGCTCGGCGCGCAGGTCGTCGATGCTGGGGCCCTGGACCTCGGCGAAGACGGGGGCGACGGCGGCGGCCGGGGCGGTGATGACGCCGGTGGTGGCAGCAGCCGCGGCGAGCAGGGAAACGAGGGCGCGCTTGCGCACGAGGTCCTCCGGAGGAAGGAAGAAGGGAAGGAAGAGAAAGGGGGAGGCGGCCGCATCCCTCCGCAAAGAGCGCGCAAAGGGGAGCCAATGCGGACATCTAATCATTAACTTCTCTTTATGGATAAATCGCCCATTCGATCATTACCGCAGGTCAGCGGCATCCCCGTGGCCGCCGGAACTTTCGCGCCCTTTCCCGCATCTCACTGGGCATGACTGGTGCGCTCGCCCCCGGCGACCCCCTCCGCATCGGCTCCTACGCACTCGCCGGCCGGCTCGGCTCCGGCGGCCAGGGCGTCGTCTACGAGGCCTACGACCCGCAGGGCGGGCGCGTCGCCCTGAAGGTCCTGCGCGCCGACGGCATCGCCCGCCCGCTGGGCAAGGAGGTGACCGCGGCGCAACGCGTCTCCTCGTTCTGCACCGCGCGCATCCTCGCCTTCGACGTGGCCAGCGAGCGCCCGTACATTGCCAGCGAGTTCGTCGACGGTCCGAGCCTCAAGGCTGCCGTCGAGGCGGCCGGGCCGTACCGGGCCGACGACCTGCACCGGCTGGCCACCGGCGTGGCCACCGCGGTGGCCGCCATCCACGAGGCGGGCGTCGTGCACCGCGACCTCAAGCCGGAGAACGTGCTGCTCGGCCCGGACGGGCCCCGAGTGATCGACTTCGGCATCGCCCGCATCGTCGAGGGCTCGCTCACCGCCGAGAGCGGCCTGATCGGCACGCCCGCCTACATGGCCCCTGAGCTCTTCCACGGCACCAAGGCCGGCCCGGCCGCCGACGTCTTCTCCTGGGGCGCGGTCGTCGTCTTCGCCGCGACCGGGCGGCCGGCCTTCGGCGGCGCCAACGCGGCGGCCATCGCGCACCAGGTGCTCAACGCCGAGCCCGACCTGCGGCCCCTGCCCGAGCCGCTGCGCGACCTGGTGGCCGCCGCCCTGGCCAAGGACCCGGCGGCCCGCCCGAGCGCCCGCGACCTGCTGCTCGGCCTGCTCGGCGCGGGAGCCGCGACCGGCCCGTCCCGGGTCAACGGCTCGTTGCTCGCCCACGGCAGCCACGCCGCCGCCGCGGTGCACGCCCCGCACCGCCTGGCCGCTCCCAGAGCCGAGCTCGGCGAGCTGGCCGAGGCCACCTACAACCAGCTCGACCCGGCCGACCAGGCCGCCGTGCCCCGCCTGCTGCTGCGGATGATCGGCGCGAGCGGCGACGACCTGCACGCCGTCGAACCCGGCGAGATCGACGCCTCCCCCACCATCGCCGCCCGCTTCGTCGAGGCGGGCCTGCTCCTGCGGCTCCAGGACCGGCTCACCCTCGCCAACGCCGCCCTCCCGCACGCCTGGCCGCGGCTGCGCCAGTGGCTCGCCGACGACCGCCCGGGCCTGGAGAGCCTCCAGCAGATCCGTACGGCGGCGCACGCGTGGGAGACGGGCGGCCGGCGCGACGGCGACCTGCTGGGCGGCAGCTCCCTGGAACGCGCGACCGAGTGGGCCGCCACTGGCCGCAAGCACGTCGAGCTCACCGCCCGCGAACGGTCCTTCCTCAACGCCAGCATCGCCCACGCCCGCCGCCGGGTCCGCTTCCGCCGCCTGGCCGTCATCGGCCTGACCATGCTGCTGGTGCTCTCGGTGACCCTCGGCGGCCTGGCCGAGCTCCTGCGCCGCCAGTCGGAGCGCTCGCTGGCCACCGCCAGAGCCGAGCGGGCCAACGCCGACCACCGGCGCGACATCGCCGTCGCCAACAGCCTCACCGCCCGGGTCGCCGAGCTCCGCCAGTCCGACCCGCGCACCGCGCTGCGCCTCAGCGTCGCCGCCCACCGCATCGCCCGGACCGACGAGACCCGATCGGCCCTGCTGGGCTCGCAGCAGCAGCGCGAACTCGACGTGCTCGCCCTGGACGGCGCGGTGCGCTACGACCCCCCGGCCAAGCTCGCCCTGGTCGCCCAGGGCCGCGACCTCGAAACGCGGCGCCTGCCCGGCGGCGAGCTGGTCAGCACCCTGCGCCAGGCGGTGGACGAGCGCTACGACCCGGTCTTCACCGCCGACGGCCACTACGTGATCGCCGCCGAGGCGCTCTGGGAGGCCGCCTCGGGCAGGAAGCTGCGTGCCGGCCTCACCGCCGACCACGAGGTCACCCCGGCCCCCGACCTGGTCGTCGCCCTCGACCGGCCCACCGACTCGCGCCGGCTCCTGCGGCTGCCCGATCTGGCCCCGGTGCCCGGCCTGCCGGTCGCCTCCTCGGGCGGCATCGCCGTGGACCCGGCGGGACGGCTCGCGGTCGTCGACACCGGCAAGGGCTTCGACGTCTACGACCTCGGCGCCTCGGCCACGCTGCGCATGCGCGTGCCGTACGGCAAGCGCGGCGGCCCCGAGTCCCCCGGCGCGGTGGCCGTCAGCCCCGACGGCCGCCTGCTGACCTACGGCGTCTACCAGCGCGTCGCCCTGCAGTCCCTCGACGACCCCGGCGCGAAGCCGCGCTACGGCGAGGTGGCCAGGGGCTCCGGCGAGGGCGACCTGACCCAGTACGCCGTCTTCAGCCCGGACGGCCGGCTGCTGGTGTCGGCGAACGGGTGGATGGTCCAGGTGTGGGCGACGGCCACCATGACCGAGGTGGCCCGCTTCACCACGCCCGGCTTCGGGGTGAACGGCCTGGGCCTCAGCCGGGAGGGCGTGCTGAGCATCCACGGCCTGGACGGCTCGGTCCGGGTCGTGGACGTCGGCGCGCACACCGCGCCGCGCTTCCTCGGCGACGACCGGCGGCCCGCGGCGGGCGTGTCGCTCAGCCCGGACACGAAGGTCGTCGCGACGCTGCACAAGCAGACCCTGCGCTTCTGGGACCGCGAGAGCCGCGCCTTGCTGGGCAGCGCGGCCGGGCCGTGGCCGCTGTGGTGGGAGACCATGCAGAGCACCGCCGTGGTCGTCCCGGCGATGGCCTTCTCCCCCGACGGCAAGACCCTCGCCCTGCCCCGCACGCTCAACTCCGTCGTGCTCCTGGAGGTGCCCTCGGGCCGCACGATCGGCACCATCACGCTGCGCGCGAACGACGTGGACCACCCGCAGAACGTCTACGCGCTCGCCTTCACGCCCGACGGCCGGTCCTTGACCATCGCCTCCGAGGACCGGGAGGTGGCGGTGTGGGACGTGCGCCGGCTGGTGCGCACCGGCGCGGTCGCCTCGCCCGGCGAGAGCCTCATCACCGCACTGGCCTGGAGCCCCGACGGGCGCACGCTGGCGCTCAGCCACTCCTCGCTCACCTGGCTGTGGCAGCCCGGCGGCGGCCGGCCGCCCGCCGAGCCGTTCGCCAAGGAGCACAGCAGCGAGGCCCTGGCCTGGAGCCCGGACGGCAAGCAGCTAGTCCAGCGCGGCGAGAACGACTGCTCGTGCGCCAGCCAGATCGGCCCGGAGATCGACGCCCGCGCCTGGGTGTGGGACGCGGTCACCACCCGGCCGCTCTATCCGCCCCTGGTCGGCCACACCAACGCGGTGCTGGCCGCCACCTACTCCCACGACGGCAAGCTGATCGCCACCGCCGGCGCCGACGGACAGGTCCGGCTCTGGGACGCGCGCACCCACCGGCCGGTGGGCCTGCCCGTCCTCGACCACGGCCACGAGGTGCGCGCGGTCGCCTTCAGCGCCGACGACACCCTGCTGCACACCGTCTCGGCCGACGGCGGCGTGGTGAGCACCAACCTGGTCCCGGACACAGCGGAGGCGGTGGTCTGCGCCCGGGCCGGACGCGGACTCACCGCCGCCGAATGGTCGGAGCTGATCCCCGACGTGGCCTACCGAAGGACCTGCTGAAGCTCTACCGGGTGACCTGGTCGCCGCGGGTGACCGCCTCGGCGGCCTCCTCGGCGGCCTTGGCCGCCACGTCCAGCGACGACTCGCGGGTCCGGCGGATGCCGAGGATGCTGACGAAGAGCGCGGCGAAGATGGTCTGGAAGCTCATGATCAGCGCGGTGGCCGCCGGCACGACGATGCGGAGCGACTCGCGCGGGTCGAGCTGGCCGAAGCTGCGCACCTGCCAGTGCACCAGCGACATCACCAGGCCGACGAGGCCGGCCAGGGCCAGCAGGCCGCCGATGACCAGGCCCTTCTCCAGCGTGACGATGCTGACCAGCTTGCGGATGCGCGGCGACTCGGGCAGGAAGCCCTCCTCGGCCGCGTAGACCTTGGTGAAGACGCCGAACAGCGCCGCCTGGAAGCCGATGACCACCATCGCCGAGGCCCCGACCAGGGTGTCGACGTCGAAGGCGAGCTCGCCGATGCGCACCGGGCCGAAGGTCAGCGCGGTGCCGGCGACCAGGCCGATCACCATCAGCACCACGCCGGGGATGAAGAACAGCCACTTGGGGCTGTACAGCATGAGGAAGCGCAGGTGCCGCCAGCCGTCACGCCACGAGCGCAGGTGCGGCGGGCGGGAGCGGCCGTCGGGCGAGAGGGTCGTGGGCACCTCTCGCACGTCGAGGCCCTGCAGCGTGGACTTGACCACCATCTCGGAGGCGAACTCCATGCCGCCGGTCTGCAGACCCAGCTTGAGGATGGAGTCGCGGCGGAAGCCCCGCAGGCCGCAGTGGAAGTCGCCGATGGCGCTGGGGAAGAACAGCCGGCCGATGAAGGACAGCACCGGGTTGCCGAGGTAGCGGTGGAGCGGAGGCATCGCGCCCGGGGCGATGCCGCCCTTGAAGCGGTTGCCCATCACCAGGTCGGCGCCCTCGCGCAACTGCTCCACGAAGGGCAGCAGGGCGGTGAAGTCGTAGGAGTCGTCGGCGTCGCCCATGATGACGTACTTGCCGCGGGCCGCACGGATGCCGCCCATCAGGGCGTTGCCGTACCCCTTCTCCTCGACGTGGACCACCCGGGCCCCGGCGTCACGGGCGAGCTGCTGCGAGCCGTCGGTGCTGCCGTTGTCGGCGATCAGCACCTCGCCCTCGATGCCGTGCTCTTCCATGCAGGCCAAAGCCTTGCGAATACAGACTTCGATGGTCTCCGCCTCATTGAGGCAGGGCATGACCACGGTCAATTCCACGACAGAGAACCCTTCAGTCACGACACAGGCCAGTGAACCATCATGCCCTCTGCCCACCAATGCTCGGGTCAAGTCCGGAAAACGCCTGGCATCCTTGAGGGCATGGTGAGTGTCGCGGAGCTTTCCACCTCGGACTCCTCCGCCTCCGGCCTCGGCGCGAGAGCGCGCCGGGTGCTGGGCCGGAATCGGATCTTCGCCGCAGTCTTCGCCGTCGGCGCGGTGCTGCGGGCCGTCACCATGCTCGGGTACGGCCCGGCGATGTGGTTCAACGACACCTACCAGTACGTCTCGGTGGCGATGCACCCCCGGCCCGACGTCATCCGGCCGAGCATGTACGGGCTGTGGCTGGCGTTGCTGAAGCCGTTCAGCAGCTTCACCCTCGTGGTCTTCCTCCAGCACCTGATGGGCCTGGCCACCGCGGTCATCGTCTACGCGCTGCTGAAGCGCCGCTTCGGGGTGCCCGGCTGGGCGGCCACGCTGGCGGCGGCCCCGGTCCTGCTGGACGCCTATCAGATCCAGATGGAGCAGCTCGTCATGTCCGACTCCATGTTCACCCTGGTGGTGACCGGAGTCGTGGCGCTGGTGCTGTGGAAGCGCGAGCTGACCTGGCGGGTCGGCGCGGTGGTCGGGGCGTTGCTGGCGCTGGCGGCACTCACCCGGTCCATCGGCCTGGCTGTGCTCGGGCTGGTCGTGGTCTACATGCTGATCAAGCGGGTGGGCTGGAAGCCGATCGTGGCGATGGTGATCGCCTGCGCGCTGCCGGTCGGCGGCTACATGAGCTGGTTCGCCGCGGCCAACGGCACGTTCGCGATGACCTACAGCGACGGGCTCATCCTCTACATGCGCACGGCCTCCTTCGCCGACTGCCGCCAGATGGACCTCAAGATCCCGCAAGAGCTCGACATGGCGCTGCTCTGCCTCGACGCGCCGGGCCGCAAGGGCCACGCCCAGTGGTACCTGTGGGGCATGGGACGCGGCGAGAACAAGGTCGGCGTCTCCGGCGAGGTGCTGCACCGGCAGGGCAGCAAGAAGTTCGACCGGGAGCGCAACGACGCGGCCGGGCGCTTCGCCAAGCGGGCCATCCTCGCGCAGCCGGGCGACTACCTGAGCGTGGTGTTCACCGACTTCATGCGCTCGTTCGCCTGGCAGCGCACCGAGTTCCCCGAGCCCAAGACGTACTCGCAGTACGAGTTCCGGCCGGACGGCTACGAGCGGCTGCCCACCTGGTCGACCTACGGCGGCGGCAACGCGGGGGCCGACGCCTTCCGCTACGAGCAGGGGCCGCCCGAGACGAACGTGCGCCAGCCGTGGGCCAACATCATGGCCGGCTACCAGGACGTCTTCTACCTGCGTGGCACGCTGCTGGGCGCGATCCTGCTGGTCGGGCTCTACGGGCTGGTCGCGCGCTGGCGGCGGCTCGGCGGGCCGGTGCTGCTGCCGTGGCTGGGCGCGGTCGGGCTGCTGCTCGCGCCCGCGGCGACCGCCGAGTTCGACTACCGCTACGTGCTGCCTGCCGTACCGCTGGCCTGCATCGCGGCGGCGATCACACTCAGGCCCAGGTCCGCAGCAGCATCCGCGCCCACCAGTCCGAATGCAGCACCGTCTGGCCGCTGAGCACGGGCGACAGCCACCAGAAGTTGATCAGCACGACGAGGGCGTAGGCGCCCACCGACGCCGCGCCCACCGCCCGGCGCAGCGGTGAGGCGTCGGCCCGGCCCAGCACGAGCCCGGCGACCAGGGTGAGGGCCAGGATCATGAACGGCACCAGCGGCACCATGTAGAAGAAGTACATCGTCCGGTTGTGGGCCAGCGCGTAGTACACCCACGGCGCCCACCCGGCCGCGTAGGCCAGCACCACCGAGCCGGCCCGCCAGTCGCGCCCGGCGACATACCAGGCCACCATCCCGAGCATGGCCAGCGCGGCGGCGAACCACAGCGCCGGGGTTCCGACCGCCAGCACGTGCTGCACGCACTCCTGGCCGCCGCAGTCGAGCTTGCCCTGCCAGTAGAAGGAGATGGGCCGCTGCAGCAGCGGCCACTGCCACGGCTCCGACATGTAGGTGTGCGGCTGGGCGAGGGTGGAGTGCCAGCTCAGCAACTGCGTCTGGTAGCCGAGCCAGGAGCGGAAGGAGTCGAACACGAAGAAGAGCGGCCCGGAGGAGGTGGCCTGGTCCCAGTTGCGTCCCCAGCCCTTGTCGGTCACGAACCAGCCGGTCCAGGTGGCCATGAAGACCAGCGCCGGCGCGAGCGCCATCGCCCCCAGGGCGGTGGGCAGGTCCCGGTTGATCGCCCCGACGTACGGCTTGCGCAGCCCGACCGCCCGCCGGGCGCCCATGTCCCACAGGAACGACAGCAGCGCGAAGGCCAGCAGGAAGAAGATCCCCGACCACTTCACCGCGCACGCCGCGCCCAGGCACGCCCCGGCCGCCAGCCGCCAGGGCCGCAGGCCCAGCCACGGCCCCTCCAGGGTGGCCGCCGAACGTTCGTGCCACTCCGCCAGCCGGCCCCGCGCCTTGTCCCGGTCGACCACCAGGCAGGCGAACCCGGCCAGCACCCAGAAGGCCAGGAAGATGTCGAGCAGCGCGATCCGCGACATGACGAAGTGCAGCCCGTCGAGGGCGAGCAGGAGGCCGGCGAAGCAGCCCAGCAGCGTCGAGCGGGTCATCCGGCGGGCCAGCCGCGCCAGGATGAAGATCATGAGCGTGCCGGCGAGCGCCGCGGCGACGCGCCAGCCGTAGGGGTTCATGCCGAAGATCCACTCGCCCACGGCGATCATCCACTTGCCGAGCGGCGGGTGGGCGACGTAGGAGGCGCAGTCGGGAGCGGGCGGGCAGCGCTCCCAGATGTTTAGGTCGCCGGCGATCAGCATCCGGTCGGCGATCGGGTTCTTGTCATCGCCCAGCGTCTCCCGCTCCGCGCCGAACCGCAGCAGCGCGTAGGCGTCCTTGGCGTAGTAGGTCTCGTCGAAGACCACCGCCCGGGGGTGCCCGAGGTTGAGGAAGCGCAGCACCCCGCCCAGCAGTGCCACGAACGCCGGTCCCAGCCACCCCCACAGCCCGCTCTCCTGCATCCGGGGCACTAACCGGTGATACGTGGACATGAGGGGACCCTACGTGGCGCGAAGTCTCCTGTGAACCGCGTCGTACAGCTCGCGTTTGGGAAGTCCCGCTTCCTTGGCGACCTCGGCCACGGCGTGCTTGCTCTGCTCGCCGGCGGCCACGCGCCGGTCCACCTCGGCGACGGCCTCCTCGATCGAGCCCTGGACCTTCACGTGACCGGCGACGACGACGGTGATCTCGCCCTTGACGCCCTCGGCCGCCCACGCGGCCAGCTCGGCGAGGCCGCCGCGCCGTACCTCCTCGTAGGTCTTGGTCAGCTCGCGGCAGACGGCGGCGCGGCGGTCGGGGCCGAAGGCCTCGGCCATGGCCTCCAGCGCGTCGGCCAGCCGGTGCGGGGCCTCGAAGAAGACCATGGTGCGCTGTTCGGTGGCCAGCTCGGCCAGCCGGCGGGCGCGCTCGCCGCTCTTGCGCGGCGGGAAGCCCTCGAAGCAGAAGCGGTCGGAGGGCAGGCCCGAGATCGCCAGGGCGGTCGTGACCGCGGAGGGGCCGGGCAGCGCGGTGACCGGGATGCCCGCCTCGACGGCGAGGCTGGTCAGGCGGTAGCCGGGGTCCGACACGCCGGGCATGCCGGCGTCGGTGATGATCACCACGGTCCGGCCGTTCTTGAGCGCGTCGAGCAGTTCGACGGCCCGGGCGGCCTCGTTCTGGTCGTAGTAGGAGACGACCCGCCCGGAGATCTCCACCTCCAGGTCGGCGGCCAGGCGGCGCAACCGCCTGGTGTCCTCCGCCGCCACCACGTCCGCGCCGGCCAGGACCTCCCTCAACCGGGGCGAGGCGTCGCCCGCCTGCCCGATCGGAGCCCCCGCCAGCACCAGCCTGCCGTGTTCAGTCACTTGACCATTGTGGCCGTGTTTCTTAAGGAAGCACCCGCTTGAGCCCTTACGATGGCCGAATGGCGGTGACCGATTTCCCAGCGCTTAAAGAACCCGGCGCCCGCACCAGGTCGGTGCGCGAGCGCCTGGTCCCCGCCATGCCAGGCGACCGGCTCTGGGGCTGGCTGGGCCCGATCCTCGTCATGATCTTCGGCGGCGTGCTGCGCTTCGTGAACCTGGCGCACCCCAAGACCGTCGTCTTCGACGAGACCTACTACGCCAAGGACGCCTTCTCGCTGGTCACCTGGCTGGTCGAGCGGACCTTCATCAAGGACGCCGACAAGGCCCTGCTGGCCGGCAACACCGACATCTTCGAGAAGTGCGAGGCGATCGACAAGTGCGCCTCGTACGTGGTGCACCCGCCGCTCGGCAAGTGGATGATCGGCCTGGGCGAGTGGCTGTTCGGCATGAACACCTTCGGCTGGCGCGTCTCGGCCGCGGTCGTCGGCACGCTGTCGATCCTGATCATCGCGCGGCTGGCCCGCCGGATGACCCGCTCGACGCTGCTGGGCTGCTTCGCCGGCCTCCTGCTCGCCCTGGACGGCCTGCACTTCGTGCTCTCCCGCACCGCGCTGCTGGACATCTTCCTGATGCTCTTCGTGCTGGCCGGGTTCGCCTGCCTGGTGGTCGACCGGGACAAGGCGCGCGAGCGGCTGGTCGACTGGTACGAGTCCTCGCCGCTCAGCGACGAGGGCCCCTACCTCGGCCTGCGTCCATGGCGGCTGGCCGCGGGGCTCTGCCTGGGCGCGGCGTGCGCGGTGAAGTGGTCGGGCATCTTCTTCTTCGTCCTGTTCCTGATGTCGTGGATGTGGGACGCGGGCGCCCGCCGGGCGATCGGGTTGCGCCGGCCCTACGCCGGGGCCTTCCGGCTGGACCTGCCGACCGGGCTGCTGGCCGGGGTGGTCGCGCCCTCGCTGGTCTACCTGGCGAGCTGGACCGGCTGGTTCGCCTCGCCCCGTGGCTGGGGCCGCAACTGGGAGCAGGCCACCTCGTCCGGGCCGCTCTTCTTCGTCTTCGACTCCTTCCGCTCGCTGGTCAAGTACCACTTCGAGGTCCTCGGCTTCCACGCGCAGCTCACCAGCAGCCACCCCTACCAGTCGGAGCCGTGGTCGTGGCCGCTGCTGCTGCGGCCGGTGGCCTTCTACTACGAGGGCAAGCAGAACGCCTGCGGGGTCAAGGACTGCTCGGAGGCGGTGCTCGGGGTCGGCACCCCGGTCATCTGGTACGGCGCGCTGGCCGCCCTCGTGGCGCTGATCGCCTGGTACGTCTCCTCGCGCGACTGGCGGGCGGGCGCGGTGCTGCTCGGCTACGCGGTGGCGTGGCTGCCGTGGTTCTACTTCGCCTTCAAGGACAACAGGACGATGTTCCTGTTCTACGCGATCCCGATGGTGCCCTTCATGGTGCTGGCGATCACGTTGTGCGCGGGTCTGCTGATCGGTCCCTCGTGGGCGACGCAGACACGCCGTACAGTGGGAGCTGCGGCAGTGGGGTCGTTCGCGCTGCTGGCACTGATCAACTTCTGGTGGCTCTACCCGATCCTGTCCGCCGAGGTCCTGCCGTACGTCGAGTGGAAGTCCCGGATGCTCTTCGAGAAGCGGTGGATCTGACCCCGTTACCGGTCGCTAATTCGTGATTTCGTAGGGTAGTCGCTGTGCAAGAGCAGATACGCACCGGTTTCGGTCATCGTCAGAGCCGGGGTCGATACGGCAGACTTCGAGGCATGCCTGCACCGGACGTGGCCGCGCTCCTCATGCGGATGGATCCCGCCATGGCCGACGAGGCCAGGACCGCCGTGGAGTGGCTCACCGGCGGTGAGCCTCTGGAGTCGGTGACCCAGCTCGACGTCTGCGAGTTCCTCTGGTTCACGCTGCCGCTCAAGGTCGACGGCGACCGGGCCCGGCTGGCCCGTGCCCTCGGCCGGCTGCTGGAGCTCGGCGGCATGGAGCGCTACGCGGAGCTGTGCGCCTCGTCGGTCACCCAGCGGGTGCTGCGCGTCTACGCCCGCGACGGGGAGGACGCCGGCACCGCCGCCTACCAGGAGGCCCTGGAGGCGACCGGGGTGCTGCCGCCGGACGTGCCGGAGCTGCGCTGGAGCACGATCATGGGGCCCGAGGAGATGGGCGCGCACGTGGCCTGCTCTGCGGCCCTGGAGCTGGCGCTGCAGTCCGGCTCGCGGGTGGATCGCGTCGAGCTGACCCGCGAGTGGCTCACCCGGCCGCGCGCCGACCTGGGCGGCGACAGCTGGCTCAACCGGGTGCACGGCGAGCGGCTCAACCGCTGGGTGCTGGGCCGCGGCGAAGCGCGCCGCGAGCTGGCCCAGCCCTTCGAGGTGCGGCTGCACGCGCCGGTGCCGCTCGACCCGTCGCTGGAGCCGGTGGCCCGGCGGCTGATCACCAGCGAGGCGGACGAGATCGCGCTGCTGCTGCTGGCCGACGGCTCGGCCTGGCCGGCCGCCGCCCTGCACGAGCGGGTCGTCCTGATCAGCGGGACCGGCTCCGACGTGCCCGACCGGCTGCTCTCGCTGGCGCTGGCCGCCACCGAGCACGACGGCGTACGGCTGACGCCGACCGGGCAGCTCGTCGCGCTCGCCGCCCTGCGGACGCACGCGCTGCGGCCCCGCAAGTACGTCACGCCCGGCTAGCTCCCGCGCGGGTCCCAGTGCTTGAAGCCGGTGGCGAGGTGCATCTCCGCCTCCGGCAGGAGCGGCAGGCCGCTGGCGGCGTCGAGCACCACCCGCGTGCCCAGCGGCTCGCGCAGGCGGACGTCGGTCTCGGCGTGGTGCAGCATCGCGTTGCAGACCCGCACGTCGGGCTTGGGCCGCACGTCGGCGTCCACGACCACCACCTGCGGCGTCTCGTAGGCCCGGCCGCCGTGCGTGGTGTCACAGGAGCCGTACCCGAAGGTCAGCCTCAGGCTGGTGCCGTCCGCCCGGTAGGTGAAGACCTCCTGCCACTCGCCCTTGCGTTGCTGGGGCGGGCCGCCCATCGCGGCCGGGTCCACGGCGACGCGCCGGAACGGCTGCGGCAGGCCCGCCACGGTGAACTCCCAGACCGGCACCCGGGCCTCGCCCCGGCTGGTCGGGAAGGGCGCCCACCCCAGGCTCGCGGCGGTGACCCGCAACGGCCGGCAGCCCTTGGCCGGGCACTCCTCGTCGGCGAAGTCGCGCGGGCGGCTCATCGCCCGGTAGGCGGTCTCGGCCGTGACCAGCGGCAGGCTCAGCTCCGAGCCGTCCGGCCAGGTCAGGACTCCCGGTTCCGGCCGCGCGGCGGGCAGCTCGGTGGCCAGCTCCCAGACGGCGTTCAGCTCGCTGACCCCGGTCCACTTCGGCATCCCGCGCGAGGGCGGGTCGATGGTCAGTTTCGCCAGGGGCACGAAGCCGTCCGTCCAGGCCTCGCGTTCCGGTGCGGCCTGCCAGCGTTCGGCGATCTCCCGGGCACGGGCGTGGAAGTCGTCGGCGGTCGTCGGCGCGGGGGACGTGCCGCACGCGGCCACCAGCAGGAGCAGGACGACCGGTAATCTCCGCATACCTCGTAGACGTGGGCGGCGCCCGGCCGGTTCGCACCCTGTGGTTTTCCACACCCTGAAGACGGCCGCCTGCCTCATGGTGGACGCAACCCGCTTTTTCCTAGGTTTGCGGTCATGACGGAATGGCTGATCTCCCTGATGGAATCCCTCGGCGCCCCGGGAGCCGGGCTCGCGATCGCGCTGGAGAACCTCTTTCCCCCGCTGCCGAGCGAGGTCATCCTCCCCCTGGCCGGCTTCACCGCCGCCCGCGGTGAGATGGACCTGCCGAGCGTGCTGGCGTGGACCACGGCGGGCTCGGTCATCGGCGCGCTGGCGCTCTACTGGGTGGGCGCGTTGCTGGGTCGCGAGCGCACCCTGGCCCTCGCCGCCCGGCTGCCCTTGCTCAAGCTCTCCGACATCGAGCGGACCGAGGCGTGGTTCGGCCGGCACGGCCGCAAGACGGTGTTCTTCGGGCGGATGATCCCGATCTTCCGCAGCCTGATCTCCGTGCCGGCCGGTGTCGAGCGGATGCCGCTGGCCAGTTTCACGCTGCTGACCACGGCCGGGAGCCTGATCTGGAACACCCTCTTCGTCATGGCCGGATACCTGCTGGGGGAGAATTGGGCCATCGTGGAGACCTATGTCGGATTCGGAACGAACGTGGTGATCGCCGTCGTGGCCCTGGCCGTGCTGGTCTTCCTCGGCGTCCGGCTGAGCGAGCGGCGACGTGGCCGGCACGCGGCGTAGGGCGCTGCGGCTGCCCGGCACGGTGTTGCTCGGTGCGGGCAGCGCGCTGGCCGGGCTGCTCTTCGTGCCGGCCGCCCTGCCCTTCGCCGGGCGGCCGGCCGTACGCGCGGCGGCCCGGCGGCTGACCCTGCTGGAGCTGCGCCGGCTGGGCCTGGCCCTCGACCCGATCGACGGCAACGAGCTGCGCTACCTGGCCGCCCGCATCCCCGTCGGGCTGCTGGGCGGGGTGGTGCTCTTCCTGCTGGCCTACGGCACGGGAGCCGCCGCGGTCTTCGCCTGGTCCTGGCCCCGGGGCCAGGCGGTAGACGGGATGCTGCCGAGCGTGCCCCTGGTGCTCTACCTCGCGGTGTTCGGGCTGGTGCTGCTCTTCCTCGCTTTGTCCGGTCTGGTCGGCGTGGACGTGCTGGACCGGCGGCTGGCCGCGCACCTGCTGGCCCCCGACCCGGTGGCGGCGTTGCGGCGGCGGATCACCGAGCTGACCGAGAGCCGGGCCGGCGTCCTGGCCGCCGTCGACTCCGAACGCCGCCGCATCGAGCGCGACCTGCACGACGGCCTCCAGCAGCGGCTGGTCGCCCTGTCGATGCTGGCCGGCCGGGCCCGGCGCGGGCGCACCGAGCTGCTGGAGCAGGTCCACGAGCAGGCCCAGCAGGCCCTCGTCGAGCTGCGCGAGGTGGCCTGGCGGGTCTACCCGTCCGGGCTCGACTCCCTCGGCCTGGCCGACGCGCTGGCCGGGGTGGCCGAGCGGGCCGGCCTGCCGGTCAAGGTGCGCTGCGAGCTGCCCGCCCGTCCGCCCGCGGCGGTCGAGACCGTGGCCTACTTCGTGGTCAGCGAGGCGGTCACCAACGCCGACAAGCACTCGCGGGCCTCCCAGGTGACCGTCGAGATCCACCAGGACGCCACAATGGTCGTCGTGCGCATCGAGGACGACGGCATCGGCGGCGCCGACGCCACCAGCGGCGGCCTGTCCGGCCTCGCCCGCCGCGTCGCGGCCCTGGACGGCCGCTTCACCGTGACCAGCCCGCCCGGCGGGCCGACGACGATCCTGGCGGAGCTCCCGTGCGCGTGATGCTGGCCGAGGACTCGACGCTGCTCCGGGAAGGTCTCGTGCGGCTGCTCGCCGAGGAGGGTCACGACGTGCTCGCCGCCGTGGGCGACGGCGACGCGTTGCTGGAGGCGGTCGCCGGCGAACAGCCCGACGTGGTGGTGGTGGACGTGCGGATGCCGCCCACGCACACCGACGAGGGCCTGCGCGCGGCGCTGGAGATCAGGAAGCGCTGGCCCCGGGTGAAGGTCCTGGTGCTCTCGCAGTACGTGGAGAAGAAGTACGCCACCGAGCTGATGAGCTCCGACGTCGAAGGCGTCGGCTATCTGCTCAAGGACCGGGTGGCCCAGGTCGGCGACTTCCTCGACGCCCTGGAGCGCGTGGGCGCCGGCGGCGCGGCCTTCGACCCCGAGGTGGTCCGCCAGCTCCTGGCCCGCACCAGCCACGCCGACCCGCTCGCCCTGCTCACCGCCCGCGAGCGGGAGGTGCTGGAGCGGATGGCGCAGGGGCTGACCAACGCCTCCATCGCGCAGTCGCTGCACGTCTCGCAGAGCGCGGTGGAGAAGCACGTCAACGCGCTCTTCGACAAGCTGGAGCTCTCGCACACCTCGGGCTACAGCCGGCGCGTGCTGGCGGTGCTCCGCTACCTCGGCTCCTGAGCCCGGCTCATCCTCGTCCCCGGCCACCTGCGACAATCACCGCTCATGGAGATCATCGACAGCGGCCGTTTCGAGCCGGCGGCGGACGGGTCCGCCAACTTCGTGGAGCACCTCCAGGTGCCCGCGCTCAGCTTCGGCACCTACTCGATCCCGGCCGGGGCCGCCGACCCGCAGTCGCCGCACAACGAGGACGAGATCTACATCGTCACCCGTGGCCGCGGCTCGTTCACCTCCGGCGACCAGACCGTCGCGGTCGAGCCGGGCACCGCCCTGTTCGTCCCGGCCCGCGAGGCCCACCGCTTCCACGACGTCACCGAGGACCTGGTCGTGCTGGTCTTCTTCGGCCCCGCCTACAGCGGCATCCCCGCCGACTTGCAGCTCCAGCAGGGGGAGCTGCCAGGCTGACCGGCATGGACCTCCTGCCGATCGGCGAGCTGGCCCGGCGCGCCGGGCTCAGCGTCAAGACCGTCCGGTTCTACGCCGACCGCGGCCTGGTCCCGCCCACCACCCGCACCGCCGCCGGCCACCGGCTCTACGACGCCGTCGCCCTCGACCGCCTGGAACTGGTCCGCACGCTGCGCGACCTCGGACTCGACCTGGCGACGATCCACCGGATCGTCACCCGCCAGGTCTCCCTCACCGAGGTCGCCGCGCTCCACGCCGAAGCGCTGGCCGTCCAGATCCAGGCCCTCCGCGTACGGCAGGCGATCCTGACCCGCGTGGCCCGGCACGGAACCGCTCCGGAGGAGATGGACATGACCCATCGGCTCGCCACCATGGCCGGCGACGAACGCCGGGCCCTGATCGCCGCCTTCCTCGACCACGCCCTCGACGGCGTGCCGGAAGGCGTCCGGACCACGATGACCCCGGTGCTGCCGGACGACCCGTCGCCCGAGCAGGTGGAGGCGTGGATCGAACTGGCCCTGCTCGCCACCGACCCCGGCTTCCGCGACCGGCTCCGGTCGGCCGTCGCGCCCTACGCGGTCCCGCCGACCTCGCCGCCGCGGCCCGACCCGGCCGCGCTCGTGCGCCGGGCCGTCGCTCCGGCGCTCGCGGCGGGGCTCGACCCGAGATCTCCCGAGGCGGCCGCCGTGCCGTTGCCGGAGGTCGACCTCGACCGGCTGGAGACCGTGCTCGATCCGGACCGGGACCGCTACCTCGAACTGCTGGCGATCATCAACGGCTGGCCGGCCCCCGAGCCCCTGGCCCCGGCGTTGGCCTGGGCGCTCGCCCGCTACTCGGCGACGGCTTCCAGCAGGTAGACGTCCAGCGGCAGGCCGGTGGTCGCCGTCAGGGTGAAACCGGCCGAGCCGAGCAGGTCGCGGTACTCGGCCAGGGTGCGCTCCCGGCCGCCGAGGTTGTTGACCATCATGTGCACGTCCCAGGCCGGGGCGAGCGACGGCTGGGCGGGGTGGTCGGGCAGGAGGCGCTCGACGACCGCGAGCCGGGCGCCCGGCCGGACGGCCTCGCGGCAGCGTGCCAGGACGGTGGCGCACGCGGCGTCGTCCCAGTCGTGCAGGATGCGGGACAGGACGAGCAGGTCGCCGCCGGGGACGTGGGTGAACAGGTCGCCGCCGACGGTGGTGATCCGCTTGCCGTACCGGCTGGTGAGCTCCTCGCGCGCGGCGGCGACGGTGGCGGGGGTGTCGAACAGCACGCCGGTGGTGTGCGGGGCGGCGTCGAGCAGGCGGCCGAGGAGCGCGCCCGAGCCGCCGCCGAGGTCGGTGACCGTCTCGACGCCGGCCAGGTCGAGGCGCTCGGCGAGCGCGTCGAAGACGTCGCGGCACTGGTCGGCCATCGCGCGCTGGAAGACGGCGGCGTCGGAGGCGTTGTGCTCCAGGTGGGCGAAAGGCGCGTTGCCGTAGGCCAGCTCGAACCCGCTCCTGGCGGTCCTGACCGTGTCGGGCAGCTCGCCGAAGCTCCAGTAGAACAGCCCGCCGTACAGCAGCGCGACCCCGTGCAGCGAGGAGTCGGAGTCGCGGGCCAGCGTCGCGCCGAGCGGGGTGAGCGAGACCAGTTCGCCGGTCCGGGTGACGACGCCGAGCTGTTCGAGGTAGCGCAGCAGCCTGGCCAGCCGGTCGGCGGGGCAGCCGAGGGCGGCGGCGAGCTCGCCGGTGGTGCGGCGGCGGCCGAGCAGTTCGTCGGCGAGGCCGAGCTCGGCGGCGGTGCGCAGGGCCTGGGTGGCCCAGGCCCCGGTGAGCAGGTCGAGCATCCGCCGCCGCTCGTCGTGCTGCTCGCCGGTGAGGTGGCGGGCCAGGTGGGCGCCGGCGTGACCGGCGGTCACGATCTCCAGCCGGTCGGCCCCCGGCTCGGGGCGGAAGTAGAAGACGCTGCGGCCCTCGGCCGGGTTGTAGCCGCCGCCGTCGGGCCGGTGACCGTCGGCGCGCAGGGCCTCCAGGACGCCGAGCGTCGCGGGCGGCGTCTCGAAGGCCAGGTGCGTCTCGCGCTCGTGGAAGCGCTCGTCGTCGGCGATCCGCTCGGAGCAGCCGGCGGCGAGGAACAGCTCCAGCGTGCGCCCGTGCCCGACCTCGACGTGCGCGATCGTCACGTCGAGGCCGTCGAGCCCGTAGCGCGTGGTCAGCCGCTCCCTGACGACGACGCTGGGCACCGTTCTGAGCACCGGCAGGTCGTCGAGCGCCGCCTCGACCGAGTCCGGGAAGACGAGCAGGCCCGCGTGGTCGAACCGCAGGCCGTACGGTCCTTGGCGGCCTTCGCGGGCGATCCGCGCCATCCTGCTGACCCGCAGCGTGTCGGACTCCCCCAGCGCGCCGACCTTGATCTCCGCCGACAGCACATTCCCCTGATCCACGCGGTCAGGCTAACAGCACTCGGCGTAGTTGATTGAATCCGCTAAGTGGCTATCCGCGCCCTCAGTGCACCGACGCCTCGGGGTCCGGGGCGGGGGTGCGGGCGACCTCCAGCGTGGCGCGGCCGGACGGCAGCCGGGTGGCGATCGCGATCACCGCGATGGCCGCCAGCCCCGCCGCGATCAGCAGGGTCTGCACGCTGACCACGTCGGCCAGCGGCCCGAAGACCATCATGCCGACCGGGGTGGCCAGAGCCATCACGATGCCGACGTAGCTGAACACGCGGCCCTGCATCCCGGGCTCGACGGTCTCCTGGATCAGCGTCATGAACGGCGTCGCGAACGGCGGCACCAGCAGGCCGAGCACGAACATGAACCCGTAGAAGACCCACAGGTTCCCGCTCAGCCCGAGCGCGACGGTCACCACCCCGAACCCGTAGACGGAGAACAGGATCAGCCCGACCTTGCCCCGCTTGGCCAGCAGCGTGGACATCAGGAACCCGCCGAGCATCATGCCCAGGCTGAAGGCGATCTCCAGGACCGCCAGCATCCACTTGTCCGAGCCGAAGGTCCGCGTGATCATCAGCGGCGTGACGAACGAGGGCGCCACGGTGAGCAGGAAGATCACCGCGTACACCACCAGCAGCCAGCGCACGACCGCGTGGCTGCGGATGTAGCGCATGCCCTCGACCAGGTCCTCCCGGTAGGTCGCGGTGGACTGCGCGATGCTCTCCAGCGTCGGCACGGCCACCAGCGCCAGCAGCCCGATCCCGAGGACCGCGGTCACCACGTCGAGGAAGAACACCGGCACGATGCCGAAGGCGGCGAAGATCGCCCCGGCCGCCGCGGGCGCGAGCAACGCCATGGCCGACTGGATCGTCTGGAAGATCCCGTTCACCCGCATCAACTGGTCGCCGGGCACGATCTGCGGGATCATCGCCTGTACGGCAGGCGTCTGCACCCCGGCGCCGACCGACCGCACCGCCACCGCGAGCAGGATGATCCACAGATCGGTGATCCCGTTGGCCATCAGCACCGCGAGCACCAGCGTGGCGGCGGCGATACCGCCGTCGGCGATCATCACCAGCACGCGCCGGTTCATCCGGTCGGCCAGCACCCCGCCGAACAGCGACACCAGCCCCTGCGGGAGGAACGCGGCGACCGCGTAGAGCGCCACCGCCACGCCGGACTTGGTCTCCAAGGTGATCCACCACATGACCGCGTACTGCACGATCATGGAGCCGAACAGGGACACGGTCTGGCCGGTCAGGAACAGGGCGACATTGCGCCGCCAGGCGGTCGTCTCGGTCATCATTCCCATCTTTCTGCACGTCTTTCAGCACGCGGTCGAGCGGATCCCGGGCCTTCGCGGAGGTCCTGCGGCCGCCGGTGGACGAGCTCGGAAGGGCGGCGCGGACGAGGGAGACCTCGCCGTCCGGAAGCAGCGGACCTGGCACCGGACGCCGGCGACCGGCCGGCGACCGGTCAGAACGCCGACCGGACTCTGTCAGCCTGCCAGACGGGTGTGACAGAAAGCATGGGACGAAAGTCTAGGGACCCCGTCGAAGGGCTCGGATTCCCGCCTTTCGGCTGGTGAGGCCGTCGGGGACGTCGATGTCGGGCTGGCCGGAGGGCCGGTCAGGCCGCCACCGTCTCCAGGGTCGCCACGATCTCCTCGGCGAACAGCAGCCCGGCCAGGCCGTGCCCGTGCTTCTCCCGGCGCACCAGGGAGAGCACGTTCCGGCTGAAGCCTCGGTCGCGCACCGGGCGGAAGGCGAGGCTGCCGTGGTGGTGCTCCTCGGCGATGTCGAACCGGCTGAGAAAGGCGATGGCCTCCCCCGCGGCGGCGAGCCGTTTCATCGTCTCGATGGAATTGGTGTGGAAGGCGGGTTCGACCGCGATACCGGCCTCGGCGAAGGTGTCGGCGATTATGCCATGAATGACCATCGAGCGGTCGGCGAAAATCAGCGGATAATCCGCGCAGTGCGCGAGCGGAATGGATTCCATCCGGGCCAGCGGGTGCTTCGGCGAGATGACCGCGCCGAGCCGGGTGTCCAGCCGCCAGCAGACCTCCAGTTGCGGCGAGGCCGGGATGTTGAAGCCGAGCCCGACGTCGGCCTCGCTGTCGGCCACCGCCCGCAGGATGTCGTGCGTGGACATCACCCGGATGGAGATGCGCACCTCCGGATGCCTGGCGTGGAAGTTCGCCGTCGCGGCGGAGACGACGCCGCTGGCCAGGCCGGTCATCGTGGCGATCACCACCTCGCCGCTGGGCAGCGACTGCAGGTCGCGGATGTCGGCCACGGCCTCGCGGTACTCCTGCATGGTCCGGCGCACGTGCGCGAGCAGCACCTCACCGGCCGGCGTGGGCCGCATCCCGCGCGGCAGCCGCTCGAACAGGGCCTCGCCCAGTTCCTCCTCCAGCAGCAGGATCTGCCGGTTGATCGCCGACGGCGCGACGTGCAGCCTCGCCCCCGCCGCCCGGATGGACCCCGAGCGTGCCACCTCGTCGAGGTAGTGCAGCAGGCGTGAGTGGAGCATGGGGCCTCCCTGTCCGGACGTGTGCACAAAAAGAGTACAGTCCGTGCGAAAACCGCTGCTTGTCAGCAACGGTGGCATGCCATTTCATATCACCAGAGTGAACGAGGGCCGACTTCTAGATCATCTCGTTCGGCGTCACGATTTTTTATGCCAAAGAGCAGTGAGGAATTCCCATGGCTGATTTTTCGGGTCATTACCAGCATGTCCGGACGGTCTTCGACATTCTCCAGGGCGAGCGCGAGGCCGATCTGCTGCTCCGGAATCTCAGCATCTTGGACGTGCACAGCGAGACGGTCTTCCAAGGCTCGATCCTCGTCTACGACGAGCGCATCATCGCCCTGGACCCGGACGAGTCGGTGGTGCGGGTGCGCGAGGTCTTCGACGGCGAGGGCCTGTACGCCATCCCCGGCCTGATCGACGCCCACCTGCACTTCGACGCCCAGCTCGCCCACCCGGCGGCCTTCGGCGAGGCGATCGTGCCGAGCGGGACGACCACCATCTTCGCCGAGACCCTCGACTTCGCCAGCGCGGCCGGAGACGAGGCCGTCGAGGCGGCCAAGGCCTTGTTCAAGGACTACGACAAGCTGCCCTACCGCGTCTACGCCTTCGCCCCCGGCAAGAAGACCTCGGTCGAGGTCACCGAGGCCATGCTGCAGATGGAGCCGGTGATCGGCCTCGGCGAGCTGGCCCACCTGTCCTACATGACCGGCAACGACGACGACTTCCGCAAGTCGGCCCTGGGCCGCGCCAACGGCGGCTACGTCAACAGCCACTGGGGCGTGACGGCGCTGCCCGACATGCTCCTGAACTACATGCCGGCCATCGGCGCGCACAACAACCACGATGTCTGGAACGAGGCGGACATCGAGAAGAGCCTGCGGCACGGCTTCCACACGCAGATCAAGTTCGGGGTGGGCAGCCCCGAGGTGATCAAGACCATGCTGCGCGCCCTGGTGAAGCGCCGCTGGCCGGCGGAGAACTTCCAGCTCTGCGCGGACAACATCTCCGTCGACCGGGTCCTGAAGCGGGGGCACATCGACTGGGTCATCTCGCTGGCCGTCGAGATGGGGCTCAACCCGATCCAGGCCATCAAGATGGGCACGCTCTACGCCGCCCGCTCCTTCGGCATGGACCACGACTTCGGCTCGCTGGCCCCGGGCCGCTACGCCGACATCGTGCTGACCGACAGCCTGTCGAAGATCAACCCGCGTTACGTCTTCAAGGGCGGCGAGCTGGTCGCCAAGGACCGCACGCTGCTCAAGCCGGTCGACCTCGACTACTCCGGCATGGTCAAGGAGCCCCGGCCCGGCCTCGCCGACCTCACCCCGGGCGAGCTCGACCTGACCCCGCTGGAGGTCTCGGCCGACGGCAGCCGGGCGAAGGTCCTGCTGTTCGACGTCTACGGGCGCGGTCACCTGAAGTTCGCCCAGGAGGTCTGGGTACCGTTCGAGAACGGCGTGGTCGTCCCCGTCCTGGACGGGGTCACCCTGAACCGCATCTCGGTCGTGCAGCGCTACCGGGACGGCTCGGCCGAGCGGCACGTCGTCAACGGCCTGTTCAAGGGCGTGTCGATCGAGCGCGGCGCGGTCTCCACGTTCTGGCCGGCTCCTTCGGCGTACTTCGTGGTCGTCGGCGCCGACAGCGCCGAGATGTGCGGCAACCTCAAGCAGCTCGACACCTTCGTCGGCGGCTGCATCGTCACCGAGGACCGGCAGGTGAAGGCGGAACTCCCGCTGGACATCTACGGTGTCATGGCTGACATGCCACTGTCCGAGCTGGTCGACGCCACCCGGACGATCGACGCCGCGCTCGCCGAGCTGGGCCACCACAACGAGGGAGAACCCGTCGTCAACAAGCTCCTGACGCTGTTCATCTCCCTGGACCGCTTCGGCTTCATGCGCTGAGCCGGTTCACCCCCCACCCCCACACCGCAAGGGAATCACCGTGCTCAAGCATGAACAGGACGCCGGCGTCGTCGACACCGGAAGTCTGGTCCGGCGCTGGATCACCTACGTCGCCGGCATCTACGTGCTGACGCTCGGCGTCAGCCTGGCCATCAGCGCCGGCATCGGCATCTCCCCGCAGAGCAGCCTCACCCGGACCATGACCCTGGTGCTGCCGGGGATCAGCCAGGGGACGTTCAACTTCATCCTCGAACTGATCATGCTGGCGCTGACCTACCTGGCCATGCCGAAGGACTTCAAGCTCAGGAACTTCCTGTCCCTGGTGCCCGCCTTCGCCCTGGCCGCCTTCCTCGACCTGAACCTGATGCTGACGAGCTGGATCGCGCTCGACGCCTACGCGGCGAAGTTCGCGCTCCTGGTCTTCGCGGACGCGACCCTGGCGTTCGGCCTGTTCCTGATGATCCGCGCGAACCTGGTCCTCATGCCGGTGGACATGTTCGTCAACACGATCTTCAAGCGGACCGGGTGGAAGTGGGGGAACATCAAGACCGGCTTCGACTGCACCCTGCTGGTGATCTCGGCGGCGATCGGGCTGCTGTTCCTCGGCGCCCCGCACTTCATCCGCGAGGGGACCATCATCAACGGCATCCTCGTCGGCCAGTACGTCAAGCTCTACTTCTTCCTGTTCAAGAAGTACGGCTCCCGCAAGCCCGCCGACGACCTCGGCCCCAGCCTCACCTAGCTCCCCCGGCTTCTGCCGCGCGACCTACCTGGTCAACACCACAGGTTCGCGCGGCAGTCGCCCGTCCACCACCTCACCCAGCAGGCCGGCCAGCCCCGGCGGATAGAAGGTCTCCACCCCCTCCGCCGCCCCCAGCTCAGCCACCGACCACCACCGATATCCGCTCGCCTCCGCTTCCAGCCGCAAGGGCCCCCTCCCGGCGCCCGTCCTGGCGAGGAAGAACCGCTCCTGCGCCCGGTAGACCTCCCCGGCCCAGCGCGCCTCCAGTTCCCGGACCCACAGGCACGATCCCCAGTCGAGCCCGGTCAGCCCGGTCTCCTCCAGCACCTCCCGGCGCGCCGCCTCGATGAAGCTCTCCCCGGCCTCGACCCCGCCGCCGGGCAGGATCCAGAACGCCGCCGGCGTGGGCGCGCCGGGGACCTCGATCACGCCGTCGTTCCGGACCCGCAGCATGAGCAGCCGGCCCTCGGGATCCAGGACGACCGCCCGCGCTCCCCGCCTGATGCGCATCCCGATGCTCCTTCAGAGACCGTCGATCCAGGCGAGCAGCCGCGCGCCCTCCCGTTCCATGACCGCCGGGTCGCGCAGGGCGCTGGCCAGCAGGGACATGCCCTGGTAGGCGCCCACCAGGGTCAGCGCCAGCCCTTCGGGATCAGCCTGGCCGAGCTCACGGAACTGCGTCTCCACCCAGGTGAGCAGGCGCCGGATGACCCGTCCGGCCTCCTGGTCCAAGCCGCCCTCGTCCCGCTTGTCCAGCTCGACGGCGAGGGTGCCGGTGGGGCACCCGTACCGGGCGGCGAGGCCGGCCTGGCCCACCCAGCCCTCGATCAGCCTCCTCAGCCGCTCCCGGGGATCGGCGAGCTGGTCCAGCCGCTCGACGAGCAGGTCCAGTTGCCGCTCGTGCTCGGCCAGCGCGGCGGCGACGAGCTCGTCCTTGGTCTTGAAGTAGTAGTACACGTTGCCCACCGGGACCTCGGCCGCGCGCGCGATGTCGGCGATGGTGGTGCGCTCGACGCCCTGCCGGTGGACGACGTCGGCCGCGGCTTCCATGAGCCGCCTGCGCTTCGCCCCGGCCGCTCCTCCGCGGCCCGGCTTCTTCAAGTCAGTCACCTGACTAACTATACGGCTCGGATCCGTGCTACGGTTCTTCTCAGTCAGCCAACTAACTAACAACTGGCAGGAGCTTTCCATGATCGTTGTCACCGGTGCCACCGGAAACGTCGGCCGCACGCTGGTCCGCCTGCTGGCCGAGCAGGGCCACGAGGTGACGGCCGTGTCGCGCCGCATCTCCCAGGCCGACGTCCCGCCCGGCGTCCGCGCCGTCGCCGCCGACCTCGCCCAGCCGTCCGCCGACCTGCCTGCCACCGCGGACGCGGTCTTCCTGCTGGTCGGCGGCGACCTGATGATGGCCGGCGACCCCGCCGAGGTCATCGCCCCGTTCGCGGGCTACGGCAAGATCGTCCTGCTGTCCTCGCAGGGCGTGGCCACCCGGCCCGACTCGCTCTCGCACGGCCGGGCCTTCGCCGCCTACGAGCAGGCCGTCATGGACTCCGGAGCCGACTGGACCGTGCTGCGCCCGGGCGGCTTCGCCTCCAACGCCTACGCCTGGGTGGCCTCGATCAAGGCGGGCCGTACCGTGGCCGCGCCCTTCGGCGAGGTCAGCTTGCCGGTGATCGACCCCGACGACATCGCGGCCGTGGCGGCCGCCGTCCTCACCCGGGACGGCCACAGCAAGGCCGTCTACGAGCTGACCGGCCCCGCCCCGATCACCCCGCGCCAGCGGGCCGAAGCCATCGCGGACGCCATCGGCGCGCCGATCACCTTCACCGGCCAGACCCGCGAGGAGGCCCGCGCCCAGATGCTCGCCTTCATGCCGGCCCCCGTCGCCGACACGACCCTCGACATCCTGGGCACCCCGACCCTGCGCGAGCAGACCGTCAGCCCCGACGTCGAGCGCATCCTCGGCCGCGCCCCCGCCCCCTTCGCCGCGTGGGCCCGGCGCAACGCCGCCGTCTTCGCCTGAACGGGCGGCTCGCCCGGCCGCGCGGGTGCGGCCGGGCGCTGGAGCGGTCATCACCCGCTGACGGTGACGCCGAACTCCGCTTCGATGATCTGGAACATCGGGTCCCAGGACTTCCATTCGGTGTTGGTGTGGACCGCCACGGCGTGCCGGCCGTCCGGGGTGCCGACCACGAAGCAGTAGGAGCCCCAGACGCTGCCGCCGACGCCGCGCAGCGTCACGCCGCCGGTCGCCCGCTGGTCGAGCTCGAACATCCCCAGGCCGTAGCGGGAGTGCGGCATCCAGTAGCCGCCCTCGGTCGAGACGGTGGTCCACAGCTCCCGGTGCTGCGCGGGCGGCAGCAGGCTGCCGGTGGTCATGGCCTGGAAGAAGCGGATCATGTCGCCGGTGGTGGAGACGACGTTGCCGGCCGAGTAGCCCAGGGAGGAGTTGTACTCGGTGACGTCCAGCGGCGGCAGACCGGGCTCCTCCATCAGCGACTCCCAGTTCGCCGGGGTGATCGTCGAGGGGTCGGCCCCGTCCTTGAAGAACAGCGTGGAGTAGCCGCGGGCGTGCGGCTCGGGCAGGCCGGTCTCCTCGTCGGGGCGCACGCGGGTGTGCGTGAGGCCGAGCGGCCGGACGACCCGGCGGTCGACCTCCTCGGCGTAGCTGTTGCCGGTGACCTTCTCGATGATCGCCCCGGCGATGTAGAAGCCGCCGTTGGAGTACTCGAACCGTTCGCCGGGCGCGCCGACCGGCGGCTGGGACACCGCCACCCGCAGCAGCTCGTCCAGGGTGAATCGGTCGAAGCGGTGCTCGGCGAACCCGGCGCGGGTGGCGTAGCGGTGGCTGACCTCCGGCGCGATGCCGGTGGCGAACAGGCCGCTGGTGTTGCTGAGCAGGTGCCTGATATTGATCTTGTCGCCGGCGTAGCCGTTGACGTCCAGCACGCCGGGCAGGTGGGCGTTCACCGTGTCGTCGAGGCTCACCAGGCCCTCGGCCTCCAGGGACAACATCACGGCGGCGGTGAAGGCCTTGCCGCTGCTGCCGGCGTGGAAGTACTCGCCCGGCCGGCGCGGCGCCCGGGTCTCGAGGTCGGCCACGCCGGCGGTGCCGAACCAGGTGCGGTCGCCGTCCCGGACCTCGGCGACGATGCCCGGGATGCCGAGCTGCGCCACGGTCTGGTCGAGCACCTGCTGCACGTTCTCGTTCGCTGCCATCTCGCTGCCTTTCTGGGCGTTTCTGCTGATGTCCTCAACGATGTCCGGCAGCTCTGACAGGCGGCTTATATCCCGCTTCCCGGGACACCGTCCGGCTGTAAGCGAGGGCTTGATCGGTAGCCTGGCAGGCATGCGGATCGAGCTGCTGGGACCGGTGCGGGCGCATGCCGACGACGGCGCGCCGATCGAGCTCGGCGGCGCCAGGGTTCGCGCGCTGCTGGCCAGGCTCGCGCTGGCCGGTGGCGAAGGGGTGTCCGTCGACGCGCTGATGGAGGCCCTGTGGGGCGAGCGCGCGTCCGGCGACAGCGTCAACGCGTTGCACGCGCTGGTGCACCGGCTGCGCAAGGCCCTGAGCGAGGCGGGCGTGGTGGAGCGGATGCCCGGCGGCTACCGCCTCGACGTCCGCGCCGAGCAGGTCAACGCGCTCCGCTTCGAGGAGCTGGCGAAGCGGGGCCGGCACGAGCTGGGCGCGGGCGAGCTGCCGCGCGCCGCCGCCGTGCTGGAGGAGGCGCTAGCGCTCTGGAAGGGCGAGGCGCTGGCCGACGTCCGCGACCTGCCCTTCGCCGGTACGGCAGGCGCCCGCCTGGACGAGCTCCGCCTCGGCGCCCTCGAAGACCGCTTCGAGGCCGAGCTCCGGCTGGGCCGCCACGGCGAGATCCTCGCCGACGTGGAGGCGGCGGCCTCCGACCACCCGCTGCGGGAACGGCTGGCCGGGCTGCGCATGCGGGCCCTGCACGCGGCCGGGCGACAGTCGGACGCGCTGGCCGTGTTCGAGCAGGTCCGCGCGACGCTCGCCGAGGAGCTGGGCGTCGACCCCTCCGAGGACCTGCGCAAGACGCACCTCGCCGTGCTCCGGGGCGAACTGGACGCCCCCGAACCCGAGCAGGCCCGGCCGGAGGCGGCCCAAGGGCGGCTGCCGGCCCCGCTGACCAGCTTCGTCGGCCGGCAGGACGAGCTGCGGCTGCTCGCCGGAGCGCTGGAGAGCTCCCGGCTGCTCACCGTCGTGGGCCCCGGCGGGGTGGGCAAGACCCGCCTGGCGGTGCAGGCGGCGAGCCGGCACCGGGCCCACCAGCGGGGCCGCGTCTGGCTCGTCTCCCTGGCCGCCGCGCACACCGCGGACGAGCTGGTGGCGGCGGTGCTGGGCACGCTCAGCATGACCGACGCCCAGCCGGCCGGACCGCCGCTGGAGCGGATGGTCGCCCTGCTCGCCGGGGGCGAGGGCGTGCTGGTGCTGGACAACTGCGAGCAGATCTCGGGCGCGGTCGCGGAGCTCGCCGGCCGGTTGCTGGAACGCCTGCCGTACCTGAAGATCCTCGCCACCAGCCGCGAGCCGCTCGAGGTCATGGGCGAGACGTTGTGCCGCCTGGGCCCCCTCGACCTGCCCGCGACGCCCGCGGAGGCGGATCGGGCCTCGGCGGTGCGGCTGTTCCTCGATCGGGCGGCAGCCGTACAGCCCGGTTTCGTCCTGGACGCGACGACCGTGACCCCGGTCGTGGACATCGTGCGCCGGCTGGACGGCCTGCCGCTGGCCCTGGAGCTGGCCGCGGCCCGGCTGCGGACCATGAGCGCCGAGCGGATCGCCCGGCGGCTGGACGACCGCTTCCGGCTGCTCAGCACCGGCAACAGGACCGCCCAGCCCCGCCAGCAGACCCTCCACGCGGTGATCGAATGGAGCTGGGACCTGCTCACCGACCAGGAGCGCACGCTGGCCGCTCGGATGTCGGTCTTTCCCGCGCAGACCGGTCTCGACGCGATCGAGGCCGTCTGCGGCGACATCTACCTCCTGGACTCCCTGGTCGACAAGTCCATCGTGGAGCGGACGGGCGACGCCTACCGGATGCTGGAGAGCATTCGCGCGCACGCGGCCGACAAGCTCCGGCTCGCGGGCGAGACCGACGCGGTCCGGCGCGAGCTCATGCGTTACTTCGCCGACCTGGCCGAGGAGCACGAGCCGCTGCTGCGCTCGGACCGGCAGGCGGAGTCGCTGCGGCTGTTCCAGGCCGAGTACGACAACCTGATGTTCGCCCTGCAGACGGCCGTCGACAGCGGCGACGCCGCCACCTCCGCCCGGCTCCTGGGCCCGCTGTACTGGTACTGGGTCATGCTCCGTTACGACGCCCGCGCCGAGGACTACCTGGCCAAGGTCGCCGCGTTCGGCGACGCGCTGCCCCCGGAGGCCCGGGCCGCGTTCACCGCCCTGCACCTGCTGGGCGCCGAGGGCCGGCCGCTCACCGATCCCGGACGGCTGCGCGCGGTCGTCGACGACTGCGTTCGCACCGGTGCGCTGCGCCGCTATCCGATGCTGCTGACGACCGTCGTGGTGATGGCCGCGATGATCGGGCTCGACGATGTGCTCGACCAGGAGATCGCCCGCGTCCGCGGCGGCTCGGACCGCTGGGCGATCGCCTGCACCCACATGATCGAGGCCATGCGGTACCGCGAGCGGGAAGGCGCGATGACCACGGCGCTGCGCCTGTTCGAGGAGGTCGGCGATCGGTGGTGGACCGCCAAGGCGCTGTACGGCCTGGCCCAGCGGCACGCCGTCGCCGGTGACCACGCCGAGGCGATCACCGCCTACGAGCGGAGCCTCGCCCTCGCCACCGGCCTCGGCTCGCAGGACGAGGTCTCCACCCGGCTCGGGCTCGCGGTCGAGCGCATGCGCGCCGGCGACCTGACCGGCGCCGGACGCGACCTCGACACCGCCGAGCGCGCGGCCTGGCGGCGCGGCCAGCCTGCGCTGGAGATCGAGGTGCTCGGCGTCCTGGCCGAACTGCACCGCCGCTCCGGGGAGGTCGCACGCGCCGACCACGAGCTCGACCGGATGGAGGCGCTCCTGCGCAAGCTGACCCCGTCCGCTGAGGCCCTCGACCCCCGGCTGCCGGCCGCGCGGGTGGCCAACCTGCTCACCGCCGGGGACGCCGCGCGCGCCCGCGCCCTCCTGCCCCGCGTCGTCCAGGCCGCCCAATCGATCATGGACGCCCCCTTGGCCGCGCAACTGCTGGCCAGGCTGCTGTTCCTCGAAGGCGATGCGGCCGGCGCGGCCACCGCGCTCGGCCTCAGCCAGGCCCTCCGCGGCTCCTTCGACCACGGCGACACCGAGCTGCGCGCCCTCGCGGCGACGCTCGCCGACCGGCTCGGCCGTCCCGGCTACGACACCGCCTACCGGCGCGGCGCCGCCCTGAGCCCGCAGGCGGCCGCCGAGCACCTGGCCGAGCTGCGCCTGCCGTAGCCCTCGGTTTGTCGGTGCGGTGATCTAGTGTCCCGGGCCATGACTTCAGCGACGCAGGCGCACCGGTCCCACGCGCCTTCCCCCCACGTCGCCGGCCCTCTCGGCCCGGCGACCCAGGCAGCCCTCCCGCTCGCGGCCCGGCCCGCCGTGGAGGGCTCCCGATGACCCGCTGGACCGAGATCTGCGAGCTGATCGCCGCCGGTGAGACCGCCCGCCTGACCACCCTGCTGGTCGCCCTCACCGAGGAGGAGCGCGCCGACCTGAGTGGCCTGCTGCCCGGCCTGGTCAAGGACTTACGCCGGCTCCGCGCCGAGCAGGTTCGCGCCGAAGATCCCGACGAGGCCGAGTTCCTGGCCTCGTGGGAGGTCGGCGAGATGCTCGACAAGCTGGCCCCCGCGCTGCTGCTGGCCGGGGTCGGCCTCATCACCGGGCCTGCGGCCGCGGTGGCCTGGATGACCAGCCGCGACGTCAACCGCCGCTGGGCCGACACCCCCAACCTCGCCCGCGTCTGCCGGGTGGCCGCCGCCCGGCCTGCGGCCTGGCGGCACGATGTCGCGGTACGGCTGGCCCAGCGGATCCGGCGTCCCGCCGACCGCATCGCGCCGATCGCCCTCGCGTTGCTGCGGACCTCCGGCGCGACGCCGCCCGAGCACGACCCGCTGGTGGCCGCCTGGCTCAGCGAGCCGATCGTGGTCAAGGACCCGCTGGCTCCTGTCCTGCTGCCGCGCGTCTTCGAGGCCGAGGGCGCCGGCCGCGCCCTGCGTGAGGAGCGGCTCGACCCGCTGCCCAGCCGCTGGCTCGCCACCGCGGCCCGCGACCTGCCCAGGCAGCAGGCGCTCGACGGCTGCGTGAGCCGCTTCCTGCGTGGCGGCGACGCCCAGGACCTCCGGTTCTTCGTCCGGCTCCACACCCTCCTCGACCCGTCCCCCGCCGAGTCGGCTCCCCGCCTGCGCGACTACCTGCGGCTGCTGCCGTCCGCCCCCGGCACGGTCGCCGAGCTGGCCGCCGAGCAGGTGCGCAAGGCGCTTCCGCTCGACCACGCCGACCTGGTCGAGGCGGTGGACGCGCTGACCTTCCGCGAGGAGGCAAAGCTCGCCGCGCTCGGCCTGCGCTGGCTCGGCCAGGCGCTCCGCGCCACGCCCGAGACCGCCGGCGACTTCGTGACCGCCCTGGTCACCGCGTACACCCACAAGTCCTTCGACGTGCGCACCCGCGCGGTCGAGCTGACCTCGAAGCACGCCGGCTTGTTCGCCGGGCACGCCAGCACCATCCTCGACGGCGCCGGCCACCTGCCCGCCGACCTCGCCGCCAAGCTGGCCGCCCGGTTCGGCGGCGAGGTTCCCGTCGAGGACCTGCCGGCACGCAAGGAGCTGCCGCCGCTCCCCGCCCTGCCGGAGCTGCGGCCCTTCCCGGAACCGTCGCTGGCCGCCAACCACGAGACGACGTGGGTCAGGGAAGAGGGCTGGCTGGCCGCCTTCGTCGCCGGAGGCGCCGCCGGCCGGGCCGCCTTCTCCCCGCAGATCGAGGGCGGACCGGCACACTGGGCGTCGAACCAAGCACGCACCGAGCCCGCCCAGTGGCGCGCGGCGCTCGCCGCCGAGCTGGTGACTCCCGGGAGCGTCCGCGAACTCCCGCCGTTCGAGCCGGAGAAGTTCTGGGACCGCCCCAACCACACCCTGCGGGTCAGGAGGCTCACCCGTGGTCAGGAGCCGGACCCGGAAACGGGGATGAGGTTCATGATCAGCAGCTCCTACCGGCCCGGCCGCTACCTCGACGACGACGCCCCGATGCGCGCCATTTTCCTCACCTGGACCAGCGACGACGGCCCCGGCGCGGCGGTGGCGACCGAAGGCGACCGGCAGATCCCGTTCGCCGACGGCAGGATCCACCTGTACGGCCCGCAGGGCATGCCGCCCGACGCCTTGTACGACGACTCCGACGAGGCCATGCCGGACTTCATCCTCGACCGGGCCTTCGACCGCATGGCCGAGCTCGGCGTGGATCCCCTCCGGATCGCCGCGATGCGCGCCGGGAAGCCGCTCCCGCCGCCGGAGCCCGACGAGCCGCTGGTGGAGGTGACCGTCATCTTCGTCCCGGCCCGGCTGCGATCCTTCATGCACGAGCCGCTGCCCGAGCACGAGGAGTGGCGGCGGCGCAACCAGCTCCCCCGTCCCAACAGCGTCACCCCGCTGCACGACTTCCAGTTGCACCGCTATGCCGAACTCCTCGACGCGCTCAGGAACGACGCCCTGCCGCCCGTCCTGCTGGCCACGCCGAGCTGGCTGAGCGGCCATCTCGAACCCGACGTGCTGGTCGACCGGCTGGAGACCTGCGCCGCCGCCGGCGTCGAACCGCTGCCCGCCGACCTGGCGCAGGCCCTGCTGCGGCTGCCCCGAGGCAGCCACCCGGCCGCCGCGGACCGCGCCGCCAAGATCGACTCGGCGGGGGCCCGCTCGGCCGCCCGCTGGCTCGCCGGGGACGGCCTGGCCGACCCCGAGTGCGGCCTCGTCTGGCGGCACATGGAAGGCGCGACCATGGTCGAGTTCGGTGACGGGGAGCCGGAGCACTTCACCTCGGTACGGCTGAAGCCGGTCCTGCGGGTGACGACGCCGACCGGGCACCCGCTGATCGACGAGGTACTGCTGCGCGAGCCGTACGACTGGCCGGTCGACGACTACGGGGACTCGTTCAGCAGGTGGTCCGGCACGCTGCCCTCGCATCGCGAGGTCCTGTCCGTCAACTGCCTGCCGTACCTGCTGCGGGGCGGCTGGGGCCATTCGGTGGGGCCGGCCGAGATCGCCTCCCTGCCGCTCACGCGGGGGCCGTTGGGCGAGGCGACGGCGGCCATCCTCGCCTTCCAGCTCGTCGCCGGCCTGCCGGGCGCCATCCCGCTGATCCTGACCCTGGCCGCCGCGGACGACCTGCCCGCCGAGGCGATGGGGCGCCAGATCGCGCTGATGCTCCGCCGTACCTGGCTGGAGGTTCGTCCCGCCATCACCGCCCTGACCCAGCTCGCCGAGGCGGGCGGGCATCACGCGGTGTGGCGCATCCTGGGCACCCTGCTGCCCGCCCTTCTGCCCGGCCCCGGGCAGCGCGCCACCGTCACCCACAGCGAGCTCGTCGCCCTCGCGGCCGACGTCGCGCTGTGGACCGATGCGCGCGGGGAGCTCCCGGTGATCGCGCAGCACGCGGGCAGCCGCCGTACCACCCGCTTCGCCCACGAGTGCCGGCGGCTGCACGCCCAGCTCACCGGGGGCGCGTCGTGACGGCTGTTGGCGATGGACGGCAACCCCCTATGATCCACAAGGTGATTCTTCGCCCCCTAGCTGGCGCTCTGACCGAAATGGCGCTTTGTTCCGGAATGATGCTTTTTCCCGGAGCCGCCCACGCCGAGCCGATCACCGGCGCCCCCGAACTCACCCACAACGACCTCTACAAGGCCAAACCGGCCAGCGTCCGCTGCGCGCTGACCAAGGGCACGAGCGCCTCCTCGACCAAGAAGTACATCACCGACCTGGTCGGCTGCCTGAACAAGGCCTGGAAGCCCGCGATCAAGGACTTCAGGCAGGTCCAGGTGACCTTCAAGGAGGCCGACGACAAGCAGTCCTGCTCCACCGGCCTCGACATCGACGCCTCCTTCTCCGAGATCTGCCAGACCGAGCTCCACGTCCGCCTGGCCGGCGACTGGATCAAGGCGAAGAGCGACGTGGCGGTGTTCACCTCCATCACCAGGACCTGGAGCGGCGTCGTGGCCGGCCAGACCGGCATCGGCCAGGCCTGGTGGGCGCTGCAGAACAGCGCTGACGAAGCCGAGATGAACCAGCAGAACCGGCGCTACTACCTGCAGCTCGACTGCTTCATGGGCGTCTCGGCGAAGGCGCTGCGCCGGGTGGTGAAGGACTGGCGGCCCACCGCCAAGGGCAAGCTGTTCTGGGAGAGCTTCCTGAAGAACAAGTACAGCGGCACGAGCACCAACCGCCTTTACTGGCTTGAGCAGGGGTACAGGAGCGGGAAGCCGGGCTCCTGCAACACCTGGAAGGCCCCCGACCCCAAGGTCGCCTAGCCCCACCACGGTCAGAGGCCGTCCTCCCGGCCTCTGACCGTGGCCATCCCCCTCACGCCGCCGCTTCTTCCAGAGCACGAAAAGAGACCCGCGTCGCGGCCTGGTCAGGATCGCGGACGTGTTCCTCCGCCTCGCCCTCCGGAACCAGCCGCCTGTGCTGGACCTCGAACTCCGGCCTCCACTCCAGCACCCGGACCTCCGCCCGCCAGTACGACCGGACGAGCACCAGACCCAGCTCATGCCCGCGCACGCACTCGCTGCGCGAATACCCCAGCAGTCGGCTCCCGACGACGGTGACGCACGCTTCTTCCAGCATCTCCCGCCGCAGGGTCTCCTCGACGCTCTCCGCCCCTTCAGGCCGTCCGGCCGGGAACCCCCAGTGCTCGCCGTCATGACTGATCAGCACCATCTCCCCGCCGGCTGTCACGCAGACGCCCGCGGCTCCATGCGGTTCCCCTTCGGGCGGGTCATCGACGGGATGCCAGGACACCACCCAGTCCTGACCGTTGGAATGCGTCACCATCCGCTCTCCGTCACGGGCGGGGGCGATGGATGTCATGTGGGTGTCCCGTTGTGGGGTGCCGGGTCAGCGGGTGGCGTCGGTCGGGTTCACTGTCACGCACGGGTGCGCCTGGTCGAGCCACTCGGCGCTCAACCGGACTCCCGTGGTCTGCTCGATGAGCGCGAGCCAGGCGGCTCTCCAGTCATAGTCGTCGCCGCGTTCCTCGAACTCGACGAAGAAGTCGGTCATCGTCTCGAGCTCCGGCCATTGACCGATGCCCGGGTAGTGCTGCGGACGGCCGGGAAACAGGGCGTCGATCATCAGGAGGCACTCCCCGTCGACGGCGAAGCTCAGCCGGTTGTGGCGGTTGACGTTCCACCAGGCGCTGTAGACGCGAGCCCGGTGGCTGAGACGCTTTAGGACAGCGGAACTGGAGCCGAGGTAGTCGTACTCGATGACGACCGCGGCCGAATCGAACCAGTCGATCAGCACGGGGTACTCCCCCGCGTACAGCAGATCCCACAGCTCACCGAAACGCATGGCGTTGTGGACGCGATGAGCGGTGCCACCGCTTAGGCGGGCTGCGACCTGGTCGAGGCTGAGTTCCGTTCCGGCCTCGGGGACGATCACGGTCCAGCACATCGCCACGTTCAGCCCGCGGGTGTTGATGAGTCCGCGGTAGTGCTCGCGCAGGTCGGCGGTCGATGGCTGCCCTGTGCTCACCGCGCACTCCCTCCTTTCACACGTCACCTGCTGCCGGCTGTACCGGCTGACGCAGGATCGTCCTGCACGCACGCCATGGTGCCCGCGACGCTGCGGAGGGCTGCGGTGACGGTCACGATCCCTCCTCCAGAAGGATCATCAGGTGAGTGACAAGCTGGTCGGGCGCGGTGGTGGCCGGATCGGACACATACACCTCGCGGATCGGCCCCGCAGGCTGGTGCCCATGGTCGGCACACCAGGTCAGCAGCGTGTGGGCGGTCAGATTGATCTGGTCATAGGGCCCGACATGCGTGGCGGCAGCCAAAGTCCCCCCAGGCAACACCTCGTCACCGGCCCCGCCATCGATGACGACGGCCGCAGTGACCTCGAAGGCTTCCGACAGATCCAGCGGAAACAGTCCGATCAACTGCGCCGCCGGCCCTACCGGCATCAACCGCGCGATGGCGAGGCTGGTGGCCCGCCCGATGTCGTCCGGCCCGGCGGCCACCTCACGCGCCAGCCGTACGCGCAACGGCTTCTCCCGCACCAACCGAACCTGCGTATACGGAAGCCCATCCGCCATCACCCGGCGCAAGGTCGCCAGAGTACGGCTCCGCCGTTCAAGCTCGGCCTGCAGTTCCCGCTCCACCTCGTCCAACACACCCTCCGCACCGGCCAGCACCCGCCCAATGGCCGCCAACGGCACATCCAGCGAACGCAGCAACCCGATGGTGAGCGCGTCCCGGGCCTGTCCGGGGAGGTAGTAGCGATAGCCGGTGCCGGCATCGACATGGGCGGGCTCCAGCAGCCCCAGGTCGGCGTAATGGCGCAGTTGCTTGACACTCAGGCGCGAGAGCCGGGCGAACGCGCCGATCGTCAGCAGGTCGTTGTGGTGCACGAATCCAAGGATGGACCCTGCTCCCGTGGGGGGGAGTCCAGGGGCGCAAGGCGTATCCCGCCTGCTGGGGATCGCTTCCTCAACTGATTGCTCGGCACCGTCAGGTGCCGTGAGGTTCAGGGGCCGTCACACCAGATGTACCAGGGGCCCGTGAAGTGCTCATACCTTTCCTCTGCCGGGTCGGGTGCCCGATCCGGCAGATAGGCGAAGCCGTAGCTCTTCCACTCCACCGTGACGTCCGTGACCACGAACCCTTGCTCCGCCCGAAATCTTCTCCACCTCGTCCACGAAGGGCAGACCCCACCATTGCTCGCGTCATAGTCATCGCGCACCGACCGGGCGTGGCGTTCCAGGCTCGGCTCCGACAGGGCGAAGAGCACGCGAAGGGGCGCATCGGCCTTGACGAGCAGCAGGATGCCCAGCACCAGGACGAGCGGGACGAACATCCACGGCGCCCACCCCCGCCGACCCGACATCCAGGACCAGGCGATGGCGAGCGCCAGCCCTGAGCGAGGCGTTGATGCACGGCGGATGCACGGCCGAGCACGCGCGGATACCCGCTCGACGTGGGCCGGACGGAATGGGGCTCCAAAGTAGCCACGGCGTGATCCCCACGGAAAGGAATCCTTCATGCGTGTGTTGACGTGCGGTCTGCTCGGCCTGGCGGTGCTGACCGGCTGCGGGGCATCGCCGGCCCCCACGGCGGACGGCGACGCCACGGTGGACAAGGTACGCGAGCGGGAGGCCGTCATCGCCACCTGCATGAAGCAGAAGGGCTTCCTCTACACCCCCTCGGTCAGCCGCCCCAAGCAGTCCGATGCCGACCCCGCTGACTACGAGGCAATGAAGGCCATCCGCGGCAAGGAGGGCTTCGGCGTCTTCTCCGCCATCGTCTATCCCAAGCCGCCGGAGAAGGGGGCGCAGGACCCGAACAAGGCGACGATCGACGCTCTCCAGGGCGCCAAGCGGGACGCCTATCTCAAGACCATGAACGAGTGCAGGGTCGACGCCCTCCGTCAGGTGAACGGCCTGAAGGTCACCTCGCTGGCCGACTACCAGGACCAGATGAGCAAGGAGATCGAGAACATCGACAAGGCGCTCGACGGCGATCCCAAGCTCCTGGAGCTCGCCGCGCCCTTCGCCGAGTGCCTGAAGTCCAAGGGCGAGCGGGTGGCGTCCGCGAGGCCGCTGGCGCTGGGCGGTCGCGGCGTGGAGGTGTGGAGCAAGCAGCTCGAGAAGCTACGGGAGGCGGGCGAGGTCACGGCGGAGGCGGCCAGGCCGTACCTCGTCAAGGAGATCAAGTCGGCGCTGGTCGACCTGGAGTGCGGCAAGGACTTCTACGCCGCCTTCGTTCCCCTGGCGAAGCGGCTCAACAACGCGGCCAGGGTGAAGTACGGGTTCGAAGCACAGTGATCCGCACCCCTCGCGGCAAGCTGCTGCTCGTCCTGGCCGCGGTCCTGGTGATCGCGGGGACCGGCTGGGGAGTGGGCACGATGCTGCGTTCCCCCGCCGACGAGGCGGCCGCCCGCAAGCCGCCCAAGCCGTCGCTGGTCACCGCCGCGGTCGAGCGGCGCAAGCTGGTGGCCACCGTGGTGGTCAGCGGCGCTCTGGAGTACGGCTCGCCGTACCCGGTGTCGCTGGCCGGCGTGGTCGGCGGCAGCGAGACTGCTCAGCGCGCCACGCGCGCTCCCCGGCAGGGCACCCTCACGGAGGGCTCCTTGCTGATGGAGGTGAACGGGCGTCCGGTGTTCGTCTTCTCCGGCACGGTGCCGATGCACCGCAGTCTGGTCCCCGGCGTCAAGGGGGACGATGTCAAGCAGTTGCAGAAGGCGCTGCGCGCGCCCGCCACCGGCGTGTTCGACCAGGCGACCATCGCGGCGGTGTCGCGCTTCTACGCCAAGCGGGGCTACGAGGCGCAGCAGCCCACCCTGGAACTGCGGCAGAAGCGTGATGACCTGCGCCGGGCCGTTCGGACCGCGCAGGAAGTGCTCGCGACCGAGAGCAAGCTCCTGGAGCATGGCCGGGACGTGCTCCCGCTGAAGGTCAGGCTCGCCAACGCCAGGCAGGATCTGCGGGAGGCCGAGCGAGCGCTGAGCAACGCGCACACCATCGACGAGGAAGCCAAGGTCGAGGCGGCGGAAGCCGCCATCCGGGCAGCCGAGGAGAAGCTGCTGTCGGCCCAGCAAGACCTCGACAAGGCCATCGCCACGCCGACTCCCAGCGCTAGTCCGTCCGCCGGCCCGTCTCCCGACACCCGCCTGCTCGAACTCCGGGTCGCCAACGCGGAAGCGGATCTGGCCGCCGCCAGGTCGGCGCTGGAGCGCGTGCGGGAGGAAGCGGCGACCGCGCGGGCCACGCGGCTGGCCGAGCTGTCCAAGAACGTACGGGTGGCACGCGAGGCCGTCGTCACCGCCGAGCAGGCGCTCAAGCAGGCGCTGCAGCTTTCTCCTGCCAAGCTGAAGGTGGCCAACGCCCAGAGTGATCTGGCCGCGGCCCGAGCGCTGCTGGCCGAGTTCTCCAGGACCTATGGCACCACCGTCCCGGCGGGAGAGATCGTCTTCCTGCCCAAGTTGCCCGCCCGCCTGCACAAGCCGACCGTCAAGGCGGGCGAAGTGGTGGACCGGTCGGTCGCCACGGTGACCGCCTCCACCTTCGTGGTCGCCGGTTCGGTGGACGTGGCCGAGGCCGAGCGGCTGAAGACCGGCCTGAAGGCGAGCATCGAGACGGAGGCGGGCACGACCATCCCCGGCACGGTGACCTCCTTCGGCGGACGCGACAAGCAGGGCGCCACGCCGGTGATGATCACTCCTGCTTCGATGAAGGGCCTCAAGAAGCTCGCCGGCGCGCCGGTCACGGTCCGGGTCACCATCGGAGCCACCGGCCAGGAGGTGCTCGTGGTTCCCGCCGCGGCGGTCGTCACCGCCGCGGACGGCAAGGCCAGGGTGCTGGTGGAGATCGCGCCCGATCAGACCAGGGAGGTCGAGATCCGCACCGGTCTGTCCGCCGACGGAGCCGTGGAGGTGACCGGCGACCTCGAGCCGGGCGACAAGGTGGTGATCAACAGTGTCTGAGCCGGTCATCCTGCTCCACGACCTGACCAAGGAGTTTCCCGCCGATCCTCCCGTTCAGGCGCTCTCGGCGGTCAACCTGCGCGTGGAGAAAGCCGACTACATGGCCATCGTCGGTCCTTCCGGATCCGGGAAATCCACCCTGCTCAACACCCTCGGCCTGCTCGACCGGCCGACCAGCGGCAGCTACCGGCTCGACGGCCTCGAGACCGTCTCCATGAAGGACAACGCGCGGACCACGATCCGCGGCAGCCGTATCGGCTTCGTCTTCCAGTCCTTCCATCTGCTGCCGCACCGCAGCGTCCTGGAGAACGTCATGCTCGCCGAGGTCTACGGCGCGGCCCGGCGCGGGGGGCGGCGGGAGCGCGCGATGCGTGCTCTGGAGCGGGTACGGCTGTCGCATCGGGTGGACTTCCTGCCCGGCCGGCTGTCGGGCGGTGAGCGGCAACGCGCCGCCATCGCCCGCGCCCTCATGGGCGAGCCGTCCCTGCTGCTGTGCGACGAGCCCACCGGCAACCTCGACAGCAAGAACACCGACGCCGTGCTCGACCTGTTCGACGAGCTGCGTGCCCAGGGGATGACCATCGTGGTCATCACTCACGAGAACGAGGTGAGCGACCGGGCCATGCGCCGGGTGCGCATCACCGACGGCGTCCTGACGGAGGAGTAGAGGTGCACCCTCGCGATCTGCTGAACGAGGCCGTGGCGGGCCTGCTCGCCCGCCCGGTGCGCTCGGCGTTGACCACTCTGGGCACCGTGCTGGGCATCACCACGCTCGTGGTCACGCTCGGCGTCGCCGCGACGGCGGGCAACCAGATCGTCGGCCGCTTCGACGAACTGGTTGCCACCTCCGTCACGATCGAAGTCCCGAAGCACGCATTCCCTCTGGTCGACTGGGCCGACGTCGGCAGGGTGACCCGGCTGCGCGGGGTGGCCTCCGCCGCCGCGCTCGCCGAGGCGGAACAGAGCGCCAATCTCAGCGTCCGCTCCAACGACATCGTGGACCCGACCAGGGTCGTCGACCAGACGCTGACCGTACTGGCCAGCGACCCCGGCCTGCCCGCCGCGGTCAAAGGCCGGATGATCGAGGGTCGCTACTTCGACGCCGGGCACGTCGCCCGAGGGGACAAGGTCGTCGTGCTGGGCCAGCACGCGGCCAGGCTGCTGGGCATCACCCGGCTGGACCGGGCCCCGGCCGTCTTCATCGGCACCCAGGCGTACACCGTCATCGGGGTGCTCGGCGACCTGAAACGTGAGAAGAGCCTCGCGGGCGCGGTGCTGCTGCCGCCGGCCGTCGGCAAGCGCTACGGCCTGAGCACCGTGACCCGGGTTCTGGTCAACACCGGCCTCGGCGCCGCGGGACTGATCGCCGAGCAGGCGCCGGTCGCGCTCAGCCCGGGCAACGAGGCCCTGCTCCAGGTCATCTCGCCGCCCAGCCCCACGCGGGCACGTGACGCGGTGGAAGGCGACGTCAACGCGCTCTTCCTCATTCTCGGGCTGGTCTCCCTGGTCGTCGGCGCGGTGGGCATCGCCAACGTCACGCTGGTGACCGTCATGGAGCGTATCGCCGAGATCGGCCTGCGCCGCGCCCTCGGCGCGGCCCGCCGTCATATCGCGGCGCAGTTCCTGCTGGAGTCCACCCTCACCGGAATGACCGGCGGCGTCATCGGGGCTTCAGGAGGCATCCTCGTGATCGTCGCGGTGTGCGCCGCCAAGCAGTGGACTCCGGTCCTGGACGTACAGCTGGCCGCCATGGCCCCTGTCGCCGGCGCCCTCGTCGGGCTGCTCGCGGGGCTGTACCCGGCCCTGCGTGCCGCTCGTATGGAACCAGTCACGGCATTGAGGTAGATATCGTGCATTTCATGACATCACTCCTGCTCGTCGAGGACGACGCGGTGATCCGCACGTCGGTCAGCATGGCCCTGGAGCGCTACGGCTACCGCGTGACCACCGCCGACGACGGGCTGAGCGGCCTGGAAGCCGCCCAGGCAGGCGGCCACGACCTCCTGCTGCTGGATGTGATGCTGCCCAGCCTGGACGGCATCAGCCTGTGCCGCAAGATCAGGGAAACCAGCCAGGTGCCGATCCTCATGATGTCCGCCCGAGGCGACGGCCTGGACATCGTCGCCGGGCTGGAGGGCGGCGCCGACGACTACGTGGTCAAACCGGTCGACCTACCGGTGCTGGTGGCCAGGATCCGCTCGCTGCTGCGCCGGGCCACCATCGCCCAGCCGCAACCTTCGCCCGCGACCGGGCAGGCCGACGCCACGCTCACCTTCGGCGAGCTGAGCGTCGACACCGGTTCGCTGGAGGTACGCCGAGCCGGGCAGCGCCTTGACCTGAGCCCGACCGAGTTGCGGCTGCTGCTGGAGTTCGCCGCCCACCCGGGCATCGTCCTGGAACGGGCGACGCTGCTGCGCACGGTGTGGGACTACGGATGGGACGGCGACAGCCGCGTGGTCGACCTGTGCGTGCAGCGACTGCGCAAGAAGGTCGGAGCCGAGCGCATCGAGACGGTCCGCGGCTTCGGCTACCGGCTGAACACCACATGAATCCGGCCTCTCTACGCTGGAAGATCGCCGCCCTCGTCACGCTCGCCGCCACCGTCGTCGCGGCCGTGGTGGGGCTCCTGGTCCACCGGGCGACCTGGGAGCGTGAGCTGGGCATCGGCGAAGCCCGGGCTCTGGAGGCGCTGACTCTCGCTGACCCGGTCGCCGTCGAGCAGCTTCCCGACGAACTGGCTGCCCGGCTGCATCCCGGCCGTCCGGTGACCTGGTACGGGGTCGACTACCGGGACGAGCCGTGGATGTGGGCGGCTCAGCCGTACGGGAGCGACGGACGCCAGGCGGTGATCGCCCAGATCTCGATGGGAGGGGAGCTGCGCGGCCTGTACGCACTCGACCGCAACATGGTCAAAGCCGGCCTGCTCGCCCTGGCGGGAGTGATCCCGCTGTCGGTGCTGGCGGCCGAGCTCCCCAACCGGCGGCTCCGGCGCATGGCCCGTACCGCCCGGGAGATCGCCGACGGCGACCTGTCCGCGCGCACCGACGCGGGCGGCAGGGACGAGATCGCCGAGATCGGCGCCGGGCTCAACTCCATGGCCGCCAGCCTCCAGCAGCGGCTGCTGGCCGAGCAGCGCTTCACGGCCGACGTCGCGCACGATCTGCGCACTCCGCTGATGGGGCTGCTGACCGCCGGCCAGCTGCTGCCCGACGGGCAGGCCACCGACATGGTCCGCGAGCGGATCGGCGTGCTGCGCGGCCTGGTCGACGATCTGCTCGAGATCTCCCGCCTGGACGCCACCGGCGAACAACCGGACCGGCAGCCGGTGCCGCTGGCCGACCTGGTGCGCGAGTCGCTGCGCCGGGTCGACGTACCCGCTGACCTGGACCTCGTCGGCGACCAGCGCGACACCACAGCCGTCACCGACCCGCGCCGCCTGGAGCGCATCGTCGCCAACCTGCTCCTCAACGCTCGCGCACACGGCGCGGCCCCGGTGACGGTCGCCGTGCGATCCCGCCAGATCGTCATCCGCGATCACGGCCCGGGTTTCCCGCCCGACCTGCTCACCACCCTGAACAAGGGGCAGGCGCAGCGCTTCCACACCGGACGCAGCGAGCGGGGCCGCGGGCACGGGCTCGGCCTGACCATCGTGCTCGGCCACGCCCGCGTCATCGGGGCGAACCTGCGGTTCGACAACCCCGCCGACGGCGGCGCGCGCGTCACCGTCAGCCTGATGCCCGACTGATACACGGCCAAGCCCCTGCGGAGATCCGCCCACGGCCGTACGGACACGCGGGTGGCCCACCGTGGTCGGCATGCGACGTTCCTTCGTGTCCCTTCTGCTCCTGCTGCTGACGAGCTGTGGAACCGTGCCGCCCGTCTCCGGCGCCGTCCCCTTGCCGTGGCCGGCCGAGGGCCAGGCCGCCGTCGAAGTGGAAGGTGTGGGCAGCCTGGGCGCCAGTGGCGGCAACGACCCGCTGCCCATCGCCAGCGTGACCAAGGTCATGACCGCCTACGTGATCCTGCGCCGCCATCCGCTCCGGCCCGGCGACGGCGGCCCGCTCATCACCGTGGACCGTACGGCCGAGGACGAGTCCTACGTGCCGCAGGAGTCCACCGCCCCGGTCAGAGCAGGGGAGCGCGTACGGCTTCGCCGGCTGCTTGAGCTGATGATGGTGCCCTCGGGCAACAACGTGGCCCGCCTCCTGGCCCGCTGGGACTCCGGTTCGGAGGAGCGCTTCGTCGAGCGGATGAACGCCGCCGCCCGCCGCCTGGGCATGGCCGCCACCACGTACACCGGTGCCAGCGGCAACGAGGACAGCACCGTCAGCACCGCGGCCGATCAGCTCAAGCTGGCCAAGGAGGCCATGCGCGACCCGGTCTTCCGCGAGGTCGTGTCCCAGGCCGACACGGCCGTGCCCGGCTCCGGGCGACGGCTGCCCAACACCAACACCCTGCTGCACAAGCACGGCGTCATCGGCATCAAGACCGGCTCGGGCACCGCCGCGGGCGGCAACCTCATGTGGGCCTCCCGCGTACGCGGCCACCTGGTGCTCGGGGTGATCCTCGGACAGGTCGCGAACACCAACCCGACCGCCGCCAAGGCCGCGGCGCTGGAGGCGGGCGCGAAGATGAGCGCCGCCGTGGAACGGTGGCTCACCGTCTCCGCCGCACCCCTCCCGTAGAGACGTGCGGTCAGCCACGGCATGCCGCCCGACGGCAGCGTCCAGCGGACGTGATCGGGAGGCTCCGGGGATGATGCGGCGACAACGGCAGGCGGTCCGGGTGCCGCTCCTGACACCGCTCGCCTGACCCGTTTGGCCGACCAGATCGGCTTCCCGGGCAGACTCGGGACCCGTCGGCCGGGCCGTCTCCCGCGCCCAGGCTCGTGACGAAGGTGATGCGGAACATGGCGCTGCTCTGCGAGATCTCCCTAGGGGAAGAAGGGGCGCCCCGTCCAAGTCGCTCACTCTCGCCCAGGCAGAAGCCGCTGGCGCTCGGTCCGGGAAGGCCGTGACCAAGACCCGTAAGTCCCGGCGCACGCTGGCCATGCCGAAGCGGTGCGGGGAACCGGCCTAAGCCTGACAGAACGCCATGGAGTGGACGCCCCAGGAGATGCGGCACAGCTTCGTCTCGCTGCTGTCGAATTTCGGCGTCCCGCTGGAGAGCATCTCCCGCCTGGCCGGCCACCGCAGCACCTCGGTTGCCGAGACCGTCTGCCGGAAGCAGCTCCGCCCGATGCTCTTGGAAGGAGCTGAGGCTCTGGACCAGCTTTTCCGGACTGATTATGATCGCCAATCCGAACAAAAATACGAAGGATGTCGCATGTGGCCGTTCCGGAGAAAGAAGCGTGAGCAAGTCGATCCGGAAGAGCGGTCACCAGAGCTTGGAATCAAGTACAAGGACCTGATGGTGATGCATCAGCTCACCAAAGCAGGAGCTGATCTTGAGCAGCCTCGTCATGTGGACTTCTATTTGCACGCTCCGACCCTCGATGCCGCTCAGAGCATCGCGAAGGAGGCCCACGGCGCCGGCTATGGCTTGCGTCCCGAGATCGGGAAGCCCTCCCCGGAGCATCCGGACAGCTGGCCGGTGACCTGTGAAACGACCGCGGTGATCTCGCCCGACTTCGTGCGGGAGACGGGCAACCTGTTCGATGACCTGGCGGCTCGGTATCACGCCGAGTACGACGGCTGGGGAGCCGCTGCCACCCCGTGAGGCGTAGTCACTCGGTTGGTCACCCAGCAACGCAGAAGGCCGCTTCCGATCTCTCGGAAGCGGCCTCTGGCTTGGGTGGAGATGAGGGGATTTGAACCCCTGACCCCTTCGATGCGAACGCTGTCAGCCCAACGGTGCGATCAGCCGTATCCGCGAGTACGCAGGTAGAACGCTTATGGTCAGTGAATCTCGGCGAATTTCGATGACCGGCGACCAGCCTCGATCAAGATCTCTTCTCCCACTTTTCTCCCACCCTCCATCTGCAACCACGCCGTGACAGCCCGCAGCTAATCGCATACGATCCGAGAGGGGCGTCAGGCCTCAGGCGAGGGCCCAGTCCCCGCACTGTCGACTCCTCCCCCCACGGCGAGGCGAAGCCCCGGCGGTGCGGTCCATAAGACGGGTGGCCCCGGACAGTGTTAGTGCCCGGGGTCACCCGTCCAGGCCGGGATCAAGTCAGCTCTCCCCACTCAGTCCCGCCCCGCTTTTACGATCAGCGCTGTCCGATCTCCGGCCAGAATCTGCTGATCTCCGTCCTGCTCCACGACGAAGACCGGAACGCCCTCCGGTACGCCAAGCTGGCGCCGCTCCATCTCCGTCGGCATGCGAGTGGTGACCCGAGTCTCGTCCCCTATCGGTACCTCTGCCATGGCTCGCACGGTACGCACTCGTGAACCGCTGCGGCTGGTCGTGATCAGACCTTCCTGGCGAAGGATCGCGATCGCCCGCCGCACCGAGGCGCGGCTGATCCCGTACTCGAACTCGTATTCGGGCTCGGTCCGCAACCTCTGACCAGGCGCGAGCTCCCCGCACTCGATCTGGCGGCGGACGATGTCGGCAAGCTGCCGATACACCGGTACGCCACTCTCCGAGTCGATCATGAATCAACGGTAGTGAGCACGTACGCACCATCCGAACGTGCCTACGTACGCATCATGAGCATGAGCCCTATTCCGAGGTGCCGTAACCCTCGGGATCGGTATGCCGTTGGCGGCGGTGCCTGATCGGAAGCGGGGTCAGATCGCGAACCGGCGAGTCCTTCTTGCTGGCCCCCGGTAACACCCGATGAGAGGTGGCCGTCGACCGGTCGGGGAGCACTTTCTCCTGCCGCGCCTCGGCTCTCGCCTTGATTGCTGGCCGGGCCACCAACTCCTGGATGGCGGCGACATCTTCGGGGCTGAACCGAATCCGTCCCAGCGGCTTATGGCAAGGCCACTCTCCCGAGTACGCCTTTCTGGACACACCCTTCGCGCGGGGGCTCCCGTCCTCATCGAAAAGACCCAGGAGCTGAGCAAGTTCGGCAGCATCAAGCCACCTGGCCGGATCGCGGCCCTCCATCAGTCGAACTCGCCAGCCTTCATGCCGGCCCGAAAGGCGTCCCACTCGCCTGGAGTGAACGTCAGCATCGGGCCGTCGAGGTCCTTGCTGTCGCGGACTGCTACGCCGCCGTCCGGCAATGCAGCAACCTCCACGCAGTTGTCATGCTGGCCAGAGAAGGTGCTCTTCCGCCACACAAGCTCGCCTACCGTCGCGTCCATGCGTCTCCTCCTGTGAGCGGGACAGCCGCACTCAGTGTCCGCCCAGACGCAGCGACGTTCAATCACTTCGTCGCTAATCAGCCACCGGCTGCCGGTAGCTCAGTTCATAGAGGTGTCCAGGCTTGATGAGCACAGAGACCTCGACTGGCTGCTCATGATCGGAATACACGATGCGGAACTGCCGGAACACGGGAATCCCCTCGGGGATCTCAAGCATCTCCGCCTCCTCGGTCGTAGGCGGACGCGTCGAGATCCGGTCGATCCACTCCCGTTCTGGATGACCCAACTCGGCCAGGACCGCAGGTGCACCACCTCTAATGCGACCGCGGCCCGCAAGCGGCGTTCCAGCGGCAAGGCTCGAGGGATAGTACGAGCGTGAGAGCTCTACAGGCGTCTCGTCGCGCAACATCAGGCGCGTCCGACAAATGGCCCGGCCGTCGCCGAGCACTTGAGCCACGTCGTCGGGGGGATCGACTTCAGACGCATCCAAGATTCGGTAGTTGATGCCACGGGACGCCGGCTCAAAGTAGGCAGCCGCTCGGACCTCAAAGGCGTGGCCAGTACGCACAAACACGCCCGAGCCTGCCCGGCTGGTCACGAAGCCCTCGGCCTTCAACATCCTCACAGCGTTCTGGACTGTCGCGCCCACAACCCCGTATCGCTCGCCGAGTTCCGCCGTTGAGGGCAGCTTCGCGCCGGGCTCCAGAAGACCTGCCATGATCTTCGCCCGCAGTTCAGCGGCGAGCTTGTGCGATGGGTGCCTGTTATCTGGTCTCACGCGACTCACTACACCTTTCATTGCGTCATGCCCTGATCACCTTATCCGTTAGGCAGCAAAGCTGCGATCTCATTCGTGCCACAAAAAGCTTGCTAGCTCACGCATGAGGCAGTACGGTCGAGTGTAGTCCAGCACAACGAGGCCCACGCATGGATCTAGGGGTCGCGTGTCCGAATTGGAGGTGTCAAGTGAGTGCTGATGCTGCGAGCCGCCAGTTCGAACCCCTGCTGAAGACCGAAGAGGTCGCCGAGCTGTTCAAGGTCGATCCCGAGACGGTCAGGGTGTGGGCTCGAACAGGAAAGATCCAGGCGCGTAAGAACCCCGGCGGTCACGAGTACCGCTTCCGCGCCAGTGATCTCGAAGAGCTACTCAGCTCCCCAGACCTCGCCTGCGACTGAGGTCCGACGTGAACAACAGACAGCGCCCCAGGAGGCAGCTCGTGACTGCTCCACTAGCGATCGTTAACGGCTCCCCTTTCGACACCATCCGTCGATTCGACAAGGAGGGCGAGTACTGGTCGGCACGCGACCTCATGGAGCCGATGGGCTACAGCCGTTGGAGCGACTACCGCCCTGTCTTGGACCGCGCGATGGCTTCCGCCACAGCCCACGCCGCCAGCACCGACGACCTTTTCAGGGTCACCCCTGAAAAGACTGCCGGGCGTCCCCGTGAAGACTTTCGCCTGGCCCGGTTTGCCGCCTACCTCGTTGCGATGAACGGCGACCCTCGCAAGCCGGAGGTGGCTCGGGCGCAGGCATACTTCGCCCTCCGAACTCGTGAAGCCGAACTCGGCTGGGGCGCCGAGCACGACACCTCAGGGGCTGCACTCATACCGGTCGCCGCCCTGCACGAGCTCCAGTACTTCGCGTGGACCGCGTGGGTGTCTCTCTCGGAGTTGATCGCCGCCCATGGGACCCAACACCGTCCCCATCTCTCCGGAGCGCGTCGTGGACGCCGACGCCATCCTTAACCGCGTCCGCGAGCGGTACCCGGAGTGGAGCATCTACCGGTCCGGGATCGGACGCTACTGGGCGTCCACGAGCGACCGTCCGAGTCTCACGCAGCAGCAGGCCGGCGCACTGGCCCAAGTCGGCGCCGACAGTCTCGACGAGCTCGACGACCTTCTCGACAAGCAGCAGAAGATCCGCCGGAGCTACTCATGATCCCCCGCACTCCTGGCGTGACACGGCGCGGTGAACGCCAGGACGGTCCCGTCCACCTCTCCAGGGCGGGCGGGACCCACAACCCAGAGGAGAAGCCATGCGGAGCAGAGCTGGAGGCATCGGCCAGGCCCGTTCCCACGCTGAGACCAGCCCTGACCGGGCCGACACCTAACCCCTTGAGCCGGCCCCCGGCCGAGCGACCTCACCGCCGGCCGGGGGCCTGACCCGAATCACCTGCTGAAACAGGAGATCGAGCTGATGACACAGGTACACCACGCGCACCACAGCGCGCCAGAGAACACCAGTTCGGCAGCGAGGCGACCGTCATGATCTGGATCGCCTACTCCATCCCCTTCGCCTTTATCGTGCAGACCGCCATCCAGGCCGTCCACGACCACCACCAACACCTCGCCCGCGTCAACGCCGACCGGCGCAAGATCTGCCACCAGTGCACGGCCGACCTCGCCACCACCATCGCCGCCACCCCCCGCCTGACCGGCTGGCGCATGGCTCTGTGGCGCTTCGCCGCAGCCACCAGGTGGCCCCTCTACTACCTGCGCGAACTTTGCATCTTCGCCGGGATCTCCTCGCCGGAGGAGCCGTGCACGAGCTGCGCGTATCTGGAGGTGACGTCATGACCGACCTCACCCCCTACATGCCGCCCCCGTGGGCAGCATGGGCCGCCGCCGGCATCCTCGTACTCGCCGCCGTCCTCACCGCCGTGCGATGGGCACGCCGCCGACCCGCCACCGACAAACCCGCCACCAGCACCGAAGACCGCCTCACCCGCGTCGTAGCCGGCATCGCCACCGCCGTCTCCGCCGAAGGCATGTGGCGCTTCTCCGGCGACGTCCTCGAACTCGACGGCCCCCTCCGCGTCATGCTGTTCGCGTTCATCGAACTCGCGATCGTCGTCTCCGCCATCCGCGCCCGCCGCAACATGCGGGACAACTACTCCGCCGGCATCGACGGCATCGCCGTCTGGGTCCTGGCCGCTCTCACCGCCGTCCTGTCCACCCTGGACGCCAAGTCCTTCGGTGAAGGCGTGTTCCGGCTGGTCGCCCCCCTCGTGGCCGCGTGGCTGTGGGAGCGCGGCATGGCCATCGAACGTCGCCGCCTGCGCGGCACCTCCACCATCAACTGGCGACTCACCCCGGAGCGCATCCTGGTCCGGCTGCGCCTGGCCGAGCCGTCCGAGCGCACCGCGGGTGAGGTTGACGCGCAGCGCCGCATCAACCGCGCCTCGATGGCGAAGGCCAAGCTCGACGACCTGCGCGCCGTGAACGCCTCCCCCCGTCGGCAGCGGGCCGGCATGCGGAAGTTCCGGCGAGCTCTCGCCGCCGCAGTCGAACACTCCCAGCTCGCCGTCAACGAGGAGCGGCAGCAGATGCTGCTCGCCCAGATCGACGCCATGCAGAGCGCGGAAGTCCTCGCCGACCGCAAGGCCACCGCCGGATGGGTGTCGTCCCCGCCCCCTGCGGGCGCCGGTGCCGTTCCGGAAGAGGCTCGGCTGGCGATGGAGGCCGGGCGTGCATGGGAGGCGAACGGCGCCGTGCAGCGAGCGCTCGACCTGACCGCCACCAGCATCCTGGCGCGCGAGCCGTGGCTGACCGGCCGGCCCGGCGCAACCTCCCCCGCAACAACGAACCACATTGCGGACCTGGTTGCGTCTGAGGTTACGGGCCACCCCCTGGGCGAGGCTCCCGTACGACTGCACGCGGAGATCGAGCCGGACGACGACACCGCCGCGGACGCAACCAGCACCGCAACCGGAGACGCAACCCCGAGCGCAACCGCCGCCATGTACGAGTACTTCCTGAAGATCGTGCAGGTCGAGAAGCGAATCCCGAGTGGCGCCGAACTCGCCCGCATCGGCGCGTGTTCCGAGACATACGGGCGGAAGAAGCGGGCCGAATGGGAGGCCCAGGTGGACGGCCGAGTCCGCCGCGGTCTCGCCGCGGGGCCCAGACGGGAGAAGGCGTCATGAACATCCCCGCAATCCTCGCGTTGGTCGGCCTCATCGCCGTCTTCTCCGTCCGGCCCGCCAGCCCTGACGACCGAACGTGGCGCCAGATGCGCAACCACGCCCAGTCCGCCGGTGTCCTGCGCGCCACCACGGCCACCGTCTGGGTGCTGCTCGCCACGACCGTCCTGTGCCTGGGCGACCTCGTCCGCATCGGCGCGTTCCTCCTGGCCGAACTCGCCGGCGTCGTCACCGTCATCGGCGTCGCCGTCTGCGCGATCGGCCACCAGCCCAAGCCCCTCCCGCTCGCCTCCGTGGAGCCGGTATGAGCACGCCGCAGCGGCACCTCTACCCGGTCCCCCCAGCCGATGAGCCGCCCGTGACCAGCACCGAGGAAGACACCATCATCGAGGCCGTCATCATCGACGACCCCAACACCGAAGACCGGCTACCGGTCCCGTCCCGGCGCATCATCGACGCCGTCGGCACCGTCGTCGGCCAGCGGGTCGAGCACGTCCGCCAGCAGCACGGCTCACTCGCGCTGGCCAGCCTGCGCGTCAGTGGCCGCGGCATCGGCTACGGCGGGCTCGGCGTGGCCCGCACCGTCGCCTCCTACTACCGGTGGGTGACCGCCGCCGAGCATGACGCCGTGCTGGCCACCCAGCCGCAGTTCGTGGAGCAGGTCCGCGCCCGCCGCCGCAAGGTGTCCCTGTGGGGGCTCGGCACGCTCGCCGCAGGTGACGGCGCTCTCGTCCTGTTCGCGGACTGGACGTGGTGGACCGCGCCCAGCCTCGGCCTCGCCGCGGTCGCCACCGTCGGCGGCGTTGTCGAGGCGGTGCGCCGGCGTCTGGCCGTGCAGAACACGCAGGAGGGCCAGGAGGTGCGGACGCTCGGCACCCACCCGGGCAGCAAGGCCGTCCGGCACGCCATCGCCAACGCCGGCGGCCTCGGCAAGGCCGACGAAGTGCGCGTCCTGCCGCCCGGCGTGATCCGTGACGACCAGTCTTCCGTCCCCGCCTGGACCGCGATAGCCGACCTCAAGCCCGGCATCCCCGCGGCCAAGGCCGTCAAGCGGCAGCAGGAGCTGGCCTCCGCGTTCGGGGTGGACATGACCCAGCTCGATGTCGACCCCGTGAAGGGCCACAACGGGCGGGTCAAGTTCTGGGTGGCCGACTTCGACCCGCTCACCGGCGACACGATCGTCAGCCCGCTCAAGGGCCGCGCCACCCCGGTTGACGCCTGGACGGAGAAGGCGTCCGTCGGCAAGGATCGGCGCGGCCGGTGGGTGTCGTTCGCGCTGCCGGAGCGGTCCCTGCTGACCGGCGGCGAACCCGGCGGCGGCAAGAGCGTCTCCTGCAACAACGTGCTGTGCTTCGCCGCGCTCGACCCCTTCGTTGACCTGCGGATGGTCGACGGCAAAGGCGGCGCCGACCTCATCGACTACGAGCCGCTGAGCACCCAGTTCCTCGCTGAGCCTGACCCGCTGGCGATGCTCGACCTGTGCACGCAGATCCAGGACGAGATGAGCGACCGCTACCGGACGCTCAAGAGCCTGGGTGAGCGCAAGCTGACCCGCGAGATCGCCGTCGAGACCGGCATGCGGCTGACTCTGCTGCACATCGACGAGATCCAGTTCTTCGCCGCCGCCCGCGGCAAGACCGGCGTCCCAGGCGACGACGAAGGCGGGAAAGCGAAGGTCGGCGACCTGATCGTGGACGCGCTGTGGGACATCGTCTCCCGCGGCCGGGCCGCCGGCTTCATCACCTCTGCGGCGACCCAGCGGCCCGCCGCAGAGGTGGTCCCGTCGAAGCTGCGCGACATCCTGTCCATCCGGTGGGCGCTGCGCTGCACAACCCCGCAGGCCAGCGACACCATCCTCGGCCAGGGCTGGGCCTCCCAGGGTTTCAATGCCGCCCGGATCGACGTCACTCAGCGCGGCGCCGGCCTGCTCCTGGCCGAAGGGAGCGTCCCGACGTGGCTGCGCTCGTGCTTCCTGTCCGACAACGACATCAAGGCGATCAGCCGCACCGCCTACCGGCTGCGTGAGGCCGCGGGGACTCTGCCGGCGACGGAGACTCACCCGGGTCGTCTGCTGCTGGAGGCGTGCCTGCGGGTGTGCGGTGAACGGGACAAGATCTGGACCGCGGATCTGCTCGCCGGGCTGGCCGGGCAGGCGGCGTGGGAGCGTCCTGCCGCCATGTTCGACGAGGCCGCTGACGCCGCCCGCGAGTTGGCCCGACTGCTCAAGCCGTACGGTGTCGCGCCCCGCGGACAGGACATCGACGGCGTCAACCGCAACGGCTATCGGCGCTCCGATTTCGAGGATGCGCTGAACCGGCTTATGCGCCGCTGATCGGGGCCTCCCGCTGGAGGCTCTAGTGGGTCTAGGACGGCGTTTCCGGTGGTCAGAAGGCTCTAGATCCCTAGGCCACAGGTCTAGGTCCTAGACCTTCCTGGTCTAGCGCTAGACCCCGGCTAGACCCCTCGCGGCCGGTGTTGCGGGCGTCCCCAGTACGCGTCTGGGGCCGCCCGGAGCACCCGCTCCCCGAGGGATCCGAGGAGATCAACGATGAGCTTTTTCAGAAGCCGACTGGACGAGGACAAGCTCGCCCAACTTCACGGCGGCTACAAGGCAGACCAGGAGCGCCGGAATCTGGCGAGGACCGCGGTCGGCGGTAACGGTACCCGCGCCGACCAGCGCAGAGCCCGGGAAGCGCTTGAGGCAGATCTCGGAAAGCGCGGCGCCAAGCAGGAGATGGAGAAGGCGCTACGAACCGCCGGCGCCCGAGCCAAGGCCTCGGAGCGGCTCCGTGGCCTGCTGCGGGACCGCTGAGGAGGCCGCCATGAGATGGAACCGAGCCGCCCAGCGCGCCGGAGAGGCAGCCGCCAAGCGCCTGGAGCAGGAGGCGCGGCTGCTGGAGGCCGTCGCGGAGAAAGAGCCTGACAAGCGGGTCGCCCGCCAGCTCATCCAGGGCGCCGCCAGCCGGCGGGCCGGCGCGGCTGAACTGCGGAAAGGCTGAACACACCGAGGAGATCACGATGGCACTTTTCAAGGGTCGCCTGACCCAGACGCAGGCCGTCATCTTGCAGGCCGCGGCAGCGAAGGACGCCCGTCACCGCGCTCTCGCCGACCAGGCGACCACCGGCAAGTCGGCCGAGCGCCGCCAGGCGCAGGCCCAGCTCGTCCGGGAGGTCGGCGAGGACCGCGCGCAGCAGCTCTTGGACGAGGCGCTGGCCCGAGCCGGCGGCAAGGCCGGGCTCCGGCGCCGGCTACTGAACGGCGGCTGAGCGTCCGTTGCGGGTGCCCGCCCGGCGCTTCCCCGGCCGGGCGGGTGCCCGGAGCAGAGCGCTCCCCAATCAAGCAGCACCGCTACGAGGAGAACACCCATGAGCAGCGACAGGAACGACCTCTCCCGGATGGCCGGCGAGAGGGCACTCACGAAGTCCCCCGCCTCCCGGACGCCAGGCGACCACGACCGGGCCCAGTACGCCCTGACGGGCGAGCGGAGCGGCAAGAAGTGGTGCGACAACTGCGGCGACTACGAGGCCACCACCACGAATCGTCAGGGCGACGACGTGTGCCGTGATTGCGCCTGAGCGCTGAGGTTGCGGATGTCCCTCTCACCTGGGGCTGGGAGGGACGTCCGGAGCAGAGCGCTCCAACGAGAGGAGGAGAGATGGGGCTGTTCGACAAAGACCCCAAGCATCAACGGTTGAAGGAAATCCGGGACTCGGGCTATGACGGCCCGCTCGACAAGGACCTGAACAAGGTCGACCCGCTCAGCCGCGAGGCCGACGCCCTGGACGCGCTCAGGCGTCTCGGGTAACGCTCCACCTAGACGAGACGGAGGCGTAACGTGGGAAAGAAGGACGAGGAGAAACCCCCTCCCCCGCCCATCTGCGGCGGATGCAACGGCGCAGGCGGCGAGTGGATGGACCGCAACGGCGACAGCAAGAAGCAGTCAGTCTGGGTGAAGTGCACTACCTGCAACGGATCAGGACGCAAATGACAGACCCGATCACCTGCCCCGAATGCCACGGCGACAAGGGCGACCAGCTCGGCCCCTTGTTCCTGGCGTGCCGCTTCTGCCAGGGCCGGGGCTGGGTCGGCGGGGAGCACGAACCCGCACAGGAGCCCACTCCCCCCGACGGCCCCCCGCCGGTGTGGGAGGACCGCAGATGGGGCTCCACCGTGTGGGCGGCAGCAGGCGTCTGTAGCCGCTGTCTCGGGGCCAAGAAGGTGTCCAGCGTGGACAGGTCCACGGGGACGATGTTGATGGTTACCTGCGACGCCTGCGTCCAGTAGGAGGCGCAAGAGCGCCCCTGCCCTGTCGTACCAGGGCAGGGGCGCTTCGCTTTGTGTGCGGCTTGTGCATCGCCCCACAGCGTCTACCTTGTGCGTCATGGGCATCTGGCGCTCCCCTGACGGCTACGAGGTAGAGGCGATCATCCTGGACGGTCGCCAGGTCCTTCGGGTGTCCCGCATCTACGGCGACCGCAGGGTGGTGCGCGGCTACTGCCGGGACGTCGCCGAACTGGCGGGGCTGGGCGTAGACCTCGGCGCCCTCGTGGAAGAGCCGGCGTAACGCAACGAGAAACGCCCCTGCCCACCACGGGACAGGGGCGTTTTGCTGTACGAGGACCTACCGACCAGGATCCGGCGCTTTCGCTGGGCGCTCCATATCGCCCCACGAGCCGCCCCGCAGGTTGTGCATCTCCCGCATCGCTTCCAGGCGCTCAGCCCGAGCTGCGGCGAGCTCGGCGATGAGGGCCTCATCGCGCTCGGCCCGCCCCTCGATGATGTCGAGGGCGGACGGCATCTTCGCGATGATCTCCTGGACGCGGGCGTTGGCTGCTTTGAAGCGCTCGGTCTGCTCGTGCGTCGGGTATCCGTCGGCCATGTGTTCCCCCTGGTGGTGCGTGGTGCTGGCCGCGAGTCTACGCAGACGCGGACAGGGGGGATCTCCGGGACACGCCTGCGGGCCACCGTCGCTCGCGGGCATGGTGGAGACGTGGACGACGACACAGAAGAGGCGGTTACCCGGGGCGGCCTCAGCGACGAGGAGTGGGCCGCGCTGTCCGCCGAGCAGCGGCTGAGGTTGATGCTGCGGGTGCAGGAGGCGCTGGACGAGGAGACCCCGCCGCCCGGGCTGAGTGGGCCGGCGAGCGAGGCTTCCAGGCGGCACCCCTACCGGTAGCCGAAACGACAACAGGCCCCGTCCTCCCTCGGCAGGACGGGGCCTTCAGTGGTTACTCCTTGGTCTGGCGACCCCACAGGTCCGCCATGAGGTCCACGCCCTGAGGAGTGGCGTACGCGACCGGGAAAATGACCCCGTTGTTCGTCTCGGTCTTCACGACGAAGTGACCCGAGTTCTGGCTCGTCGTCCTCGGCAGGTTCCTGGAACCGCCCGCCTTGGACACCTGACGCCTGAACAGGTTGATCTCCACCAGCCAGTTGGTCAGAGTCTTGACGTTGGTGCCGAAGATGTCGGCCACCTCCGTCATCCCGATGAGCCCCTCGGAGTTGCAGTAGGCGTCCCACTTGCCGGCCTTGGGCTTGGCGACCTCGAGCTCCTTGGCAAGCTGCTGTTCTCGCTCGAGGACCGCGACGTACTTGCGCGCCATCTCGAGTTCGCTCATCGGCCGGTTGGTGGCGATCTCCGCTTCGCGCGTGCGGACGGCGAAGTACGACTGGGCGGCGGCGACCTGCGGCTTGTTCGGGTCGCCGTTCATCGCGACCAGGTAGGCGGCGTACCGGTTCAGCCGGTAGTCGCTACGAGGAGCTCCGCCCGTACCTTCTTGCCGGACCCGGCAAAAAGCCTGGTCAGAATAGGTGGCGGTGTTCTCCGCCGATCGGACGGCGCGTTCGATCGAGTCCTCGAAGCGGCGCCACTGGTCATAGCCCATGACCTCCTGGAGCTCGCGGGCCATCCAGTACTCGCCCTGCTCATCCTCGCGCCGGATCCGGTCAAACGGCGAGTCGCCAACCTGGGACCCCCGGTCTACGGACGCCGACAGGACGCTGGTATTTTCGGACACGTCAACTCTCCTTGGAAGGGTTGGCCATTCCCGGGCCTGTTCGCGCAGGTGCCGGGCTTCAACCGATGTTGGAACGATTCTCCCAGGGCTCACAGTGAGCCAAAGCGCACATCCGGGACGTTTCGACTGGGACAAGAGTCACACGCCTCCCGGGAACAAAACCCAGGCTCGTGGACCACATATCCCCCTTTAACCTTCTCGCTCGCTGGGGAATGTAGGCACGAAAAAGCCCCGCCCGTCCCGAAGGACGAGCGGGGCTTCGCATCACCCGGGGAGGGTGGCACTCGCCCACCCGAAGCGGACGAGGGGATGTTGATTAGATCCTTTAGGTGTCGCACGGGCTTATCAACGCGAGCTGCTAATTACAGCCGAATTAGCAGCTCGCAGCGCGCGGTACTGCTCCTCGTTCACCGGCCCGTCAGGGTGGCAGGAGAACGAGCACCGGTCGTCGCCCCAGAGGGAGTCGAGGCATTCGCCGTAGCAGCCGTGCAGGCAGTGGCCGCCGCCCGGCTCTGCCGTTGGCAGCAGCCTTTCAGGGCGCAGTTCGCGGGCGAGCTCGCGCTTTTCGCGGGCCCGTTCCACCTTCGCGGTTCTCGGGCCGTTGCAGCACGTACAGGCGACCCGGTCCCAGACCTTCCGGCCGAGCATGCGGGCCATCACGGACCCCCCAGTCCTCCAGCGTTCGCCCTCTGCCGAAAGGGTTTCCAGTGCTCGTACTCGGCCATCAGTTCGGCTTGTAGCGCCGCCTGCTCCTCCGGTGTGCGCACCGGCTCTTCCCGTGGCGCGAGCGAGTCGCGGAGGGCTCGGTGGCGGGCGATCGCCCGGCTGTAGCGGTCCCTGAGGTCGTCCATCAGCTCACCGCCGCGTACGGGGTGGACGTGTTGCACACCCAGCAGTAGCGGTGGCCGGGTTCCCTGCACTGGTCATCGGTCACCGAGTGCCCGCGCGCTGCGCAGTAGACGCGCCAGGGCCAGCCGGGGAGAACGAGGTCGCGGCCTGCCAGCGTCAGGTGCGCCTCTCCCCACCACAGCCACAAGCGATGGGCTCCGGAGCCTCTACTCATCCCGCACTTCCTGTTCTACGTCCGGGTCGCTGAGAGGGATGCCAAGGAGCTCGGCAACGTTTCGAGAGATCACTGGCGGCTGGTACGTCCAGACCTCGTCCTTCACCTTGCGGTTCAGGGCCGCAAGGTCCGCGAGCGCCTGGTTCTTCTGGGGAGGCTCGTCCAGGGAGCGACGGAGGTCGTCGAAGAAGTCGGAGGGCACGAGTTCGAACCTCCTCCATGGTGGTTCGGTTTCGAACGCTGGGGTGTGTATTTTCGACAAATACGATCAATTACGATCTTGCGCGAGGCTCTGACCTGGCCCGACTCTGTTGAACTGCCCTGGCCGCAGGACGAACGATCAAGTCCGGCTTGATGGTTGGGGCGCGGGTGGTCCGTGGAACCCGCGCCCCAAGTTCCGACTGACCGGACGGAACCCTGACCGCACGGTAGCGGCCGGCACCGACAGAATGACGGGCTATGGAGCCAGGCTGTCCGACCGCGTCGCGTTCGGGACCGCCCACACACCCAGCGTTGTGAGCACCGCCAGGACGATATCGATCCACTCCTGCGGCGTAATCACCTGGTCGGTGACGGCGGACTTGGCCACCACAACAGCGGCGAAGAGAGCGGCTATCACCGTCTTCGCGTACTTGCCTACCTTCATGATCCCCTCCTCAGGGGGTGGCTCCCCTTCGGGAGCGGGATGAGAGGAACGCCCGTGTTGGGCGGAGACCCGCAGCACGTACTGCAGGAGCGCGCCGTCAATCACTCGTCGACGACGTCACCGGCGACGAGCTCGATCGTCGCGGTACCAGCGGGGACGACGTCCACAGCCAGGGTCGCGGACAGGCCCAGGGCCGCGATGGACGCGGTCAGCACCGCGGACCCGGGCGCGCCCGACACGACCGTGCACGAGCGGGTGTCCTCCGACACCTGCAGCGTGGCCACGTCCGCGTTGTCGATGGACCACTCGATGGACTCGACGGTGTCGAAGCCGGCAGCGTCCTCGGTGTCGCACTCGACGGTGAACTTCTGACCAGTGTTCATCTGCATGGGATCTACTCCTTCATGGATGGTTTCGCCTGTGGCCTCGTCTACGACGGGGCCAGGGATGAGGTGCATGCGCGCGGTGCCGGCCAGCCAGGCGGCGAACTTGCTGGCCGTGACCCGGATCGCGTTCTCCGCTTCGGTGGTGGTCTCTTCGCGGTCGACGCCGAGCTGCAGATGGTGAGTGCCGAGCGCGACGTGCATCTCCACCGCCGCCGCCAACGCCGCGGCGCGCAGAGACGGGACGTCAGGCCAGGCCCGGATGAGCGGCCTCACGCGTCGCTCACATCGAGGCGCACCTGGATGCGGCCGATCTCCTGCTGGATCCGGGCCACCAGCGCTTCCACGTCGATCTCGCTGTCCTGGCGGGCCATGGCCTCGGCCATCGCCTGGATCGCCGCCGTCTGGGCGTCCACCTTCGCGCCCAGCTCGGCGAGCGTCTTACGCTGCTCCAGGACAAGCTTGACCGCGTTCACCAGCAGGTTCCCCGCCTGCCAGGACGGGTTCTCCGCCGAGCCGAACGGCACCTTCAGTTCGTGCTGCCACATCTCCTTGGCGCCCACGTCGTCCTCCTTCTCGTACGGCGGATTCCAGAAGCCGGCAATCACCGACGGGCCGCGCACCCTGCGCTTGCACGCGTCGCCCGTGTTCGCCTCGATCGTCTGCACGCGGCCATCGCCGAGGTTGCGTTCGACGATCCCCACGTGGTCGATAGCGGCCCGCCGGTCGGTGCCGGCCCAGTCGAAGTAGATGACCGCGCCAGGGCGGGCATGCTCGCGCAGCGCCTCCGCGGTGCCGGGATGCCACAGCCCGAGCCGGGCACCGTCCTCTGCGTGCCACACCGTGTATGCGCGGTCCCCGGCAGGCAGGACCGCGGCGGCGTTCCCCGACTTGTGCGCCCAGCGGGTAACGCCCATCTGGCACCACGGCGCTTCCAGGTACTCGTTGCCGTGCCGGGCCGCGTACTCGCGCGTGACCGGGTTCGGCCGGCCCGCCATGCCGAGGTCAGCGACCGCCGCGGCGAGCATCTCCTTGTCTCCGCTCACGGCTGCCCCCGGTAGATGCCGTGCTCGTCAGGGTCCCCGTAGAGGCGCTGCAGCACTTCTTCCTCGTCTGCCTCGCTCGGCCCCCACTCGTGCCGGTCGACGAACTGCCGGGTCAGTGCCGCCTCTTCGTCACTCATGGGGGTCCTCCTCGTGGGTCTTGGTGCGCTGCCGGCGGGCGGTCCGCCACACGCGCACGATGATCAGCCAGCGCCAGAACAGCACCAGTGGAACGCCGCCGAACACGACCAGCCGCACCACCAGGAACCAGTCACCGTCAGGGACAATCAGCCGGACGGCCCACAAGGAGAGGCAGGCGGCGAGCACCAGTTCAAAGGTGAAGGCGTGCCGGCCGCCCGGCGTGCTGCTCCACCTGGACAGCAGGTGGTGGGTGATCACGACCAGCCAGGCCATCGCCATCGTCACCACGATCTCCACCGTGCCGAGGTGGCGCACAAGCTCAACGTCCACGCCCGTACGCCTCCTCGAACAGCCGGTCGAAGCCGTTCTCTTCACGCAGCCGGCGCAGCCACTGCGCCAGCGAGCGAGCCTTGCGCGCCCTGGCTAGGGCCTCGCGCGCTTCTTTGCGTGCACGCTCGGCGGACTCCTCGGCGTCCCGCCTGGCCTCGTTCAGGTCGTCCATCAGCTCGCCTCGATCTGCCGATTGCGGATCTCGGTAAGGAGCGCGCCGGCGATCTGAGCGCCTTCAGTGCTCGCGAGCAGAGCGGCCCGCTGCTCCTCGGCGTAGGCGCGTCTGGTGACCCCGTGGGACTCGCACTCGCTGACGTACAGGGCGTGCCACTCTTCGGCGTCCTTCTGTGCCTCGGCTATGCGGGCGTCCCGGTCGGCGCGCACGTCCTCCAGGTGGGAGCGGGGTACGAGCCGCCCGCTGAAAATCATCCAGACGACTCCGAGGAGCACGCCGAGCGCTCCTAGCTGGACGATAGGGAGCTGTGCCCATTCCACGCATTGCCCCCTTGTGGTGTGGTTTGGGTGCCGCCCGCGAGTCCCGCGCACACCCCTGTGTCGCGGACGGCACGATCAGGTGTCCGGGATCGGACATGGTTCTCAGGTAAACCGGGCGCTCGCGACAGGCGTCTCAGGAGTCCCACCCGCGACGAGGAGACCACCCATGGGCCACCCCCAGCAGCCGCACAGGCGCGACTACACGCCGGTCTGGATCCTCGCCGGCACCATCGTCTTGATGGGGTTGGCGGTCATGGCGACGCTCGTGGTGCTCGATCAGTCACGCAACACCGGCGGCGGGACCGCTGCGGTCGCTGAGCAGCTTGACTCGCCCGAGCAGCCCGAAGCGCAGGAACCTCCGCAGGAGGAGCAGGGCCGGGATGAGGCGACCGTGAAGCAGGTGGCACAGGCGGCGTTCGACCTGTACTCGTCCGGCCAGTACGGGCAGTTCTGGGATGTGTGGTCGTCCCAGGCTCAGGCGTCGATCTCGCGGGACGGCTACGTGCGGCTGTTTGAGCTGTGCAAGCCGATCGCGGAGAACATCAGGTTCACGATCCAGAGCGTCGCCATCACCGGAGTTTCGGCGAAGGTGCAGGCGAACCGGTTGATCGGCGCGTTCACGTTCGACTTCGTGTACGAGGGCGGACGGTGGCGGTACGTGCCTGCGGCGGATCAGCAGCAGGAGTACCAGTCCGGCACTGTGGAGCAGGTCGTCGAGGCCAGGAAGGCGAAGGGCACGTGTGCGGGAAGCACGCCCTCGTTCATGGTCCCGACCCCGACCCGCTAGTCCTTCAGCGCCTGCAATTCTGCGGCGTACTTGTCCCGCTCCTCCACAACCCCTCGCAGGACGGCGCGGAGTTGGGCGACCTCATCCAGCGCTGCGTTGCGCTGGGCGGCGACGGCGTCGATGACGCCTTCCAGGGGGACGCTCATGCTGGTGTCAGCCACGGGGCTCCTTGAGGGTGTAGTAGCGGTACGGGCCATCCCCGTACACGTTGACCTGGTCACGGCGGGGCTCGACCAGCAACGGGGGTACGTCGCGGCGGATGGCCTTGACGAGCCAGGAGACGCGCTGCCCCGGCGTGCCGTGGATGGTGAACCGCCCGCTTCGGGGCGTGGTGGCGGACACGGCTCGGGCTGCCGTCCCAACCGGGGTGACGAGCACCGAGCGTCCCTCGATGGTGGTGAGGGGCTCGAAGTAGCCCGGCAGCTCCACCACCGCCGCGCCCTGGCCGTCGAGGTCGGCTTCGCCCCAGTACTCGACCCCGTTGTGGGGTGACTCGGTACAGCCGTGGATCAGGTAGCGGTCCGGGTCGTCGGTGTGAGGGATGATGAAGCTTTTATGACTGACTCCGTTGATGGTGACGCCCGTCGGCGTGACCCGGAACTGGGTGGCGGTACCGCCGCTGTTCATGCACTGCAGCAGCACCTCAACGGGACTCATCTCGATCAGGGCGCCAGCGAAGCCGCCGACATCTCCGGTGTGATTCAGGCGAATCACATCCGGATAGAGTTCGAACACGCTGAACATGTCTGAGTAGGTGCTGGTCCGCTGAAAGATGCCGACGTAGTCGGTGGTGTTGCTGGTCGAGGTGATCGTGGCGACCTCGCTGCCGCTCGTTGCGTAGAACCGGATCTCCGGGCTCGCCGACCCTGCCGGGTTGAACACGATCCGCTTGCCCGAGAAGCCTGTCGAAAGCTGACCGACGAGCGTGACGTTCCCGCTCGCGCTCGCGATGTCCACCGTCTGCTGGTTGCTGGAGTTGTAGGCGCGCAACCCGTTGGCGTCGAGCTGGAGCCGCGCTCCCGAGGTTCCCGTCTGCAGGGTGAACGCTCCGGTCGTCGAGAGGGCAACCGTCTGGGTGCCGCCGCTGTTGAACGCCCTGAACCCGTTCGTGCCGTCAAGCTCGACCCGCGCTCCCGAGATGGCGCTTCGGAGGCTGAAAGCACCCGTATTCAGCAGCGACACCAGCTCGGATCCAGAGCCGTTGAAGCCATGCAGTCCGGTCTGGTTCAGCTCCACCCGCTGGCCAGAGGCGGCGGTGTGGATGGCCGCGCCGAGGATGATGTTGGCGCTGAGCGTGCCTGCCGTGATTTTCGAGGCGATCAGGTCGGAGATGTGCGCCGAGTCGATCAGCAGCGCAGTCGCCGTCGCCGAAGCTGAGGCAGCGGAGCGGTTGCCCGCAAGGTCCACCGCGATGACCTTCACGTGTCGAACGGTGGTCTCCTCCACCTCGACCGTGCCCACCGCCGGAATCAACCCGTTGATCATGCCGGAGTTGGCGGCGACCTTCCCCTTCAGGGTGGTCGAGTCCGGCGTGAACCCGGACGAAGCGCCGACGTGGACCTCCAGATGGTCCAGATCCAGCTCCAGGTTGAACGTCCCGCCGGACGCCTTGCCGAGCGTGTGCGTGATCTGGATCGCCAGCCGCGACCCCGCCACCGTAGGCGGAGCAGGCGTCGAAGGCGGGATCGTGTCCGGGTTCGCCGTCGCCGTCTCCACCGCAGACCACGCACCCTGGTTGCCCGAGGTGTCCACCGCGCGGATCCGGAAGTCGTAATCCACGCCCGGCGACAGATCGAGAACCTCAGCCTGGAGCGTCCCCCACGGCGCGTACGTCGTCTGCCAGTTGGTGGCCGGGCTCAGCCCGTACTGCACCTCGTAGTGGTCGCCGTCGAGGATCGTGGACCCGTCAGAGTTGAGCGGCAGATCCCAGGCGACGATCATCCGGGCGCGCGAGTTCCCCGCCACGTCCAGGTAGACACCGGTCGTGAACGGCAGATCCCAGCTCACAACCCCGGGGATCGTCGAATCCGGGATGGGGCGCGGCCCCACCGGCTCCGTGCCCGCGTTCGTGAGACTCCGAGACAGCTCCCCCACCGTGACCGTGGTCGCCCCAGACTCCCACCGCACGTACGGCGTCAGGTCCACCCACGTGCCGTCCTGGTGGCGGTAGGCGACCGTCATCCCCTCACCGACAGGCCAGCTTGTCTCCACCACCCGCAGCTTGATCGGGTTCAGCCGCTCGCCCCGGAACGTCACCTCGGCGCTGATGTCGAACAGTCCGGAGTCGGGGTCCCACACCCACACCCAGTCGCCCGGCTCCACCGACCCCCGCACGTCATCGGACACCGACCGCAGCTCGTAGTCCGTCGTCGACAAACGGAGCGCGTTGCGGGTCCCTGAGAAGCGGTTGAGCTGCAGTTGCGCGCTCGCGTCGGCGTTCCCCGCGCTCGTGGTCGACTCGGACACCAGCCGAGTCCTCAACACCGGCTGGCCACGCAGATCCAGATACGGATTCGACGCGATATTCGCGCTCCCCGTAGCCGTCGACTCCCCTTCCCCCTCGGCCAGGACAACCACGCGCGTGGTCCAGTCCTCGACGTCCCGAGTAAGAGCCATGTCGCCGGGCAGGCCCGTCAGATCCAGGTCCCGCCCGACCGCGCCCTGCCGCAGAATCACGCAAGACGGTGTAGCCGAGAACAGCGCCGAAGCCGGACCGACGTCCAAGGTCGCGTTACCGTTTACCCGCCACTCCCCGCCCATCAACTGGGCGATGCGGTCGATCGCTTTCCTCTTGGACTGCCACTGATGGCGGCCCGTGTACGTGCCGGCCACACCGGAGTGGAAGGTGCCCTCGACGACCGCCGTGGACGCCCCCAAGATCTGCCTGACCGCGTTCGCGAACGTCTGCCCCGTGATGACGACAGCGGATTCTAGGACCTCGCCCTTGTCGTCGGCGTCGCCCAGCCAGACGGCCATGCCCTGACCGCCGACCTTGGCGGCCTGCTCCGTCTCCCGTTTCGTCACCACACCCACGTAGCGGGCTGTGGACAGCAGGTTGTCGCCGTACTCGGCAGGCGAGAGTCGCCCAGCAATGAACGCGACGTGGCCGAAGTACTGCAAGCGGTCGAGGACCTCGCGCGGCGTCTCTTCCGTCAGGGAGACGCCCCACGAGCCGAGCCCCATCAGCACCTCAGTGACCGGCACGGGCTACCTCCTGACGGCTGCGGTGATCTCGGGGAGGGCGCCGATGAACTGGTCCCGGAGGTGGGTGGCTTGGTCGCCTGCGACTGCTGATCCCCCACCGGCGACGACGCCGGCGAAGAAGGTCAGCGACGTGGACGCGGTGCGGGTGAGCCCGCCGGACGCGTGGGGGTCGAAGTTCCGGGGCGAGCCTGCGATGGCGCGGTTGCCGTCGGCGTCGTTCGTCGTCTTCACCACGTACGAGGTGGCATCGGTCATGGTCTCGGCGTTGGCCAGGTAGAAGCTGAGGGCGCCGGAGTCGCCGCGTTGCAGGTGCCCCTCGACGAAGCGAGAGCCGCGCCGGAGGGTGAGGTCCAGGACAACCCTGCCGACCGGCGAGCGTGAAGCTGTGAGCCGGACGATGCCCTGCTCCAGGTCGTTGCGGAGGATGCTCGCGGACTCCCACGAGGTGACCTGCACGCCGCCGATGTCCACCCACCATGCCTTCGGGCGCCACAATCCGCTCGTGAACGACGCGATCTCCAAGCTTCCGCCAGATGAAAGCGGACGGACCCGGACGAGCGCGTTCGACAACTCCCAGTGGTCCGTGGCCAGGTTGTGAGACACGCCGACCCGCTCGGTGCCGAGGGTGAGGATGCGGACGCGCCCTCGCAGCCAGTCGTCCACAGCGCATCCCCAGCGTGGGGACACCCCGGACGGGACACCCCGGTACACGGTGATCGTCCCATCGGCGGAGGCCCGGGTGAGGATCGTCGGCGAGGTCGATCCGGTGTAGTAGGCGTAGTGCCCGATCGGCGGGGCCGACCAGCGCTCCCCCGCCAGGGCGAAGTCGTTGGCGCGCACGGCGCCGGACAGCCTGCTCTCCAGGTCGACGTCCGTGTCGGACCCATGCCGGACCAGGGACAGCTTCCAGTTGATCCAGGCGATGCCCTGCGCCTTACGGTCCAGGTAGTCCGAGCTCGCCGACCGGATCGTGTAGTAGCCGTTCCGCTCCGACTTCTCATCCCAGACCGCGGCGACGAGACCACCAGGCGAGCCGATGACGTGGTCGTGCCGGTCCAGCAGGTCATCCCGCGTGATCAGCGGGACGACCTCCTTGCCGGACAGCTCCAACTGGCCCGGCTGCTCCGACAGGCCGAACGTCTCCCGCAGCAGCAGCCGGCCGAGGCGCACATCGCTCACGCGTACGCCTCCTTCTCCAGCCCGATCAGCGTCTCCTTCAACTGCACGGCGAACCGACGCCACGACAGAGGGTCGTTCGGGTCGATGATCCCCTGCACGGGGATGGTCAGGTTGTCGATGTGGAACACCCTGCCCTCCCCGCCTGCGCCGGCCTGAATGGCTGCGCTCGCGAACACGCCGCGGTCGACCGCACCGGCCTGAGCCGGGATGGCCACGTCAGTGGCGACACCCGCCATGTGCTGGGCTGCGGCCTTCACGAGCGGCTCTTCCGCCTTGATGCCGACGACCATGCCGCGCGGCAGCTCCTTGCCGATGGCGGCGAACACCTTCGACGGAGAGGCGATGCCGAGGATGCTCTTGGCCCAGCCGGCGAGTCCGCCGAAGAGGTTTTGGACTTCGGAGACCAGCCAGTTCCACAGGCTGACGATGCCGTTCCAGAAGCCCAGGACGAGGTCACGGCCTGTGTTGTAGAGCAGTGAGCCCATGTTGCCGAGCGCGGAGAGGATGCGTCCGGGCAGGCCTGAGACCCAGGAGACGAGCTCGTTGAACTTGCTGATGGCCCAGTCCTTCGCCTGGCCGATCCAGCGGCTGAACATCTCGGGAAGTTTGGCGATCCAGTCGCCGATCTTGTTGACCATGTCGGGGATGATCGAGTTGCCGACGAGCTTGTCGAAGAGCCAGGTGAACCATTCGACGACCTTCTTCACGACGGGGATCACCGTGTCGATGATCTTGGTGAAGGCGGGTAGCAGCTTGTCGTTGATCATGATGACGATTCGCAGGCCCTGCGCCACCATCGGCGCCATCGCCACCGCCAGCTCCAGCAGTTTCGGGACCAGCGGAATGACCTGCTTGATCAGCTCCGTGTAGGCGCGCGACCACTCCTGCACCCACGGAGCCAGCTCCTTGATCAGCTCCAGGATGATCGGCAGCGCCTGCACCGCGAGCTCCGTCAGCGGCGGGATCAACGGCAGCAGCGCGGGCAGCAGCGACAGCCACGCCTGCACCACCAGCAGAATCTCCGGCAGCAGCTCCTGGAGTGCCGTGGCGAGCTGCGGGCCGATCGTCTGCCACATCTGCGACAAGGCCGGAAGCAGCGGCCGGATCGCCGCGATCAGCAGGGCGAGGGCCTCCACCAGGAACTGGCCCAGCACCGAGGCGATCTGCGCAAGCACCGGCAGCAGCGGGCCGACTGCGGTCATCAGGTCGTTGAGCAGCACCGCCGCCAGGGCGATGACCTTGGGGATGAGCGGCGCGATGATCGGAACGGCCGCCGCGAAACCCTGCACGAGCAGCGTCAGGCCAGGCAGCAGCGTCTGAATGCCCTCGGCCAAGGACGTAGCTATCACCACGGCGAGCTGGCCGAACACCGGCAGCAGAGGAGAGAGCGCGGTAAAGATCCCACCGATGGCCGCGCCGAGCGGCGCCATCGCCGGCGCGAGCGCCGCGAGCCCCTCGGCGAACGCCTGGATGAACATCTGCACCCCGGGCAACAGCGCTGCAATCCCCTGCCCGATCGCCGCAAACAAGGGGCTGAGCTGCGCGAACGCCGTTCCTATCGTCCGGCCCAGCGGGGCCAGGGCGGGCGCAAGCGCGGTGACGCCCGCCCCGATCCCGCGAATCAGTTCCACCAGGCCCGGCCCGACAGCCGCGACCGCCGGACCCAAGGCACGGATCGCGGTGACGAGCACGCCGGAAAAAACCGTCGCGACCTTCGCCGCCTCCGGGGCGATCTTGGCGATCGCGCCGACGATCGCCGTGATGACCGGGGCGATCGCCTTGCCGATGTCATTCAGCGAACGAAAGATCGTGACGAGAACCCGCTGCCCCTGCGCCGAGTTCGTCCACTTGTTGAAGCTGTCGGCAAGCTGGCCGACGACCCCGAGCAGACCGGACCCGGACTCCCGCGCGGCGCCGAAGACGCCCTTGAGGATCCCTCCGACGTCGGCGGCTATCGACCCGAGCGCCTTGATGACGGTGAGAGCGGACTCCATCCACTGCAGCGCCCGGCCAGATTCCGCCGCCTTCGACAGAAACTCGCCGAACCGCGTGGCGAGTGAGGCCACCTCCGGGGCGAGCCCCGCCAGGAACTTAGACCCCACCACGCCCAGATCCCGGAAGCCGGACAGGAGCGGCTGCAGGGACGGCGACAGGCCGGAGATGATGCGCCGCATGTCGCCGAACACCGCACGGACCGCAGCCACGGTGTCGGCGGAGCGGCCGAACTCGGCGATCCGGCGGGCGGCGGTGCCGAGTTCGGCTGCTACCCCGCTCATGCCCTGCTTGACAGGGCCGAGCAGTGCAGAAGCAAGGCTGGTGAGCTGACCGACGAGCGGAGCGAAGAACTCCCCCTGGACGGCCTTCTGCAGGCCCTCGAACGCAGGCTTGAGCGCCCGCAACTCCCGAGCGACGCCCTGCGCAGCGGGCGACAGCTTCTCCAGGCTCTTCTCGAAGTCGGCTGCCGACCCGGTCAGCGCCGTGCTGAACGCGTCGGACACGCCGACGAGCGCCACCCGCAGCGTGCTCATCGCCGCGGCGCCAAGAAGCATCGCGCCCGGCAGCGCCGTGATAGCGCCTGCGGCGGGCGCGAGAGCAGCGCCGAGCGCGACCATGCTGGAGGCGGCCGAAGCCGCCCCTGCGGCCAGCGTCGACAACGCGCCTGCGGTGAGAGCGAGCTTGCCGATGCTGGCGGTCAGCCCACCAGCAGCCCCCGCGGCACTCCCGAACCCGCCTGCCAAGCCGGCCAGGCGCGGGGTGAGAAGGTCGAAGACGCTGCCGGCGACGCGCCCCAGGTTGCTCTTGAGGGAGCCGCCGAACCCGTCGTTGAACCCCTGCCCGGCGCCTTCGCCGAGCTTGCGGCCTTCGGACACGAACTTGCCGCGCTCGTCCCGCAGCCGGCCCTGGGCATCGCGGGTGAAGCCTTTGCCGAACTCGTCTCCGGCGCCGCGGCCGGCGTCCCGAAAGTCGTCTCGGACGTCTTCCCTGACGCCCCGGGTGTCGGCTCGGACGCGGACGAACGCCTCGGCGAGGGCGGCCATGGGCACCCCCTCGCGCGGGTCTACATGGCGGCCAGTCGGGCGATCAGCAAGCGGCGCTCTTCCGGGTCCTGCTTGACCGGCGCTGCGGGGGTGAAGACGTCGAGGAACACCTCGTGCGGGTCTGGCTCAATCTCCTTGAGTGCGTTCACCGCGGCGAGTAGCGCCACCGTCTGCGTGGTGGTTTGCCGCCACTCGATCCACAGGGCGTGGACGACGTCGCACCAGTCGGCCAGCGGCAGGTCACTCAGCCGTAGGAGACCACCTGAGGCGTCTCCTCCTGCGGCTTCTCCTCGACGGTGCCCCGCGAGAAGGAAACGACCCTCGCAGTACCCGCCTCGGGCAGCGGCCCATCGGTAGAGTCCGAGGGCCTCTCGGTAGGGCGGGCAGCGGCATCCCCCGCGAGGTCCTGCACGATGAGCATGAGCTGCTCACCGCTGGTGCCGTGCTTACGGCAGTGTGCGCGGAACCGCTGGTAGCTCGACCCCAGGAGCCCTTGGTAGAGCTCAGCGAGGATCGCCAGCCCCTCCGCGCTTTCGGAGTCGACGCCCTGGACGGCGAGACGGGCGAACTCGGAGAAGTCGAGCAGGCTCATCTGGGCCTCGCACTCCCAGGCGACGCCGTCCAGCTCGAAGCCGAGCGGCTCCTCGGTCCGTTTGTGGCCGGTCGAGGTGTAGGAGCGTCTGGTCATCATGCCCTCGTCGGGGCGGCGAGGATGGCCTTGAACAGCTTGGCCCCGGCGGGCTTCTCCAGCTTGAACTCGCACGCGATGGTGGCCTTCTCGGCTCCCTTGCGGCGGTTGATCTCCATGTTGCCCTGCTGGAGCGCCTTGCGGAACACCCACCGTTCGGTGCCGTCCTCGGACTCCCAGCCGAGCATGGTGCGGACCTCTTCGCCCAAGTCGGGGGGCTCGAAGGTGACGATACCGGTCCCTGCGGTGATAGTGCCGCCGTTCAAGGCCCGCTTCAGGTTGCTCGCGGTGATCTCAGCGAGCGCGAACGCGATCATCCCTTCGCGGGACGTCAGCGCGATGGCGATCGGGTCGAGCTCTTCGGCGACCTCCACGTTCTCCGACTCGACCGAGTACGTGAAGGTAGAGCCCTCGTCGGTATAGCCGAGCGGGATCCAGTTCGCGCTGACCGACGCCCATGGCGTGGTCAGGTCGGTGGGCTCGGTGGTGCCGAGCACGGCGACGTACAGAATGCCGGGGCCGAGCGCGACAGCGTCCGGGTTTCCACGAGCCATCAGGCTTCACCTTCCTTGCTGGTGGCCTGATCGGTTTCAGGCTCGTTCTGGGGGGCGGCTGGAGGCTGGTCCTGCTCGCTGGGGGCTTCGTCGGATCGGCGGACCTTGTCGGCCCAGCCGTACCGGTCGACGTGCTCGACGGGCACCCGGTCGCCCACGTTGAACGCGCGCCCGAACTGACCGCCGATGAACAGCGGCTCCGTGGCGACGTAGTAGGCGGGCGGGCTCTGCTGTTCCCGCTTCGGCGTGTTCCTGCCGGCCATCAGGAGGAAATCTTGAAGACGCCGACGGTCACGCTCGTGACCGCGGAGTAGGTGATGGCGACGTCCTGCCCGTACACGCTGACCGGGAGGGGGATCTTCCACCGCTCTCCCGCGGGGATCGTCACCTGACGGTCGGAGATGGCCAGACCGTGGAAGGTGGCCGGAGTGGCGAGCGTGACCGTCTTTGAGGACGCATCGCCATTCAGCACCTCCAGGAAGTTGCCGTCCCCACACGGCGCGGTGTCGCCGCCGCCCGCGGCGGCGGTCAGGGTCGATGCTGAGCCGCCCGGCACCAGCACCTGCAAGGCGAGAGCCGCCATGGGTTCCTCCAGCTAGATCAGATAGAAGTCGGCGTCGACCACGTAGTGGAACTGCTCGCGGTCGGTGTCGTGGTTGTCCACCAGCAGCGGGCCGGTGACGTTGTCCGCGACCAGGCACGTCGCGTCCCCCATCGGTGTTCGTGTGCCGGAGAGCGCTTCGACCGCGTTCGCGTAAGCCACCGCGGCGAGCTCGGCGGCGCCGTCGGTTCCGGCGTAGATGGAGGCGCTGATCCGGGCGCGGTCTGCGGGGCGCTCGGCGAACAGGTCCCCGGTTCCGCCAACGCGAGACAGCACCACGTACGCGCCGTCGGCGGTGGAGCGGACCTGCTGCCTGAACGCCCCCTGGGGGATCGGCGTGCCCGGCCCGGTCAGGGTGCCGCGCTGGGCGTTGACCCACTCCCGCACAGCCGTGACTGCGGCCACGCGAGGCATGTCACGCCCCCCGCAGGTCGTCGAGCGCAGGGCGAAGGTGCGGCTGGGCCGCGGTGCCGGGGTGGTGGACCTGGCGGGCGAAGTGGACCTTGCCGTCGCTCCCGACCCACCTCAGCCAGCCGCCCGGCGTCCGGGGGCGGATCACGTGAGGTCGTGTGCCGACCTCGACGAACAGGCCGTACGGCTCGCCTTGCGGCGTTCGGGCGGCGGAGGCGATGTCGACGTACAAGCCGATCTCGTCCCGGCCGAGCTGCCAGCCGATCTTCGACCGGAGGTAGCCGGACCCGCGTCCGCCTGACCCGCGGGGCGAGACCGGCGCACGCCGCTTCGCGCCCTGGGTGACCACCTCGCCGCAGCGGGCCAGGTGTCGGGCGACGGGCCCGTCCTGGCCGTGCAGCAGCTCCTGCAGCTCCCGCTCGTTGAAGCGGAAGTCGAACCCGCGCCCACCCGCACCCACCATGGCCGCCTCCTACAGGGGGTAGTCGCCGTACAGGGCCGGGTCCGGGAAGGAGTAGATCGGGACGAGGTTGCCCTCGGTGCCGCCGCCGGCGTCGTTGCAGCCGTCGACCAGTACCTTGAGCGCGTCCTTGGCCCGCTGGTTGAGCTGCTCGTAGACGCTGACGTCGGCGTTGCGGTCCGGGTAGGCGAGCTCGATGTCTGCCGCGGCCCGAAGTGCAGCGGTGCGCGTCGCCAGATCGGCCAGGTGGAGCGGGGTTGCCGAGAGGACGCCGCCGATCCCCGCCAACGTCCACGCCACGGCGCCGGCGATGTAGCGCCATGCCTGTTCGTCGGTGGGTGTGGTGGACGCGGTGAACGTCATCAACAGCACGTCCGAACCGGGCGCGTTCCTGTCTCTTGTGCGGGTGGGGATGTGGTCGGCGACGTGCTCCAGTGTTGGCGCCCAGGACGGCAGAGCCACGGCCCCTCCTCGCTATGTGGTTGTGCTCAGGCCGGGCGCGGGGAGTCGCCCGGCCTGAGGCGGCTACTGCTCGCTCTTGCGAGGGGCGGGCTTGGCCGTGGCCTTGGCGTCCTGGCTCTTGCCAACCTCTGCAATGAGGTTGGAGTCGAGCAGGTGCTGGATCCGCTCCTGGGGGACGCCTTCGGGCAGAATGGCGCCCTTGGCAAGGTCGACGAGCATGGTCCCGTTCGAGGTGGAGACGGGGATGTGGACGATGTATTCGCCGACAACTTCGTATTCGGTGGCCATGTCTCCTCCTACGGGTTTGTGCCGGTGATCTTGACAGCGGCGCCGGGCTCCTGGATGACCGGCACGGTGATCCGGCGGCCCCACACCTCCCAGGCGTCACGGCGGGCGATCCGCTCGGACTGGATCTGAACGGCCATCTCGCCGACGGTGTAGCCGGGGTCGACCTCGGCTTCGTCGGCCATGCCACCGAGCTGGGTGGAGTCGAACACCCACACGTCGTTGGACGGGAGCCGCGATGCGGGGGCGACGATGACCTTGAGGTTGCCGAGCATCTCGATGTCCCCGCCGTAGATGGGGTTGTCGGTCGTCTCCCGGCGGCGCAGCGTGGCGATCTTGTCGTCGGACGCCATGAACGCGTACTTGGTGGACGACATGAGGATCGAGTCCGGGTTGTAGCCCATGTCGAGGTCCTCGATGGCGGCCTCCGCGGTCTCGATGTCGCGCAGGATGTTCGCGGTCGACACGTCCCAGTTGTCCACGGCCGGGCTGGTGGCAGTGACGGCGGACGCGACGGCCGAGATGGTGATCGAGTCCACCTTCCGGATGATCGTGTTCACGACCTTGCGGAGCACCCGGTCCAGCTCGTCGCCGGGGCGGGCGTTGCGCTTGATCCGCTCGTCGGTGAGCTGAGTCGCCTGGCCCCACTTGGAGACTGCAGCGAGCGCAGCGGCGCCCTCGGGGGTGACGTCCTTTGGGTACTCGGCGCCCGGGGCGACGGACTCAACCTCGCGCGTGTTGAAGATCGGCTCGCTGACGTCGTACAAAACGGCGCCGCCAGACGACCGGTAGCGGGCGGTCAGGATCTTGTCGGCGACGAACCGCAGATCCTGGATCGTCTGCAGCCGCCGCTGAATCTGGGTCGGTGACTGGAGCAAACGATGAATGGTCAGCAGGTCACCCGAAAGGGTGGGAGCCTGCGGGGGGTTCACGGGCATGGTGCTCGTTCCTTTCGGGAGTTAGCGGCCGATCCAGCGGACCTTGTTGGTGGCCGTGGCCGTGGTCAGCGCCGTCCCGAGGTGCGTGCCCGCAGCGGCGACGGTGGCCAGGGTGCTGGAGTCGACACCGCCGGCCGTGGACGAGGTGACCGCAGCCCCGGCGGTGACACCCGCGGGGGTGGTCGTCTCATGGACGACACCGGACAGCGGCCAGATCGCAACCCGGGCGCCGACCCCGGCGTCACCGGCAGCGACGCCGATGGAGGCTCCGTTCGCGCCTGCGGTGGGGGCGACGGTGCCGACGCCGGAGGCGAATACGACCTGGCCACCAGTGACGGCGGCGGAGGCGGTCATGGTGAACGGCTCCATGCCGTTCGGGAACACGGGCAGGTAGTCAGCCATGTCAGGCCCCCGGAGTGGTGAAGATGCGGTCGTAGAAGGCGTTGTCACCGGACTGGTCCGGCTCGCCGCCGGGCTCGCCCAGATCGGCGAGCGGGACAGTGCCCTCGGCGAGCGACGCGAGCACCTGCCGCGCTCCCTCCGGGTCGACATCCCACATGCGGGCGTAGTGCTCGCGTCGGGCCGGCGGGAACTTGCCCGCCTTGATGGCCTCGTCGAGTGCCCGGTCCCGGTCCTCGTTCACCTGCCGCTCGTGAGCGAGCGCGCCCAGAGCGGCCTTGCCGCGCAGGTCGTCGAGGACCGCCTGCTCGATGAGGACCGTCCCCTCGGGCAAGCGGGCAGCGACTGACTCCTGCACCGGGGCAGGGACGGGCTCGGGCGCGGGCGGTTCTGCCCGCTCGGCAAGCGCCTCATTGAGGGCGGCGAGCAGGGCGTCGTCATCGAGCTCGGCGTCTGAGGCGATGCCGAGCCGCTCACGCAGCCCCTCGTTGAGAGTGGACACGATGTCCTCCTCCTGATCGGTGGGCCCCGCGGCCGGCTCGGCCGGGGGAGTCTGGAGTGCCGCTCGTGCGGCGGGTGCCGGGGCGTGCTCGCGTCCGGCGTAGCGGAACATGGTCAGGTCCCACGAGGCTTGCGGCACGGGGGCGGCGTCGGCGGCCCGCTGGTGCTCGCGTACTTCATCGGCGAGACCTGCTGCGACAGCCTCGTCGGCGGTGAACCACGTCTCCGCGGTCATGCGCTCGCGCCACTCGGCGACGGTGCCGCCCGCCTTGTCGGCGTAGATGGCGGCGATGTTGTCGGAGTGGCGTCCGAGCTGGGTGGCCATCTCGGTCATGTCGGCGGCGTTGCCGATGCACATCCCCCACGCGTCATGGATCATGAACTGGCTGTGGGGCTGCATCACCACCTTGTCGCCCGCAAGAGCGATCACCGAGGCGATGGACGCGGCGAGCGAGTCCACGTAGGTGGTGACCTGCGCCGGGTGCGAGCGCAGCAGGTTGTAGATGGCGATGCCGTCGAATACGTCCCCGCCCGGCGAGTTCAGTCGGAGGGTGATCTGGCTGGCGCTGATGTCGCGCAGCTCCTTGAGGAACTGCTGCGCGGACACACCCCACCAGGAGATCTCGTCGTAGATGACGACCTCGGCGGTGTCGTCGGCCAGGTTGCGGATGCGGTACCAGTCCGAGACTCCCGAGCGGGCCTGCGGACGCGCAGATCTCAGCCTGCTCATGCTTCTCCATTCCAGAGCGCGATCACGATGCCGCGGCAGCGCAGGCGTCCTTCGCAGTCGATGTATCCGCCGTTGGCGTAGGTGGCTTTGGCGTGGTCGAGGTCGTCGAAGACGGTGCCGTCGATGTCCTTGCACGCCTTGCAGGTGGCCTGGTCGAGGACCTCGCTGGCGGCGTACTCGGCCTTGGGGGCGGCGTCGAGGACGGCGAACCGGCCGCTGGCCTGGGCGGTGGACAGGACGGCGCCGAACTGTTCGCGCAGGAACGCGTCCGACAGCCCCTCCAGGTGGGCGGTAACACCGTCGGCCACCTGTCGCCCGGTTGAGCCCGGTACGGCGAGCCTGAGCGCCTCTCGTGCGGCTGCCCCTGCCAGCCACACGGCCAGCAGCGCGGCCACGGTCGCAGCCACAGCGCCCAGGAGCCCTTCATCCACGGGCGGCGGCTCGACCTCGACGCCCTGCACGGCGGCCTCGTCTGCCACCTGCGCCGCGGACTGTTCGGCGAGTTCGAGCATGCCCACGGTGAGGACGTCGGTGGCGTCCTGGCTGTCGAGGCTCATCGCGGCGAGGGCTTGCAGGTCGCCCGCTTCGATCGCGGCGGCGATCTGGTCGCCGAGCGTTTCGCGCCATTCGGCCGAGATCTGTTCCCACGCCTCCAGGAGCGCGTCCAGGGCGGCCTGCCAGGCTTCCTGGACGGCGGTGAAGTCGGTCCCCGCAGCCTGCTCGGCGGCGGTGAGGGGCCGCCTCTGGCCTTCGGAGGCGGCAGCGTGGGGGCGTGCTCGGGCGAGATGCCGCACACGTCTCGCCTGCGGCTGCTCGACCGGTGGGGACGGTCGGGCGGCACGCGCGGGCAGCCCCCACGCAGTCCTGACGTACGCCTCCAGCTCCGGGTCCGGAGAGATGGCGCCGGAGGTGAGGAGCTGGTCGAGCGCCTCTGCAGTGACCTCATGCCGGTCCCCGACGTCCGTGCACACGATCCGTGGCGCGGGCTCGTTCTCGCCCCAGTTGAAGTCCACAAGGCTGGTGACGATGCCGGGCATGCCGGGCTGGCCAGAGGTGGCGGTGTCGGCGATCTCGTCGGCGATGGCCTGCAAACTGAGCAGGAACATCTCCAGCATCGTCTGACCCAGCGCGCGACTGCCGTTGCGGGTCTCCCCCAGATCAAGGATGCCAGCGAGGGCAGAGCGGCTCATCTGCTGGTCGAGATAGGAGATGAACGCCATCGCGTCCGGGACCGAGCCGGTCATGCCGGTGACGGCGAGCTTGAAGCCTGCGGGGAGCCCGACGCCCGCGGTGTCGCCGGCGCGCATCGCGGAGGCGAGCCGCTGAGCTTCCGCGACCTGAGCCGGGGTCCCGCCCGCGGGGGCCTCGACGGACGGGATGCCCATGCCGAACCGGCGGATCGACGTGGCGTGTACGCGCCACATCTCGTGCTTGAGCAGCCACGGCCCGAACGCCGGACGCAGCATCGACCTGCCCGCCCAGTTGGCGCCCTCGCGGTCGTGGACGTACCAGACGAGCCTGCTGGCCGGGATCGGGCGGGTACCGATCAGGTCTTGCGAGATGGACTCGACAACCCCGCCCTGCTTGAGCTTGATGTCGCCGATGGTGTGCGGCATCCGCTCACCGAGAGCCACGAGCCGGGCCTGGCCGTTGCGGATCTCGTAGCGCTGCTCGAACGGCATGAACCCGTAGACCAGTGACAGCAGCGCCAGACGCAGGTGGTCGTCCCAGCGGACGCCTGAACGCCGCGCAGGGGTCGGCCCGGTCGTCGCGCCGAGCACAGGCAGACCGAGGTCCTCGGAGACGAGACGGACGACCTCGTCACGGCAGCCCGCCGGGTCGATAACCCACGTCGCCCTGCGGATCGGCAGCGTGTACGCCGACAGGACCGCCGTGAGTTGCGGGTCGTGGCGCATCCGCGCGTACGTCTGGACGCTCGTCGGGAAGATCAGGTCAGGGATGAGTTCCTGCCAGTCGCTGACCCATGGCCCGTACAAGGTGTCGAGGTGCCCGATGTCGTTGGTCGGAGGACTGCCGATCACGAGTCCTCCTTCAGTAGGCGACGTTCATCAGGTCGAGGTCTGCGGTGTGGCCTGTGGCTGCGGCGTAGGCGTGGCCGATCGCCCCGTCATCGCGGGAGGCGCGTCGGGCGTCTACCAGCGCGGCGGACTCCTGGGGCAGCCAGTGCGCCGACACCACGCGGGCCGCGTACGCGAGGGTGTCGACCTGGTCGTCGTGGGCTGCAGACGGGAATGAGGCGAGTTCGTCGCACCACTCGTCCAGCCAGTCGACGTGCGCCGGGAACCAGACGCGCCCCTGGCGGACCCGGTTGGTGGCCGGGATCGCGCGGGTGATCTTGTCGGTGTCGGCGTGCAACGGCTGGACCGGTATCCCCGCCGCTGTCGCGTCCACCGCGAGCGTCGTCGAGATGAACGACTGCTCGATGAACACCGTGTCCGCGTTCCAGCGCTGCTGAAGCGGCCGGACATGCTCCCAGTGCTCCGCCTCCTGCAGCCGCCCCCGGTTCCTGCCCAGCAGGATGAGGTCCCCGTCTGGGCTGATCGCCCAGGCGGAGGCGACGGTGTAGTCGGCGCTGGTGCGCTTCGAGGCGGCGAGGTCGACCGTGATGAACCGCCAGCAGTCATCCAGGTAGACGACTCTGCCGCCGAGGTCCGTCCGTTGGCCGGACATGACGCCGTGCCGCGAAGGGTCGGCGGGCAACTGCTGCCAGTAGCGGAAGTCGACCCGCTTGAACAGGTTGCCGTCGGCAGCGGTCGGAGTCTGCTGGTAGATCGAGTTGAAGACGTACGCGGACCGCTTGGCCTTCAACTCGCGAAAGTAGCCGGGCTTACGTCTTTGGACGCTGACAAGTTCGTCGCCAGGAGCACGACCGAGTGGGTCGTTCTCTTCGGCGATGGCCGGGATCTTCAGCTCGCGCCACTCACCCGGCTCGTTGGCGAACAGGCGGGCGGCCAGGTCGTCTTCGTGCCAGCGTGTCATCATCAGCAGGGCCTTGCCGCGTGAGCTCAGACGGGTAGAGCCGTTGGACTCCCACCAGTCCCAGGCGGCTTCCCGATAGGTGATCGACTCGGCTTCAGCGCGGCCCTCGATCGGGTCGTCGATGATGAGCACGTCGACCGGCTCGCCGGTGATGCCACCCGCAATGCCGACACATACCAACTGCCCGCCCTGTTCGGTCTCCCACCGGCGGGCGGCACGAGAGTCCGGGCGAAGCGTGATGTCGAGCTCAGGGTGAGCGAGGATGTCGCGGAGGATCTGCTTGCCCCATCGCTCAGCCTTGTTCGCGGCGTAGGAGACGATGGCGATCCGCAGCGTCGGTTCATGCGCCAACAGCCACGCTGGTGTGCGGCGGCTGACCTTCTGACTCTTCCCCTCCTGGGGAGGGCAGGAGATCGCCAGCCGGTCGTGGGTGCCGCCGTCAAACAGGTCCACCAGCTCGCGGTCGATGAGGTCCAGCATCGCCGTCTGACGGTGCGTCGGGTCGAGCGCGGCGGCCATCGCCCCAGGCGTGGGCCACGGTCGGGGCTTGGTCTCGAAGCGCTTGGCTGCCACTTCCCACGCCGTCAGGACGCTCATGACGACCCGCCGTTGTCGATCTTCTTCTCGGCGCGAGCCGCCTGCCAGGCAGCGAGATGCGCGGCGATGTTCGCCCACGCACTCATCAGCGCGACCCATAGGACGCTGTCGCGCCACCACAACAGCGTGGGGACGATCAGCACCGCCCACATGAGCGCGAACCCGAGTTGGGCGCGGGCCCACAGCTTCGACGTCACGTCTTGCCGACCGTCAGCAGGCCGGACCTGCGGACCGGACGGTGAGCTGGGGTGGTGATGCGGGTCCACACCACATACACGCCCGGCGTCAGCACGACGTCGGACCCTTCGCCGATCGTGAGGACCGCCTGTTGTCCGTCCCAGGCGGCAGTCTTGTAGTCGCCGTCTGTGGGCTCGCCGTCGGCCTCAGGGAGGATGGCGATCTCGACTGAGAATGCTGTGGCGCCCGCGTCTTCGTACGGGACGCGCAGCTCTTCTCTGGAGGAGGCGGGCATGTAGGCCATCAGTCGTCTCCCACTCGTGGTGTCCCGACGGGCCAGGTGCCGAGGATGGGCGGGCCGACTGCGTAGTCCAGCGTGGGCGGCCCTGCCGTTCCCGCGAGGACCGGCGGGCCGACGACCATGAGCGGTTCGTCCACGGACCCGCTGATCCCGATAAGGGATGCCGTGAGGGCGGGGAGCGTGGCGGTAAGAGTCCCGGTGGAGTCGGTGACCTGCCCGCCCAGGCTTGCGGTCAGCGGCGGGAGCAGGCCAGCCAGGAGCCCGTCTGCGGTGGCGGTGGCGTCGGCTGCAGCGACGAGTGCGGGAAGTTCTCCCGCCAGCGTTCCGGCGGCTATGACGGTGGCGTGCAGTTCACCGGCGAGGGCCGGGAGGGTAGCGGCGAGTGTGCCTATCTGCCCTTCGGCCTGCCCGTCGAGGGAAGCGGTCAGAGCTGGGAGGCTTGCCGTGAGAGCGCCGGCGACGTCCACGTCCGCGGTGACCGAGGCCGTCAGGGCTGGAAGCACCGCGGCCAGCGTGCCGTCGTCAGCTTCCGACACACCGGTCAGGGAGGCGGAGAGCGGCGGCAGCAGCCCGTCCGCGGTTCCGGTGACGAGAGCGGTCCCTGAAAGGCTGGCCGTGAGCGCGGGGAGGGAGGCGGTCAGGTCCCCGTCGACCGCTGCGGTTCCGGCAAGTCCCGCAGTCAGCGCGGGCAGCGTAGCTGCAGCCGTGCCGGTGACCTTGGTGAGGCCGTCCGCGGTGGCGGTGAGAGCAGGCAACGTGGAGGCGAGAGCGCCGGCGGCGGTGATCTGCCCTTGAGCGGAGGCGGTCAGCGCGGGCAGGCCTGCGGCTGCGGTTCCCGTGACCTTCGCCGCGCCTGTGAGCGCCGCTGAGAGGCTCGGGAGTGTGGCCGAGACGCTTCCCGTGGCCGGGTCGCCTACGAGCCCTGTAGCGGATCCTGTGAGCGGCGGCAGCGAACCTGTGAGCGTTGCTGCTGTGGTCGCGTCCGCGTCTGTGGCGGCGGTCAGTGGCGGAAGCTGGGCGGCGACGGTCCCTGACGCCTTCGCCGACCCGGTCATCCCCGCTGAGAGGGCGGGGAGCGCACCCGTGAGGGTTCCGCGGTCGACCACCGCGCCTGCGGTGGAGGCCGTGAGAGGCGGGAGGACTCCAGCCGCTGTGCCGACGACGCGGGCCTGTCCTGAAGCTGAAGCGGTGAGGGCCGGCAGCGACCCGGCGAGGGTGCCGGTGACGGACGAGGCGGCGGCGGGCGGCAGTCGTACGACGTGGCGCCTGCCGCCCCATGCGATCGGCGGCCCGTCCTCGACCCCGGTTCCGGCGCCGCCGGACAGGGTCTGCCCGTTGCCGGAGTAGTCTGTCGTCTCCGGGACGAGGAGCGGGTACCACGCGCGGAGGTCCGCAGTCCGCCTAGGCCGGTAGGTGGCGTACTCCTGCTCCACCTCAGCCGGAGTGAGAGCGGCGGTCCAGACCTTGAGCGCTGCGACGCAGCCGTTCAGCCACTCGCCGGTGAAGACCGACTCGCCAATGCGCAGGTTCGCGGCAGACAGGCTCGCCGGGCCGGACGTGGACGACGAGGTGGAAAAGGTGCTATCCCCTGCCGCCCGCCAGATGAGCCGGCTGGTGCCGCCACCCTGGTAGACGGCGGCCAGGAAGTACCAGGTGCCGACCGTCATGTTGGGGCCGGCGGTGATGGTGCCGCCGCCGACCATGGCGTACAGCTCCATGCTGGTGCCGTCGGGGCCGGTCTGGACGAGAAGGCCGTCGCTGGCGGTGCCGTCGTCCAGGCACCAGAAGGTCGAGTACGAGTCTCGGTCGGCGGAGAGCTTCACCCAGCCTGCGACGGTGACGGCGGACACGGTACCGAGTCCGGTGACGCGGGTGTAGTCCTCCCCGTCGACGTTGAACCGGACCGCCACGGCGCCTCCTACGTGTCGGAGTAGGAGAGCCTCACGCTGGTGAGGATGGCGTCACCGGTCAGGTCGTCGTTGGCGTCGGCAACGACGCGGGTGATGCGCAGCCACACCTCATCACCTGCGGCGATGCTGTCGAGGTTGCTGATGGTGATCGTCGTCTTCAGCAGCTTCTGCGCGTCGGCGCTGCCGAGGTCGGTGGACGCCTGCTGCGCGGTTACGAACGCCTTGGTCTCCACGTTGGTGGTGTCCGTGCCAGGGGTGATGGCGGCAATTGCGGCCTGCCAGGTCACGCCGTGCGTGGAGGTGGTGGAGGTGTCGGCGTACCAGACGACTTCGCAGGTGATGTTGCCGCTGCCGTACGCGGTCGGCTCCCACTTCCAGAAGGCGTTCTCGGCGGTCGTCGCGTCGTAGGCGAGCCCCGATACGGGGAAGTTGGTGCCGTTCGTCTTCACGAACTGCGGGAACGCGCTGGCCAGGTACTGGGCTTCTTCGGGGGCGAGGTACTGGCGGACTGTCGCCATCAGCCGTCCTCCTCAGCCCAGAGGCGTCCGATGCGCCGCCACAGCACGTAGCCGAACAAGGCGGCCTTCTGCACGGTCGTGGCTCCGGTCCGGAACGGTGTCGGCAGGGACTGGTTGAAGGATGCCTGGTTGGCGTCGATCCAGTCGTCTACGGCTGCCACCGCGTCTGCGAGGTCGTTCTTGGAGAACCCCGCCACGTTGATCTTGTTTTCACGCATCCACTGGGCTGCGACTCGCGCGCGGCCTGTCGCGTCGAGAGGCATCAGGAACCCGGCATCGTGATCGTGCCGGACGTGATCTCCACGTTCACGCCGACAGAGATCGTCAGCGTGTTGAGATTCAGTTCCGCGCCGGACGTGCCGACCGCACCGTCGGCGACAGCCACGTTGTTGGAGTCCAGCACCCGGAACCAGGCCGCTGTGCCCGCAGCCAGGCCGGTCGTCGATCGGGGGGTACCAGCGAGGGTGATCACGCCGTTGCTCGCCGCGCCGAAGGACGGGTCAGCCAGTGTGAACTCAGCCAACAACGTCTGCGCACCCACCGCCGTGTCCGGCCCGGCCGGCTGGGCCGTGGTGTAGATGCGGAGCTTCCCGGCACCGGCGCCGGCGTCGATCGCGGTCGTGACCTGGTTGGCCAGGGCGGACCGCACCGCGTTCGAGATGCGAAGAGTCACAGGGGTCTCCTAGGTGATGAACAGCGGGAACGGCCCCAGGACCGGCTCCTCTGGCGTACTGGTGATGCGCACCCAGATGCCGTACAGGCCGTTGCTGAGCGCGAAGGAAGTGGAGGGTCCGATCAGCACGGCGGCGCTGGTGCCGATCCAGGCGGCGCTCACCCAACTACCTGAGCTGGGCTCCTCGCCGTCGGGGAGGATCGCCATGTCGACGTCGAGCGCGGTGAAGTCGCCGGGCCCGGTGACGGGCACCTTCACGTACTCCGTGCTGACGGAAGGGATCTTGAGCATGTGCCTCCCGTCAGGTGGTGGGCTGGCCTGCCGTCCACTCGGCCGACGCGTCGGCCGCGGCCCAGGAACGGGCTGGAGTGGCAGCGGAGAAGGCGGCAGGGCTGACCGTGGCAGTCCAGGCTGGTGCGGGCTGGCTGCCGGCCCACTCCCTCACGACCACCCCGGCGGTCGGGGAGATGTCGTTGGTGGGGATCTCCACCTCGCCGGCGAACTCGCCGACGAGGGCGGGCAGGAGCGCGGAAGCGGTGCCGGTGGCGGTCGCCTTGCCGGCCATGGAGGCGGTGAGGGCCGGGAGGACGGCGGCGAGGATGTCGCCTTCGACGTCGCCCGCGAGGCTGGCGGTGAGCGGCGGGAGCGTGGCGCCGAACTGCGCCGAGACCTTGGTCGAGCCGGTGGCGGTGCCGGTCAGGGCGGGCAGGGTCCCGGCCAGCGTGCCGCTCGCCTCTACCGCTGCCTGCGAGGAGGCGGTGAGGGCGGACAGGGTTCCGGCGAGGGTGCCCGACACGACGGGGTTGAACCGGGCGACGCGGCGACGACCCGGACCCCATGCGATGGGAGGTCCGTCCTCGGTCGTGGTGCCGGCCCCACCTGAGAGGGTCTGGGCCAGGCCGGAGTAGTCGACCGTCTCGGTCCGCAGGAACGGATACCAAGCGCGGAGGTTAGCGGTGCGGCGCGGCAGGTACGAGCGAGCCTCTGTCAGAAGCTCTTCCTGCGACAGCCTGGCGCCCGACCACACCTTGACGGCGGCGATGGAACCGTTCAGGTACTGCGAGGCGAGACCGCCGGTGCCGAGGACCAGGCGGTTGGCGTTGAGCGTGCCCGCGCCTGCCCCCCACGTGGCGGCGACCAGGGAGCCGTTGTGGTCGCCGATGACGGTGTTGATGAAACCATCCGTGTGGGCAGCGACACCGATGAAAGCCCAGGTCCCGACCGTCATGGTGTGGGAGAGGGAGAAGGCCGACCAGGTGTCGGACTCCAGGCTCAGGCTGGTCCCGGTGAGTGCCTGGACGGTGAGGTAGGGGGCGACGCCGGAGTTGTCGATCTGCCAGAAGACGGTCTGTGAGCCGCGGTCTAGGGCGAGGCGGGCCCACATTGTGACGGTGAACGCGGTCTGGGAGCCGAGGGACAGGGTCCGGGTGAAGGACTCGCCGCTGGCGTCGAAGCGGACCGCCACGGGCTACCTCCCCGTCAGGCGGCGCGGCTGTAGGAGTCCCGCAACCGGTCCCGCAGTTCAGGCGTTTCGGGGACGTGATCGCCGCGGTGGATGCACGCGTCGATGGTGGCGAGGTCGGCGTAGTCGTAGTAGACGCGCCTCTCAGCTTTGCCGAGGGTTCGGGCGGCGTAGCGCTCCTGCCACTTTCGGATGGTTGCTGGGGTGCGGCCGAGGCGGCTGCCGGCTTGAGCTGCGGTGACGGGTTCCGGGTCCATGGCACCCCCCGACATGCGAAATGCCCTCCGCGTGGGGCGTGAGGGCATTCGTGTGCTACCTGCGGGAAGTGTGACACAAAATCGGCTGCCAGGACAAATACCGTCACACGGCATACGGTTCGTATCGAACGCACGTGCGAGCCACGGCTACGATGAGGCTCATGCCTGACCTGCCCGCCGTCCGCGTTTTGCCTGATCACGTGGGCGAACTGCATGAGCTGATCGTCGGGGACGACGGGCAGCCGATCGCGGCGCGTGTCTCATGGAACGAGATCACCGCGGGGTGGCACGGCGGGATGGAGCCCCGCGAAGGAGTCCTCCAGCTCGACCAGATCGCCCCCATGCAAGGCCAGGACTACTCGCGGGTGCCGCGCGTCCCGGTGTCCGCGCCGCAGGTTGTGGCTCCTCCGGGGGATGTGCCGGCCGGCTGGCCTGACGGTGTGGCCGCTCCGGGGACGGAGGGTTGGGAGAAGGCGGTCATGGCGTGGTTGTTCGACCTGCTGCCTCCTGACTTCCGCGCTCATGCGGTGCTGTCCGAGCATCCGCTGGCGCTGGTGTGGATGGCACGGCTCCACCTACGGCACGCGTACACGGCCACGGTGCAGGGCTACCGGACTTCAGCGGTTCAACTGAAGTCTCAACTGCCTCCGCATGCGGTCCGCGAGGTCGATGAGGTTTATCGGCAGGAGCGAGACCGGATCATCCGCTGCGGGCGTGCGCTGGACGCCATCGAGGCGGCGCTCAGACCCAGCGCTCCAGAGTGAGCGCTTCGTAGAACCCTTGGTCCAGATCGCAGGCGTCAGGTACGAAGGCGAGCTTGGGCGGCACGAGGTACGTAGCGATGATATCGACGAGATCCGAGATGCCGGCCTCGACAACGGCGGCACGGACGCGCTCTTCCACGTCGTAGTTGCAGTGGACCGCGACAGGCTTGCCGAGCACTTGGACACGAAAGCGGAGGTCGGTCTTCCAGTCCCCGCTCACAGCTTCACCAACTCCTCTTGTGCGTGGTGGGCACACACGGCAGTGCCCGCGACCAGCGTCGCAGCGTTCACGGACTTCCCGGCAACGAGGCACCGGTAGCAGGCCAGCCCAGCCAGCGCGGGCGCCTGGCCCGGGTCGGCGGTCGAGCGCGCCTTAGGAAGGCAACCTGCCGCAAGCACTCCTTGTGCGCTGCCCGGCTCCCATTGGAGAGCGCGGTCCAGGGCCGCAGCGATGCGGGTCGTCACCGTGTCGAGCTTGCCGTTCTCGATCCGGCTGAGGACGCCCACGGACGGGCCGCCCGCCCTGCTGGCCTGGGTTTGGCTGAGTCCGAGCTCCTCGCGCCGGTGCTTCACGATCTTCCCGAAGCGGACCTTGGCGTGCTGGCGCATTACCGCGTCTCCAGCTTCTTGATGCCGCCCGAGAAGTTGACCCGCACCTGGATACGGGCGTCACCAGGCACGCCAGCGCGGTGGGCTTCTTGGACGAAGGCGGCGAGCTCGTCGAGGGTCATGCCCTGTTTGGGGTCGGAGGCGTCGGCCTTCACCGTGCGGGTTATCACGTAAGGCTCCAGGTGAGCCTGGGTGGGGCGATGTGACCGTACGGTTCGCACTCCTCGGGCGAGCCACCCGCCGGGCCTATGGAGAGCAAGGAGCAGCCCTCCCTGCACACGTCGCACAGCAGGTCTTCCTGGCTGGCAGTCGCCTTGCAGCCGGTGCCGTAGCGGTGGCATCGGCAGGTCGCGAGTGGGCGACTCACAGCCCCTCCTCGTCCACGACGGCCATTCCCGCTTCGGCGAGCACCGCGCGCAGCGCGGCGTCAACCTCGGGGGCGGTGGTCTCGTCCTCCACATAGATGACGACGGGGAAGGACGAGAGCGACGCAGTCGCCCTCCTGAAAGCGTCCGTCATCTCCTGTATCGCCTCTCCGAGACTCGCGAGCCCACGGGCGAAGGCCTCACGGTCGGCGTCGCTGATCGTGGGCAGAGCGGGGGCGAGGCGGCGTCCCGCCGTCCACACCATCGCGTCGCTGCTGCCATGCCACTCGATGACGTCATCGATCTCGTCGAGGATGTCCTTGCTCACGCGTTCGCCTCCGCTCGGACGTGTTCGTCCGCCTGCTCCTGCTTCACGCTCTCGTGCTCATCCTGAGTCATCAACCGCTGGCAGGAGTGGCATTTGAAGTAGCCGTCGTCCTCCTGCCGGACCTGCCGTTCCGAGCAGCGAGGGCAGCGGATCGGGCTGGCCTTCGTCGTCGGGTCCGACTTGGTCATCGTCCTGAGTCGGCGCTGCCACGACAAGGTGGCGAGGCCGAACTGGATCGAGCCGGGGTGCTTGAGGATGTCGTCCAGCTCGTCGAGGAGGAACGCGATCGACAGGCGGCGGGCGTGCCCTCCTCTCGCGCGGTGCGGGCGGGGCGGGAGGTGGCGGGCTTCTCGCCAGTCGTCCTCCACTTCGGTGAGCTTGCCGAACAGCTCATCAAGGGCCTCCACGGCTCCCTCGGGGGTGGTGACGGCACGCCCGTTGGGTCCGAGGGGGGCGAGGGGGCGGTAGCCGTCGATACCGGCGGCCAGATGGGAGGCGAGGTCGTCGAGCTCGGTGAACGCGGCCCGGATCATGCGGGCGCAGCGGCCATCCCATACCGGGTCCCCGACAGCGACAGGGGTCTCCGGCGGGGCGGGCTTGTTCTCCTGCGTGCGGCCGGGGTCTTCGAGCCACGAGGCGAGTGCCTGGTCGTAGGCGTCCCATGCTTGGCGGGCGACGCGGTTGCAGGGTCCGTGGCAGGCGTACTGGCTGATGGGCATGGCTACTCCCCTTCGTGCTTGGTGCTCGCGCGCAAGGCGCGTAGTTCTTGGCGGGCGGTGTCCCGTTCCCGGACGACCCAGAGCAGGGCGTACAACACGACCGCGACCTGCACGCAGCCCAGGAACGCCGACAGCCGACCCCACATCAGGCCTGAGGGCGGGCCGGCGACCATGGTGAACAGGATCCCGAGGCGAAGGTCTTCCGCTCCCCTGCTGGACGGCGGAGCGGCGAAGACCCGCCAGGATCGGGCCAGGACCCTCTTCACGACTGCGAGCCCCTTCTGCGGCGCTCCCGGAGTTCGGCCACTTGTGCCCACTCGGCTTCCGCTCGACGCAGGTTGGCCGCCACCCGTTGGGTGACCTCAGCGGCTCGCTCCCAGTTCGCTGCCGCCCTGGCCCAGTCGGCTTCGGCTCTGGCCCAATTCGCTGCTGCCTGTTTCGACAGGCGGGCTGCCCTTCGAAGTTCTTTGATCGTCAACACGATGAAGACAGCAGCGACGCCGACAGCGGCGAGCTTTATCCAGTCGAGCCAGGTCATCTGCGCCTCCTGCGGTACTCGGTCTTCATGACGGCTACGCGTGGCCAGCGCCACAGCAGCACCTCGCGAGCCCTGCGCTCCTCAGCCGCGCGGATCACCTTGGCGGGCAGGCGGCGACGCATGTACTGCGTCCACGTCTCCCCCGGCTGCTGCCGGTCGGGCGGGAACGTCTTGCCGCAATGGCGGCAGGTGGGGGTCACGACGCCTCCGCTATGCCGCGTAGCACGGTGGGCACCACCGTGGGTACCAACGCTCGCTGCGCCGAGGTCAGCTCCAGTTGGTCCAGGATCCGGTTGATCGCCTCAGCGAGGAGAGCGCCCTGCCGCTCGGCCAGGCGGATCTCGCGGTCGGCGATGCCCATGTCGTGGGCGGCTTTCGCGTACCGGACCGCCCGGTCCCTCTCCTCGGCATCCAGACGGGCCAGGCCGCGGACCGTCTCCCCCGACTCCAGCACCATCACCAGGCCCGCGGGGGAGTCGCCGGCGGACTCGACCTGGCGGCGGAGGAGATCGGCGTACACGTGCAGCCGGGCCCACGCCATCTGCAGCATCGCCATCACCGCGTCCGCCGGGGATACGACCACCCGGCCCGGCTCTGCCTGCCACGCGGACAGCGCCTCCTCCAGCGCGGCGCCCTGCGCTTTCAGCGTGTCGGTCTTCTTGCCGGCGTGGTTGTAGCAGACCGGCGTGCCTCGGACGGCGAAGGCGTGGCAGCGGAGGCTCGACCGCTTGGAGACCTTGGAGCACTCCCAGCGTTCATGCCGGTCACACCACACCGCACCTGCTTGACGCATCAGGTCGTCGGAACGCATGGGGTCACCTCCGATCAGACGATCGCGTATACCGGGGCGGGCGGAGTATGCGTGGTGCTCTCATGATGTCAGCTCCTGCGGTGGATCACGGGCCCTCCGAGTCGAGAGCGGCAAGGGTGGGGCAGTCGGCCGCCCCGCACCGGCAGATGCCGTCGTTCACGCACGGAACCGGGGTGCGGGCCAGCGTGTGCCCGTCTGTGGCGCAGCGGTGGACGTGGTGGAGGTCGCGGACGCGGGCCAGTGTGGCTTCTGCCGCGTCCGCCCGGTGCAGCTCCTCCACCATCTCCCGGGTTCGGGTGCCGTACTCGGCGCGGGTGGCCTTGAGCTGGCCCAGGACGATGGTGTAGGCCTTCCTTACCGTGGCCAGTTCCTCGTCTCGTACGGCCAGGACCGCTTCCAGGCGCTTCATGCAGGCGGAGCACTCGCCCAGGGTCTGGTGGAGCCTGCATGTGGCTGCGAGGGCTTCGGCGTACCGCTGGCGGAGGTCGCTCACGGCGTGACCCCCACGAACTCGCAGTACGCCCGAGCCTCAGCGAGGCAGCCGTCGAGATCCCCGTGCCAGGAGACCTTGTCGGTGATGTCGAGAGACACTCCGATCTGGGCCATCCCTTGGTGGTCGGCCATACCGATGGTGACCTGGACGCCGGCGCCGATGAGCCAGTGCAGGTTCTCGACCTGCGTCTCGGCCTGCTCGGCGCGCACGGTGGCTTCCTTCCACGCCTTGATCACCTGGAGGTAGCCCTCCCGAAGGATGCCGTGCAGGAGCTTCTCGTCAACGGCCTCAGGCATCGGCGGGGTTCCTTCCGGGAGACGGGGCGGGCATCTCGGCGATCTCCGCGTCGATGCCGGCGCTGGAGTTGTCCAGCCACCAGGCGAACCTTTCGGCGTCAGCGCGGCAGCAGAACGTGAGCTGGTCGGGGCGACCGTGGCGGACGAAGGTGACCGTGCACTCAGTCACGAGCGCTCTGCTCGGTGGTCGGTGCTCCCAGTTCTGGGAGGGCGGAACGAAGACGGTCCAAGCGGGCCTCATCGCGGAGTTGGACTTGAAAGTCATGGCGTACGCCTTGTCGGCTTCGCGGAGCGTGTCCCGGAGGTCTTCGGCGGAGACGACGACCATGCCTGCCCGGTCCAGCGCGTGCAGGATGTCGCCCGCGAAGGACAGCGCGTCCTCGTCGTTCAGGCCGGTGTCCTCTTCGTGGTGCAGGACGTTGGCGATCACCTCAGCGGGGGCCATCGGACTTCTCCTATCTGGCGGGCAATCGCGGCGTCCTCAAACGCGGTCTCTTGCGCCCTCACGTGGTGGCACTCGAACAGCTCATCCGAGTGGCAGAAGCGGAACGAGTGCTCGGACGGGACGACGCTGGAGTGTCTTGCCTGAATGGCTTCCGCGATCTGCTGGGCGGTCTCTCGCCGTACCTGGGCGGCCGAGGCGGGGGCAGCAGCCTCCAGTCCTGCTCGGGCGATGCGCCGGCACGACGGCAGCGGAGTGTTGGGCAGGTTCGCCTTCAACACCTCAGCGAGGGCTTCAACCGCTTCAGCGGGGATCTCCGCCACCTGCCTTCACCTCCCGGTCCAAGACCTCGATCAGGCGCTCGGCGTACGTTGCAGCGACGCCGTGCGGTGAGCACCACTGGCGGAAGTCGTCGTTGAGGAAGGCTCGGAAGCGGGCAACGGCAGCTTCGGCGTGCTCGGCTCGCTCGCGGGCCCGCTCCACCTGGCGGTCGCGGACTTTGAGCATCCGACGGAGCTCAACGTTCAGGTCCTCGGCGCGCTGTTGCAGTCCTCGCGCGCCCTGAACCTCAGCGGCGGCCTCCTCCTGCGCCTTAGCGACGATCGGGGCTGCGAGTTCGGCGGCTCTCCGCTCGATGTAGCCGTCCAGGTCGGAGATCATGGCGCGCAAGGTGTCAGCGGGGATCTCAGCCACGAGGCACCTCCCCGTGGAGTGCGGCCACGCTGTACCTGACCGGGCCGCCGCCGTAGTGCTGCACGGCACGGTTGAAGTCGTCCCGCGCCTCGACCGCCTCGCCCTTGTCGGTGTAGAGCGTGGATTTCACCAGCCGGTGCTCACCGCCCTTCCCAGTCCGTGCGACGTGCTCGATGACGACCCAGCCCAACGGCTCAGACATGGCCCCTCCTCGGGTAGCGGATGACGCGGATGCCGGCCTTCTCTGCGAGGTCAGCGGTATGGGTGGCTCCGTGGGAGCCGTGGGGCGTCCGCTGGCAGAACCGGCCGTTGCAGCGCGAGATGAACGCCAGGCAGATATCGGCTCCGAGGGCGACCATCTCAGCGTTGCGGCGGAAGCCAGCAGCTTTGCCGTACCGGTTCCACTCCGCGGGGTGCGACTCGACGATCAGCGTCATGCCGACGTGCTCCATCCACCACGCGTTCTCCACGCACCACTCGTTGGCGAGAGCGTCCGCGCCCGTTGGGCAGTCGCCGTGGACCACGACCACCTCGGCGAGGGGCGACGTGGGCTCGGGGATGGCTTCACGGAGCGCCTGGTCGATCGTCTTCTCGTCGCTCCAGGTGCGGCTGCCGGTGACGAGGATGCGGTACGGCTTGGGCATTGCGGGCCTCCTTGTCGATAGCGGTTCCAAAGCGGGCCCAAAGCGGCTTCGGCGAGCCTGGGCTTCTGCCGGATGACGGAGGGAGGCCACCATGACCCGCGATCACGAGTGGAACGCGCCCGAGCACGATTGGCTCTGACGGAGCCGTGGCGGTACCGGAGATGGCCGGTACCGCCACACCAGAGGGGTCAGGAGCGGGCATCGGGGCCGCCCGCCTTGCTCGCCGCGATGGTGCACCGCACGCCGTTCGCGACCCGCTCCATCGCAGGCCGGACTTCGCCGATCTTCGCTGTGAGGGCAGCTTCGCCGAGCGCCTCAAAGGAGACGTCCAGCTCTCCACCGCCCTTGATGATTGCGGCGATCAGGGCGGTCCTCAGATCTTCGTCGCCGTAGATGATTCGCGGAGCCATCGGGTTAACTCTCCTCTTCCTGGGAGGCGGCACGCTCCTGGATCCGCCGCTTATGGATGGCGTGCCAGCGCTTCCGCTCAGCGTTGGAGCGGCACCAGGGGGACGCCTCGCCGCACGAGCAGAGCGCGTACCCCTCCCCCGTCTCGTGGCCGTACAGGGCGTTCGTGCGGACGTACTGCTGGTCGTTGCTGCTCCAGGAGAACGGCTTACCTTCGGAGCGCAGCGCGTGTCCTGACAGGCGGGTGCTCTTCGCCATCGGTCAGATCTCCTCTGGAGAGGAGGCGGGCGGGACGATGCTGACGTTGAACAGGTCCTGTACGACGGTCACGTGGTCGCCGTGCAGTGCGCGGAGTTCCTCGACGGGCCATCCGAACAGCTCGGCTGCCTGTTCGACCGGCATCGGGTAGCGGCGGCCGATCAACTGCACCGACTGCAGGTCGGGATCGGTCGTGGGCATGGTGTGGCTCCTTGGGGGTGTCGGGGGTCGAGGGCTACTCGGGAGCGAAAGCGTCAGCGAGCGCCCGCTTGGCCATCTCGATGAGCTCGGAGGTGTCGGGCAGCGGCGGCTGGAACTCCGGCTTCAGTAGCGTGCCGAAGGCCAGGAAGTCCGCGACCATCTGGCCGTCGCAGTAGACGGCGTACTCGCCGCGTTGGCTCGGGTAGCCGATGCCGAGGTGGTCGATCTGGTAGGTGCGGCCGTCTTCTCCGACGTACTCGGCGACGGTCTCGGTGGTGTCGCTCATCGCGGTTCTCCGTTCGGGGTTGGTGGCGTGTCTCCGGGCAGGAGCGGTCAGGGCGTCGCGCGCTCGTGGTCCAGGGCCAGGTCGTAGAGGCGATCGAACTCGGCCAAGCCGAGCGTTTCGTCCGCCTCTTCGACCCCGCCTTTGAACAGCCCTTCGGCGTGGTCGCAGGCAGCCTTGTGGTCGAGCGAGGTCAGCGCGGGGTGGTCGATGTAGCGGGCCGGGTAGTGCTCGCGGGCGTACGAACGCCCCTCCCAGCCGATCTTGTGCAGGTGGAGAAGGGCGGCGCCCTTGTCGAGGTCGGGCATCTGCTCCCAGGTGGGGAGTTGCTTGGCGGTGGCGCTCATCGGTGGTCTCCGTTCGGGTTGGGGGCGTGTCTCCGGGCAGGGGTCAGGCGTCGGGGCACACGTGCTCGGTTCTCGCGTCAACCGCCAGTTCGTCTACACGCCCCGCGTGGCGAGGGTCGGTGGTCACCAGCACACGAGTGGGGCAACCGCAGGGAAGCTTCCACAGCACGACGCCGAGCCACGACCGCACCAGGTCGGCGGCGTTCGCCGCTACGAGAGCGACATGGGCGCGGTCGTGAACCGCTGCCGACGTGAGCCCCAGGTCGCTGCGGGCGGTGATGGCCCGGTGAGGGATACCCAGCTCGGCGATGAGCGTCTTGATGGTGCGTGTCGCGGCGTGCATCAGCCGGTCTCGGCGATCTGGGCGCGCAGGTCGCTGACCCACGCCTGCATGTCCACCTGGGAGGGGTTGGGCAGGTCGTAGCGGATACGTCCTGCCGCCTGCTCTGCGGTGTAGTCGAGTTCATCCAGCGTGACCTTGTCGTCGAGGACGAGAGCGACTGCCAGCTGCTCTCCGGTAGACCAGGCCGGGCTGGGGCGGCCCTGGTTGTGGCGGAGGGCCCAGCGGCAACGCCGCAAGATCGAGTGTGAGAAGTGGTCATCCCAGGCTGGGGTGGCGGCGTGCTCGGCGGGTTCGCTCATGGCTGTGTCCGTTCGGGTTGGGGGTGGCCCCGCGTGGCGGGGCCCAGGGGTCAAAGGTGGGCGGTCGCCCCTTCACGTACCGCTGCGGCATAGCGCTCGACCATCCGCACACTCACCCCCAGCTCAAACGCAATCCGTGCTGGCGTGAGTCGCGGCCGGATGGCTGCGAGGGCGAGGTACCTCTCGACCATGCGGCGGCCGTGTGGACCGTCTGGCGTCCATGGAGTGGCGTGCTGGGTGTTGCGGGCGAACTGCGCGAGCGTGCCGTCACGCCGCCGCCGTGCATAGCAGGCCTTGATGAGCCCCCGGGCTACGTGTCGGCCTTGAGCGCCGCAGCAGGCGCATCGGACGATGAGGCGGGAGTCCGGCATCACGGCTCCTCAAGGTCGTCGCACGGGCAGGTGAGCGCTGGCTCCCGCGGGCGTGAAGACCTCGTGGAGGAAGGTCTTGCGCTCCTCCTGCGTCCAGCCGTGGCGCTCGGCGAGCTGGTCGGCGAAGGTGAAGCCGATCTTCAGCACGAGCTGCTGGCCAGCGTCGTCGCCCTGAAAGAACTCATATCGGGGGCGCAGGACAGTAGCGACGTCCTCGGCAGTGAGGGCGATGCTGTTGAGGTTCATGGAATCTCCAAGAGGGCGATTCTCAACGGGGGGTGGGCCCCTCCTGGGGGCCCAGGGGTCACAGGGCGGCGAGCCGGTTGAGGAGGGCCTCGATGCGGGCCATCTCGGCGTCGTAGGCGTACTCCAGCTCGCGGGCCTTGGCGTGGTCGCCGGCGGCGCGGGCTTCGGTGATGGCCTGGTCGAGCTGGTGGATCACGTTGGCGGTCATCTCGTTCTCCCTGGCGGCTCGTCCCTTGCTGATGACACAACCGTATGTCCAAGCCATGCGCATGTCAACACCATGCGCATGGCTGACATGTGCGCTGCATCTCTTGGCCATGCGCACACCCCGCCCGTACACTGGCCCCATGGACCGCCCTGACCATCCCTGGATCCCCGTCGGCGTCGACGGCATCGCCGCCGAACTCGGCGTCTCCGAGAACACCGTCATCGCCTGGCGCCGGCGCTCCGCCAAGGAGTGGGTCAGCGTCGAGAAGTTCCCCGACCCAGCCGGCAAGATCTCCGGACGAGACTGGTGGTGGCTGCTCGACGTCCTGGAGTGGGCCGAGAAGACAGGTCGCAAGAAGCCCGCCGGCGAGTAGCCATCCGCCGCGGGCGCGCCCTGGACGGTCATCGCTCCTCCCCCGCCAGACCGAACAGCCCCTCCAGGGACGGCTGTAACGGCTTCGACAGGCGCGTCTTGATCAGCTCGCAGTGCGCCGGATCCTGCTCGATCAGCACCGAGCGGAAGCCCTCCAGCACACACGCCTCGGCCGTCGTGCCACTCCCGGCGAACGGGTCGAGGACGGTGCCTCCGGGTGGGGTGACCAGCTTGACCAGCCAGCGCATCAGCGCGAGTGGCTTGACCGTGGCGTGCGCGGTGCCGTCGGCCAGCTTGGGACGTTCGGCGCTGCCGGCCTTGGCCTCGTAGCGGAAGACCGGGAAGAAGCGGGAGGCGCCCCCGCCAGCGTCACCGGCCCAAGCTCCGCGCTCGCCCTCGGCGCCGTGGTAGCCCATGCCGCGCCCCTTGTTGCGGCTGTTGTTGCTTGGCATCCAGCCGCTCTGCCGGTCGAGTTCGGCGACCGGGCACGTCTCCTGATCGCATGGCCCGTTCTCCACGCAGGACGCCGAGTGCGAGAACACCAGGTTTGTCGGCCAGCGCCCCTCAGGAGCCCCACCACGCACCCCCGGCAGTGGGGCGAAGTCCGTACCTCCGCGCTCGGTGTAGCGGCGGTCCTGGGACGCCTCAGCCATGCGGGGACGGGATTCGCCGGTCGGCTCGACACGACATGCCGCGATGTGGAGCGCGCCTGTGCCGTACTCCAGGACAGTCTGAGCGACGGTTCCGGCCAGCGGCTTACGGATTAGCCACCAATGCTCCTGGCCGGGCTTAAGGGCCGTGCCCCAGCCTTCCCAGCGGGCGGCATCGTCGGTCGGCTCATCTGCTGAGACAGCCGTACCGCCTGCCGTAGTAGCTGTTGTTGTGCTCGCCATCACGCCAGACGTGCCACAAGTGGGCGAGGCGACATACTGGTCCCCCAAAGCCGCACGCCGGTTCAGCGTTCGCGAGGACCCTCCGACTGTCTGATGTGCATGTATGGCCTTCGACACGTCCAGGCTCTTCGGGAATCCGCTGCCGAAGATGTGGACGATGCAGTCGCGGATCTCCAGTCCGGCATCTTCGAGGGCGGTCGCGGTCCAGTGCGAGGTGCGGGGCAGTGCCCACACCAGGGCGTGACCGCCCGGCTTGAGCACCCGCCGAACTTCGGTCATGACCTCGGTCAGCCACGCCACCCAGACGGCCCGCCCGCCCTTGTCGGCGTCCCACGTCTTGCCCATAAACGAAATGCCCGCCGGCGGGTCCGTGACGACGGCGTCGACGCTCGCGTCCGGCATCCCGCGCAGCACGTCGAGGCAGTCCCCGAGGTGCACGGTCACCATGTCGTCGGCGTAGTACGGCTGGGCGAGGGACGAGGCGCTCATCGGGGGTCCTCCCCGCCCGAGAGAGTCGACTGGAAGGACCCGCTCACGTCATGCACCAGCCGTTGTCGCAGGGAGCGTCCTGCTCCTCCATGAAGAACGGCAACGGGTCGCGACCTTCGGGAACCACCCGGCGTAAGCCCTGGCCGTGGGCTGCGCCGTACCGGGTCAGATAGACGTTGTCCTTGCCGAGCCTGTGGCGGCGTTCGTTGAGAAGGTCCTCCAGGTCGGCGGCCTTCTCGAACAGATCAGGGTCGGTGCGGCGCATGTCGGCCCAGCTGTCGGTCTTCCGCAGAGGGCAGAACCAGCAGCTGGACTTCGGCGGGATAGCCAGGCCGGCCTTGCGAATGATGCTGACGCAGTCGCTCACTCTCAGCCTGAGGTCGATGAGCGGGTACACGAGCCGCTCGTAAGGAGCGGCTTTGCGGCTGTTCATCCGCTCCATCTCGTCGAGCGAGATGCCGACGCCGATCGTGCCCGGGCGGTCGGCGGAGGCGCCGTGCTGCTTCAGCCACTTGGCAATGACCGCGATCTTGAAGGTGCCGGTACAGGATCGGTTGCCTGGCGCAGCGTCCGCCTTGCCACCCATGCGGACCGGGATCCCGATTGAGCGGGACTCCGGCCGGGTGAGGTCACCGTAGAGAGTCTTTACCTCGCCGTCGCGACCCACCTTGCGCAGCATCTGTAGGTCGATGCCGTGCTTCTCGGCGAACGGAAGCGCCACGTCATGGAAGTAGGCGATGGTGTCCGGGTGCTCGGAGTCGTCACCCACGTTGGAGAACAGCCAGTGGTCGAAGCCGCCGTCGGGCAACTTGCCCTGCGCCTGGAGCACGAGGGCAGCGACTGACTGGCGACCTGCGCCGAAGCTGAACACTCGCAGGCCGCGCCGCTTTGGGACCTCACTGCATGCCGCGCTCATCGCGCGAACACCTCGCCGCCCTGCTCCCGGCCCACCTTGCACGCCGTGCACCAGTCGCCTGAGGCGTCGCACTGCCAGCCGTCGCGGCGGAGCGTGATCCGGGCGACCTCGAAGCGCTCGGGCTTGGTCATGGCCTCGGAGACGACATAGTCCCGCTCGGTGGCGGTGCCGCAGCCGTCGCAGAACACGCCGATCTGGCAGGGGAACTCGTCGTCGCGGAGTTCGCGTTCGACGGGCTGGCCGGTGGTGGGGTCGTTGACGAAGACTTTCATTGTCACTCCTAATCGATCATGAGTTTGAGATCTTGCTGGGATTACGCTCACCAGTTCGCTCCTGAGGGCCGTAGAGCCCTCAGGAGCGATCCGGATGGGCGTAGGGGCTGGGAGGCGGGGTTAGCTCGCCACGGGCGAACTGGGGGCCGCGCAGGAGGCACCAGGGCCAGACCGTGCGCGCCGGTTCAGAGAGCGAGCCAGATCCAGCAGCCAGCCCTCGGCGATCTCGTCAGCCGAGTTGCCCCAGCCGGCGGCCTCGTGCGTCTCCGCCTCGTCGGCCACCTGCTCGAACCCGGCAGCGAGATGCTTCGCCACGTCCGGGTCCATAAGAGCGATCCAGTCCCCGGCCTTGTCCGCCTTCGGGTGGCGGACCGGTCCTGGCTTGTCCACGACGACCACCGAGAGCCGGTCGGCGTGGGTGGTGATCACGGACGTGCACTCGGGCGGCTCTCCCGGCCACCAGCGGGGGCCGTCCAGGCTCCAAGGGCCGGCAGGGGCGGCCGAGGCGGTCTCACGCAGGAGGACGGCGGCGGTGCGGAGCTCGTCCGCCACGGTCAGCGCGGTGGTGTCAGGCATGGACGGCCACCTCCTGCGGGAGCGTGTCGGCGAACATGCGGGCCGGGCGCTCGAACGGCTCTCGCGGGCACAGCGTGAGCTGGCCGGGCGGGTCCGGGATCGGGGCCGGCTCCTGCGGGCCGGGGCCGTCGTCCTCGTTGCGGTAGTACAGGCACGTGTACTGGTCGCCCAGCCGGTAGCCGTCCTTGCGGAGCCACTCCGCCGGCGTCTGCCCGAGGAGGGCGATCAGGACGAGGGGGCAGCCCTTGTCCCACTCGCCGCGGCGAGTGGGGGCGTCGTGGACGCAGCGGCGGCAGTTGTTGTCCATCCACGCCTCGCCGTCGGCGCAGTTGGAGAACGGCGAACCCTCGACAGCTCGGGGTTCGGCTTCTTCGTAGGTCGGGAAGGTCATCTCACTTCTCCTCGTGGATCTTGTAGGGGGTTAGCGGACCCTCGTCCGCGTCTTGCGGCACACCACGCACCGCTCTGTGGTCACGCGACCGATCCGTTCGACCACCGCCCAGGAGTGCCAGAGGTGGATCACGACGCACCCCCGGCCACCGAGGACAACCAGACCTGGTCGTCGGCCCGCTTCCACCGGTTCAGGAGCGTCCGGCGCTGCTTCGCCGTGAGCGTCACGTACCGGTCGTAGACCGACACCACGCGGGCCTGGGCAACGTGCCAGGACGGGAAATGGTCCTCGCTCGACAGCGTCAGTTCACCGACAGGGACGACCGTGTACAGGTCACCCTTCGGGTACTTGGAGGCGTAGAAGCGGGCGTATTCGCGGTCGGTCGTGATGTAGACCCGGTCGGTGTGCTGAGTGAGCGGGTCGAAAGCGTGGCTCTGGCCGGCGCGATGGGCGTCACACACTGCGCAGCCGTCAACGAAGTTGGGGCGGCCGGGCAAGATCAGGTCGCCGACCTGGAGGCCGGGCGCTCCCCCATGCCAGTAGCGAGACTCAGCCATGGTCGCCTCCGCGCCGGTTCCGGAGGTCGGCCAGCAGCTCGTTCACCGCGTCCGCCACGCTCGTGAGCGGACGCTCCGGCTCGGTCGGGTCGGGCTCGCCGCCCAGCACGGTCGCCCGGCCAGGGCAGTCCTTCAGCGGTACGCCCAGAGGCAGGCCATCCGTGGCGAAGGCCGCGCGGATGCGGGCGTCCCACTCCCGTTCCAGCTCGGACGGGTCGTAGCGGTCCAGGCTGTAGGAGCCGTCGATGACGAGGACCACGTCGATGCCGCCGTGTTTTGACGGGATCGCCATGACGCGCAGCCAGTCCTCGCGAACCTTGAGCAGGCCGGCGACCGTCTCGGGTGGGTAAGTCATGACGCCCACGCCTCCCCGTAGCCGATCATCACTTCGGTCCACGGCCACACCCCGCCGGCCTCCAGCCGCTCCGGCCAGGAGCGTTCGTCGCGGTCGCCGCGCCACGACTCCATGTCGACGATGCGCTTGTGCTTCGCCTCCGGGGTGTCGGCCCGGCGGATGCCGTAGCCGAACTCCGGCCAGCCCAGCAGCGCCGAGGAGCCGCGCGGCCTCAGGTCCCTGCGCCCTCCAGCGCCGAGCGCGTGGCCGGCGTGAGCCTCCAGCAGGACGCACGCGCCGCGCGCCCGGATCATGTTGAGCGCGGCCAGGATCGGCGCGACCTCGTCGTCGGAGTTCAGCGCGCGAGGGGCGAGCCGGTAGAGCGGGCCGAGGAACACCACGTCCGGCTGGATAACGGCGATGCGGCGCATCAGCCACGACAGGTCCCGGTCGGACGCCAGGTCGAGGCCCTGGGGGCGGATCTCCAGCCAGAGGTTCGTCTCCTCGATCGGCCGTTCCTGCAGGCGGGCCTGGGCGACCATGGGCCGAAGCTTGCGCCTGACCTGGGTCGCGGTGTTCTCGCAGTCGAGGACCAGCACCCGGCGCGGCTGGATCGGCGTGTGCTGGAACGGGTGCAGGCCGGCGGCGATGGTGACGGCGAGCTGGCGAAAGATCGTCGACTTTCCGAGCCCTTCCGTACCGGTAAGGATCATGCGGTCGCCGCGTTCCAGCAGGCCGGGCACGATCCAGTCGTACTCCTCGTCCTCGACGGCGAGGAACTGGCCGACCGTGAGGGTGTCGACGTCGTCGCCGAGCTCGAAGTCTCGGACGTCTTCCAGCTCGCGCACGGCCTGCTCGGTGAGGCCGTGCGCGTCGGCGCCGAGGTCCTGGGCGCGCTGTGCGATCCGGATGCCGGCGGCGATGAGGCGCCGGCGGACGCCGTGCCCGCGGACGATGGCGGCGTAGTGGCCGACGTTCGCCGGGGTGAGGCAGGCGGCCATGAGGGTGTGCAGGTACTCGCCGCCGCCGGCCCTCGCGAGGGTGTCGAGCTCCCTCAGTTCGGCGAGGACCACGGTTGGGTCGGCGGGCTTGTTGGCTCGGACTGCGGCGAGGATCGCCTCGTACACGAGCTGGTGGGCGGGGCGGTAGAAGTCGCCGACGCTGACGGTGACCAGGCACTTCTCGACGGCGGCAGCGGATAGGAGCATCGCGCCGAGGAGTGCCTGCTCTGCGTCGAGGTCGTGTGGCTGCAGGCGTTCGTTCATTCGCGTTCCATCCATCGGTTGCGTGGGGTCGTGGCGGGTGGGCTCGTGACGCGTGGTCCGCGGCCAGAGCCGTTAGCGGCAGCCTTGAGTTGGCGTTTCTCGTGTTCGCGGCGCATCCAGTTGCGCCAGGCGCCGGGCCAGTCGAGCTTTCGGCCTTTGGCGCCGGGGATACCGCGCCAGTAGTCGCAGAAGGCTGCGTGGTCTTCCGGCCCACAGGAGGGGGCTTTGTCTCTCGCCCAGGCGATCAGCTCAGGGGTGATCGGGAAGTCGTCGGGGAGGCGGGTCCCGAGCTTGGTGGGGCCGGGGGCGTCAGACAGACTCGAAGAGTCTGTAACTGCTCCCCTGCTCCCCTGCTCCCCTTCTCCAGGCGCGAGACCCTCGCGAGAGTCTCCGGAATCGTTCGCGAATGCGTCGTCTTTGTCGCCGTCTACGTCCCGTGTCGAGCCGTTGACGTCGGCAGATGCCTCGGTCTGGATGGTCGCGCCACAGTCGTCGGGTCTGGGGTAGCGCTGCTTGCCGGGCTTGTCGACGCGCTGGTGCCGATCCCAGGTGGGGATGTGCAGGTAGCGCTTGCCCTGATGCTCGTAGCGCACGATCAGAGAGGCCGCCGAGAGTGTCGCGAGACCGTCGCGAACGAAGTTCCGTGCTCCTTGGGGGTCGTCTTCGAGGGCGAAGAGGTCCGCTGAGATCTGGCGGAAGTCGTCGATGCCCACCCCGTTGTCGTCAACGTAGGACCACAGGCCGATGAACAAGAGCCGCACGTCGCGTCGAAGCCTGGCGATGTCATCCGACCGCCAGAACTCAGGCTTGATCGACCTGATGCGCACGTGGGACCTTCCGGGTTGTTGAGCAGATGGGGATTACGGGGGCAGGGCCTGTCTTCGTGGCATCTAGCTGGCCTCCTGGAGCGCCGACTCCCGAAGGCGGATACAGGACCGGCAGACCGGGTTCAGGCCGTCCGGGGCGTTGCTGCGCTGGTCGTAGTCCGCCGCGGGCAGGATGTCCTTGCAGTGGCGGCACTTCTTCTTGGCGACCGTCACCTCACGCTTGGCCGGGTAGCGCTGCTGCCGGCGGCGTTCACGGCGGCGTTCCTTCGGGGTGAGGCCGCCCCAGATGCCGTCCTTCTCGTTGTTGTCCAGGGCGAAGGCGAGGCACTGGGCGCGGACGGGGCACCACCGGCAGAAGGCGACGGCCTGCTCCACTTCGGGGCTCCTCTCGCCTTGGGGGAAGAACACGGTGAAGTCGGCGGCCGTCCGGCAGGCTGCGTCGTCACGCCACAAGGCGGTCATGACGTACGCCCCTCACCGGCCGGCGGCCCGAGGATGACGGTGTCCAGCCAGCGCACCAGCTTGTTGCCGTCGCGCACGTACTTGAGCTCGTCCCACTGGACGTAGGCGACGTTATGGCCCTGGAGGTGGCCGAACCCCTTGATCTCGCCGGCTGCGACCTTGCGGTCGTAGACGCGAAGGGAACGGATGCGGTCGCCGATGATGAGGCTCATCGTTTGCTGCCCTTCTGGGTACGGCGGCGCCTGGTGGGTCGGATGTGGTGGTAGCCGCCGCACACGCACAAGGTGGTCAAGCGGCCGGGGATGGCGTTGAACGCCTCGTCAGGGGTGTCGTAGACGGGCTCGGCGGGGATGGGGCAGTGGTAGGCGCCCCGGTGCTCCTCGTTCGGCCACAGCTCGTCGTGGAGCTCGGCGAGGAAGTCGGTGTGCTCGTCGTCCACGACCCGCCGCTCAGGGTGCGGCGGCAGCGACGCCTCGCGAAGGCGGCGCCACAGGAGGCCACCCGTCGCGGCGATCACTGCGAGGGCGACCGCGGCGACGGTGACGAACGGGGCGTTGGAGGCGGTCACGGCACACGCTCCAGCGGCATCGTGTCGTAGATGCGGGCGGCCGGCGGCGTGATGCGCGGCGCGCCCCAGTCGAACGGCTCAGGGGCGGTGCGGGCGCGGCCGTGCCTGGCGGGGACCAGGCCCAGCAGGCGGCAGGCGCGGTGGGCGAGGCGGCTCACGACTTCAGCTCCGCGTTCAGCTCGTCGTGGTGGCGGGCCAGGCGCATCACGTTGCCGTTGCGGAGGACCTCGATCTGGTCGGGCGGGATCTGCGCGCCGAGCGCCACGAGGGAGTCGGCGTAGCCCTTGGCCAGCTCCAACTGCTCGTTGGAGATGCGCTCGGCTTCCTGGCATTCCACGTGGGCCTGGCTGTTCTCCGCCTCCAGCGCGTTGATCCGCTCGTTCAGCTTGCGGATCGTCTCGGTGTTGTGGTTGATCTCGGCCTGGCGGCGGGCGATCTCCTCGCGGCGCTGGCGGACGATCTCGTCGTGCTGGAGGGAGCCGGTGGTGGATGCCTTGAGCTGGAACAACAGGGTGTTCCAGACGGCGTTCTGGACGAGCGGCGAGTTGTACTCGACGGCGGGGGGCGGCGGGGCGGCGACGCGGGTGCTCATGCGATTCTCCGGGATCGGTATTGGGTCTCGGCGGCGACCTGCTGCTGGAGCAGGTCGCGGAGGTTGTCGGCGGTCGGCGCGTAGCCGTACTGCGGGGTGATCGTCATGTCCATCCCGGCGGCCTCCTGGCCTTTCGTGAGGACCGGCGTGAGGCGGGTGGCCCAGGGGCGGCCTTGGTCGTCCTCCCAGATGGACCAATCGGGGTAGTCGGCCTGGAGGGCGGCCAGGTCGGGGGGTAAGTCATGGCCGGCGCGAGGGTGGATCATGTCGGGACCTTTCACGGTGGAGCGTCGAAGACCTTCGACGGGGACCCGTGGCGCGTCAGGTCCTCCGCTTGAGCGGAGAGGCAGGAGGCGCAGATGCCGCAGGGCTCGCCCTCCTTGGTGGGGCACGCTGGCTGCGTGCCTCCTACGCAGTCGTGATCGATGGGGACGGTTTCGCCCTCCCACGGGCAGAAGCGCAGCTCCTCTACTGGTCGCACTTCGCACCTCCGGAAGGGATGAGCCAGCCCTCAGCCGTGGCCAGGGCCGGGTGATCGTGGATCCAGCGGTGGCACGGGCGGCACAGGCAAACGCACTGGTCGGGGTCGAGGATGTCCGCGCCGCGGGAGCGCATCCCGGGCTCGTGGACATCGACGGACCGGGCTCGGTCGCAGCGCTCGCAGGCGGGCCGCTCCGCGAGCAGACGCGCCACCAGAGGGCGCCGCTCGCGGTAGATGGCTTCCTGCTTCTTCGAGCGGTGCCGGAGCCGTGCCTTACGGGCGAGCGGCTTGCCCGGCTTGAGGCCGGTCTTGCTCTTCAGCTCGGTCTTGCGCTGGAGCCGCCCGCCGCGCTTCACGTGCCTACTCCTGCCAGAGCGATCTCGGCGCGGGCGGTGGACTGCATGGTCCGGCCCACGTCGATGCGCGCGTGGAGTGCCTTGATGTGCTCCTTCTGTAGCCGGACCGCGGCGGCGGCCTTCGCCCACACCCTCCACAGGTGGTCGGTCTGGGTGATGGCGACCTGCTTGCGGTCTTCCACTGAGCCGGACGCCTCATGGAAGACGCCGGCGAAAGCGACCTTGAAGTCGCCCTCGGCATCGACGGCGATCTCTTCCAGCTCGCCGAGCTTGGCGACGGCCAGGTCCAGGTCTCGGGACAGGGTGCCGAGCTGCCTGACGATGGTGAGGATGTCGGTCACGACGGCTCACCGCCGTTCGGGACAGCCGCGAAGGGGTCGAAGAGCTCTGAGCTGTCGAGGCGCTCCGCCTTCTTCGGGTTCTCGATCGTCTGCCGCTCAAGCTTGCCGTGGGCCCGGATCTCCGGCCCAGTCATGAGCCCGGCCGCGGACTTCTCCTCATCGGTCAGCTTCGACCGGGCGACCTTGCCGGACTTGGTGCGAGGCAGCCCGTCGGGGACCTGCTTGCCCCGCTCGATCAGCAGATCGACCAGGCGCATCTCCCTGCCGGCGGCGTCGGTGATGAGCTGGGCGAGCAGCCCGGCCCGGTTCGCTTCCCGGTAGGTGCGCTCAAGGTCGGCCTTAGTCGCGTTGCCGTTCAGCGCTTCCTGGCGGAAGTCCTCGACGGTCTTGGCCGCCGAGCGTTCGTAGGTGATGCCGTCCGGGTCCGGGTCGTCGGTCGGCAGGCACAGCGCCTGCAGCAGGGCCGTACGGAAGGCGACAGACATGGCCTTGCTCATCGCCTTGTCGCCGGAGTCCATCGCCTCGCCAGGCACCCGGCAGTCCAGGTGGCTGCCGTCCGGGCCGTAGAAGCGGTAGGTGACCGTCACCTGGGCGTGGCCCATCTGGGTGCGGTTGCGGCCGACTTCGACGGTGCCGTAGGAGGAGTCCTCGACGATCGGGACGACGATCACGCCGACGTCCCGGAGCTTCGGGCCGACCGCGTTGACCACGGCGTCCACACCGCGGAAGACGTAGCCGCCGTGGTCATTCTTGTCCCGCTTGGCCACGGAGCGGACCTTCTTCATCACCTGGGCCAGCGCCTGGTAGATGTTCAGCTCGGTCACCGTGCTCACGCGGCACCGTCCAACTCGTAATCGCCCTGCTCGTCGCGGTAGGTGTCCTCGTCGGCGCCCAGGCAGGGGCCGCCCCGGTAGGAGGGCGTGGTGGCTTCAAGCTGGTCGGCTGCCTCACGCATCAGGCGGGCGGCCTCGGTGGTGGAGGTCACCTGGGTCCAGGTGGAGAGCCAGTCGGCGTCGTCCCCCAAGTGGTCGATGAGGACCACCAGGGCCGCTTCGGCGGCGTACCAGTCGGGGGCGACGGAGCGGAGGATGGTGCCGGCGGAGACTCTGCCGATGCGGGCATAGGTCAAGTTGTCGACCTCGCGGGCGGCGTCGCGGAGGACCTGGATGGTCTGGGCGCGGGTGACGGTCTTGACGCTCACGCGGCACTCTCCAGGGCGGGCTTGAGGGTGATCCGGCCGGCCTTGAGCGCTTTCTTCGCCTCGTGGATGAGGCGGTCGCGCTCCTTCTTGGCCGCGATCAGCAGGTCGTCCTCGGCCGGGTCGGGGGTGCCGTCCTCGACGAGGGTGACGGCGCGGGAGGCGTTCACGTCGTGCCGGCCGACCAGGATGGCGACGGCCAACGCTCGGTGCAGGAGGCGTCCGTTCTCCTCGCCGTCCCAGGCGGCGGCGCACATGGCCTGCGCTTGGAGGATGTCGTCGAAGCTCACGCGGCACCTCCGGCCTCGCGGCGGGTGTCGATCCGGTCGAGGGCCGCAGCCACCGTGTCGGGGTCGCCGGCGATGAGGATGTCCAGCAGCGCCGCGTCCTCGTTGGAGGTGAGGTGCATGCGGCGGATGCGGTCGTGGACGTCGGCGGGTCTCATCGGCCGGCCCGGCGGGTCTCGTAGCGCTTGGCCAGGTCCTGGTACGCCTCGGATCCCTTGAGGCAGCCCCACATCTTCGTCTGGAGGGCGACGTCGGTGCCGGTGAGCGCCTCCTGCACGGCTTGTGCCGTGAAGATGGTGGATTCGCTACCGTTGCTCATAGCTCGGTCCCTTTCTCGTTTGGGGGATTCGGGTCAGCGGGTCCTCGCCGGTTGGGTCGGTTGAGGGCCCGCGCTGCGCCTAGGAGGCGGCGGTGTAGCGCCGGCCGGGCCGGGAGACCAGCGGCGGGACCGACGTGAGATGTGGTCTCGCCTCAGGCTTGGGCTTTGTGGCGCGTTCGACCCGGGTCGAGGCGCCGGAGGATGCCTTCATGGCGGCCCTTGACCTGGCCTTAGCTTCCGTAGCCAGGTATTCGACCGCGCCATGGAGTTGGCTGAGTGTCCAGCCGACCTTGCGGCCGTTCCGCGTGTGAGGGACAAGGTGCAGTCGTGCGAGCCGAGCGAGAGTGGATGCCTTCAGGACGTGTCCGCCGACCAGAGCCGCGCCCTCGTCGTTGGTGTAGACCCGCACTTCCGCCTCAGTCATGAGGCCCTCGCCGCAGGGATAAGGTGGCGCGAGATGTAGCTTTCGAGCGACTCTTCGCTCACCAAAACGGGGGCGTTCTTGGCCTCTCCCGCCTTGAAAGCGTCCAGCTCACCATCCTTGATGAGGTCGGAGATGAGCCAGCGGGACAGGCCCGCACGAGCGGTGACCTCCTTGATCCGAATCCACCTACCCGACATGATCTGTCCTGTTGTGTAGCTAGCTTCCATGCAGCACACGCTACAACTAACTACAACTAGCGGCAAGAGGGGGTTCGAAGATCTGTGTTAATGACCGAATTTCAACAACGTGCTACAACTGACCTCGTGGAGGACAGAGACCGCCGAGGTCCCGCCTACCCGCTGTATGAGCGGGTGCTCAAGGAGCTGAACACGCTCAACTGGACCCAGGAGCAGTTCAAGGCACACTCAGGAGTGGCCAGAAGCACGATCGCCAAGTGGCGATACCAGCCGCGCTCGCCGCAGGCATCGACGGTGAAGGCCGTAGCTCAAGCCCTCGGCATCCCCGAAGGAGAGGCCCTCCGACTCGCCGGCATCCCCGACGGGCGGATACCGGACGCCCCCCTCGATGAGATCGGCGACTTCGTGGCGACCGCTCATGACGTGGTCTCAACCCTGCGCGAGCGCGCGATGGAATCGGGACAGTCCTTGGGAGAAGTGCTGGTGGAGTCAGGCCTCGCCCGCCCAGAGGAACTCACCGTTCCCGAGAGCCTGCCCGTTGACCCGATCGTCGCTGAGCTCGAAGCCGCCACCGACATCTCCCCTGAGACCAAGGCGGAGTTGATTCGACTCCATCTCGCCAATAGGGCTCGCCGCTTCGAAGAGGAGCGGAGAAAGAGGAAGCCGGGCGCATAGCACCCGGCTTCCTTCTTCTCCTGCATCAACCCAGGCCGCGCCCCACCGCCTGGAAGGGGCCAGTGTCATGGCCGTTCGTCCCGCCGGACAGGTGAGCTGCATCGATCTTGGCCATGGTGTCGGCGCGGATCGCCAGCTTGAAGTAGCGTTCCGCCGTCAACACCTGGGCGGAGATGACCTTCGCGTGTTCGCTGGTGGCAGCTTCCACGCGAGTGGCGTGTGCGAGCGTCGCGTCCTCCAATCGACGGGCATGCCAGATCAGCGCGACACAGACCGTGAAGGCGGCCGTGGCTGCTGTGAGCGCGAGACTTGCTTTGGTGTGCAGCACGTCAATGGCGACGTCTACTGCTACAACCCCCCAAGCAAGGGCTACTGCGCAGGTGAGGGTGTTTCTGAACGGGTGGATCAAGGTGTGCCTGCCTTCTGACCGGGGGTCCCCACTTCCTCGGTCGGACCGCTTCCTGCTTCCCACGGCGAGACGCGATAAGGCTTCACCATAGGTGACGTGGTGGTGGATGGGAATGGGGTGAACGGACCGGTCCATGCGCGCCTTATCGTGCCCGTTTGCACGATCTTACGGAGCGTGACAGAGCACACCCGAAATGCCTGAATATGGACCGGTTTGCGTGTAGCCAAGTTCTCTATCTAGCCACAAAGATGTTGCGTTCTGGACAGCTTCATACCGGGCTTGTCAGCCTTCATGCTGGTCAGCCAGTCAGATTCCCAACCCGGCGCGTATTCACCCAACGAAGGAGCGCCCGAAATGGCATACGTCGAAAAGCGTGGCAGGCGGTGGCGAGTGCGGTGGCGACTTGCCGACGGCACCTACTCCAGCGGCACCACGCGGAACCTCGAGACAGGCGAGTACTTCGCGGACGAAGACGAGGCCCGCCAGTACGGCGAAGACCAAGAGACCTTGATCCGGCTAGGGATTCTCAAGGACAAAGAGGACGGCCCGCTTTTCGAGGCGTGGGCGCACACCTGGTACTCGGGCTTGGACCTGGAACACAGCACTCTGGAGACGTACTGGAGCCTTCTACAGGGCCACCTCATGAGGCGCTGGGCCGGCGTCCGGCTCCGCAAGATCGAACCTCATGACGTCAACGCGTGGGAACGGGAGATGATCAGCTTCGGCTATGCGCCCCGGACCGCCTCCGATGCCCGCAACCTGCTCATCAACATCCTCGGCGAGGCCATCCCCCGCTACCTCGATGGCAACCCCGCCGTGCGCAAGAGAGGTAAGGGTAGGAAGGGTGCGCGGCGCGTTGCCAAGTATCAGCGGGCGGAGAAGGTCTGGCCGTCCCCAGAGGAAGTCATCCTCATTGCGGAGCGAGCCGCCCTACTGGCCGAGCATCCCGACGTCTTCCTCATGCTGATCACCAAGGCCTGGACAGGCATGCGCTGGAGCGAGGTCCTTGCTCTCAGTCCCGACCAGCTCCTGCCGGACGGCATGTGGCACGTGGACACCAAGCTGTATCAGGCGCGGAAAGGCTTCTACACCGGATACCCGAAGGATGGATCGCTCCGCAAGATCGACCTACCTCCTTTCCTGCTGGCGCTCCTGACGCGACAGGCAGGGAAAGCACAGACCTGTGTCTGTGCGGGCAAGCGCGACCCCTTGCCCAAGGCGCCAGGATCGGAACGAACCGAGTGGTGCAGGGCGGGCGGGCGCAGTTACCTCTTCCTCACTCCCGGCCGGGCGCACTATCAGCGTGGGGACTTCAGCTCAGTCGCCATGCGGCCCGCGGCGGACGGCCTCTATCCCTCCAGGAACACGGAAGAACGATCCCGGCCGGCCCGGCCCGTGCTTGCGGACGTCGCGACGTATCTAGCTGGACCGGTGGCCAAGCGGCAACACCCAGAGGCGGTTGAGGGTGGGTGCTGGCCGGGTTACCCCGTCCACTGGCCCTGGCCCAAGGCGGAAAAGGGCGAGGAGTTCGTGCCACCGAGCGGGCGCGGGCGGCCGAACTGGTCCGCGTGGGAGGAAACCCAGCAGCCGCATCTAGTGAGTTGGCTCCCGATCCGGCCGGGGTTGACTCCGCACGGCTTCCGCCATGGCCACCAGACGTGGATGGACGACGGCGGGATCGCCCCTGCGCTCAAGGAGGAGCGGATGGGCCACGAGAACACCTCGATGCAAGCCCTCTACGGCCATCCGACCGAAGGAATGAGAACGAAGCTCGTCGACCTCTTGGAAGCGCTCTGGGAGAACGGGGTCCGCGAGCGGTTCGCGCGGTGGCCGTCATCTCCGGTGCCGGTTTTGAATGAGGCGCTTGCTCCGTGGCGCGAGGGCTCCGCTTCCAAGATCGTGAAGCTGATTTCGCCGACTCCTCGACGCGTCAGTCGGAGCGCCTAACCAAGATCGCCTCTCCCATTTTTCTCCCACCAAAGAATCAAGGCCCTGATCCGATCTCTGGATCAGGGCCTTGACCTGTTACTTCCTTGTGGAGATGAGGGGATTTGAACCCCTGACCCCTTCGATGCGAACGAAGTGCGCTACCGGACTGCGCTACATCCCCAAGGACTCGACCAGATTAGCAAACTTCCAAGGGTCCTCGCGCCATCCTCAGTCCCCAACCGCCCGGCGGGGCGGTTCGGCGTACTGGTCGAAGAGCACATCCCCCTGCCGAGCCGTGAAGGCGATGATCTCCGCCTCGGCCTGAGCGGCGGCGAGTTCGGCGGCACGGCGCTGGTCACGGAGGCGGCGGCGCTGGCGCGCCCGGGCCTCGGCGGCACGTGCGCGACGCTCACGGTCGACGCGGACGGCGATCCGGAGCACGGTCGCATAGCCGAAGAGCACGACGGCCGACGGCGCGACGCCCCACCACGGGATGACCTTCACCGCGGCCGTGACGACGGAGGCGAACACCAGCAGGAGCGAGAAGAACAGCAACCGCCGCCGCCGCGCGACGATGATCGACCGGTGGCGGGCGCGAATGTGCCGGAAGTCCGCGAGCGACCGCTCAAGGGTGTCCGGATCGTACGTTTCCTGGGCCTCGTCCAGCAGTTCGTCGGCGTCGTAGAACTCCTCCTCCAGCTCCTGGAGGTGCGTCTTGTCCCGGCGCAACCACATCGGGACCAGGACGCAGAGCCACATGACGACGATGGCGAGGTAGAGGAAGACCGGACTCACGGCCACCTCCGGGCAGCACGAAAACGAAGGGCGTCGGTTCGCGTCTTCGATGTGCTCACGTCACGCACCGTAAGACCGCGTGTCACTGATTGACGAGCATTCGATGCGGTGTGTCGCGAGATCGTCAAAGCTCTTCAACGGCGGACCCCGCTCGGCGCCACTGGACGAGCAGGCCGCGAGGGGCGTCCTCGACGGTCAGGGCGTAGCAGATGTGGTCGCGCCAGGCGCCGTCGATGTGGAGATGTCGCCGTCTGACGCCTTCCTCCCGGAAGCCGAGTTTCTCCACCACCCGGCGGCTGGCCGCGTTCTCCGGCCGGATGTTGGCCTCGATGCGGTGCAGTCCCGCGGTGAAGAAGCAGTGGTCGACCGCCATGGCCAGCGCGGTCGGGGTGATGCCGTGCCCGGCGAGCGCGCCGTCGATCCAGTAGCCGACCTGCGCGGACCGGGCCGAGCCCCAGACGATGGCGCCGACGGTGAGCTGCCCGGCGAAGCGGCCCTGGTAGGTCATGACCCACGGCATCGACATGCCCTGCCGGGCTTCCCGGCGCAGCGTGCCGACCATCGAGATGTACGGGCCGAGCCCGGTGCGGAACAACGGCGTCTCGGGGTTGCTCGGCTCCCAGGGACGCAGCCAGTCGGCGTTGCGCAGCCGGGTCTCGCGCCACACCCGGACGTCCGCAAGGCGCAGCGGTCGAAGGCCGACCGGCCCCTCGGTCAGCGTCGCCGGCCAGCCACGAAAACGATCCACACCTGCATCATCTCTCAGCGCGGGTGGTCACCACCACGGATCTGTTCCACCGCGTGCCGAAGGATTGGCGTCAGTACGGCAAGGCCGTCACGGACACCTCCGGTCGATCCGGGCAGGTTGACGATCAGCGTGTCGCCGGCCTGTCCGGCGAGCCCTCGGGAGAGCACCGATGTGGGCACTTTGTCGCGGTTGGCCTGCCGGATCGCCTCGGCGATCCCCGGAATATCGCGGCTGATGACGCGGGCGGTCATCTCGGGCGTGAGGTCCTGCGGGGTGAGGCCGGTGCCGCCGGTGGTGACGATGACGTCGTACCCCTCCTCGACGCCGCGCCGCAACGCCTCCTCGACGGGCTCGCCGTCGGGAACCACCTGCGGCCCGTCTACCTCACATCCGGCTTCGGCCAGACCGCCGGCCAGGATCGGGCCGGACCGGTCGGCGTAGACGCCGGCCGAGGCCCGGTTGGACACCGTGATCACCAACGCGCGCATCAGGCCGTCCTCCCCCGCGTGCGACCCCGCCACGTCACGGGCGGTTCCAGACGCCGGTCTTGCCGCCGGTCTTCTCCTCCACCCGCACGTCGGTGATCACTGCCGCGGGGTCGACCGCCTTCACCATGTCGATGAGCGCCAGGGCGGCCACCGAGACCGCGGTCAACGCCTCCATCTCGACGCCGGTGCGGTCGGCGGTCTTCACCACGCAGGTGATCTCCACTCCGGCGTCGACCACCTCCAGCGACACCTTCACCCCGTGCAGGGCGATCGGGTGGCACAGCGGGATCAGGTCGGGCGTGCGCTTGGCGCCCATGATCCCGGCGATCCGGGCCACGCCGAGCGCATCCCCCTTGGGGACCTCGCCGGAGCGGAGCAACGCCACGACCTCGGCCGACAGCAGCACCCGGCCGGTGGCGGTAGCCGTACGGACAGAGGTGTCCTTGGCGGAGACGTCGACCATCCGGGCGGCGCCGGTCTCGTCGAGATGGGTGAAGCCTGGCGTGCCGCTCACAGCCGGATCACCCGCACAGTCGCGCCCGACGGCACCTCGGTCAGCTCCTCCGGCACGACGATGAGCGCGTTGGCCGAGGCCAGCGCGGCGAGCTGGTGCGAGCCCTGCCCGTGCACCGGCATGACCGTGCCGTCGTCGCTCAGCACTCCGCGCAGGAACGAGCGCCGTCCGGCGGGCGAGCGCAGCGGCGCGACGACCTGCGCGGTGGTCGCCATCGACGGCCCGTCGGGCAGCCCGCTCATCTTCCGCAACGCCGGAAGCACGAAGAGCACGAACGACACATAAGACGAAACGGGATTACCCGGCAAGGCGAAGATCGGGACCTGGTCCTCCCCCACCACCCCGAACCCCTGCGGCATCCCCGGCTGCATGGCGACCCGCTCGAACCGCACGGTGCCCAGCGGCGAGAGCGCCTCCTTGACCGGTTCGTAGGCCCCCATCGAGACGCCGCCGCTGGTGATCACGACGTCGGCCCGGACGAGCTGCGCGTCGAGCTGGTCGAGGAAGTCGGCGGGGTCGTCGCCCACGATGCCCACCCGGAAGCTCTCGCCCCCGGCCTCGCGCACCGCCGCGGCCAGCGTGTAGCTGTTGGAGTCCCAGATCTGCCCTGGACCCAGCGGCGTGCCCGGCTCCACCAGCTCGGCGCCGGTCGAGATGACCACGACGCGCGGGCGCGGCCGTACCCAGACGCGACGCCGGCCCACCCCGGCGAGGATGCCGAGCTGGGCGGGGCCGATCAGCGTGCCGGGCTTCAGGACGACCTCGCCGGCCTGCACGTCCTCGCCGGCGCGCCGGATCGCGTTGCCCACCGGCGCCGCGCGATCGATCGTCACCGTGGCTGTGCCGCCGTCGGTCCACTCGACAGGCACCACGGCGTCGGCTCCGGCCGGCACCGGAGCGCCGGTCATGATCCGGACCGCGTGGCCGGGCCCGACCGCGCGCAGCTCGCCGGAGCCCGCCGCGACGTCGTCGATCACCGGCAGGGTGACCGGGACCTGCGCCAGGTCGGCGGCGCGTACGGCATAGCCGTCCATCGCCGAGTTGTCGAAGGGCGGCGACGGCACCGGCGAGGCGACCTCCTCAGCCAGCGTCGTGCCGAGCGCCCGCTCCAGCTCGACCTCGAGGGGGGCCAGGGTGCGCACCGTGGCGAGCACCTCGGCCAGATGGGCGTCAACCGATTTCATCTAGGAACTCCCGCAACCACGGCACGAACTCGGGCGCCAGGTCGGGCCGGTCGGCCGCGAACTTCACCACCGTGCGCAGGTAGTCGAGCTTGTCACCGGTGTCGTAGCGCCGCCCGCGGAAGAGCACGCCGTGCACGGGGCCGCCCTCGTCGGTGGACCGCCCGGCCAGGGTGCGCAGCGCGTCGGTCAACTGGATCTCGTTGCCGCGGCCGGGCGGGGTGTTCTCCAGCACCTCGAAGACCGCGGGGTCGATCACATACCGGCCGATGATCGCCCAGTTGGAGGGCGCCTCGTCCACCGGGGGCTTCTCCACCAGGTCGGTCACGCGCACGACGTCGTCCTCCGACGTCGCCGAGATGGTGGCCACGCCGTACAGGGAGACCTGCTCCTTGGGGACCTCCATCAGGGCGATGACGCTGCCGCCGTAGGTGTGGCGGACCTCGATCATGCGCTTGAGCAGCTCGTCACGGTGGTCGATGAGGTCGTCGCCGAGCAGGCAGGCGAAGGCGTGGTCGCCGACGTGCTGCTTGGCGCAGAGCACGGCGTGGCCCAGGCCCTTGGGCTCGCCCTGCCGTACGTAGTGCAGGGTGGCCAGCGCCGCGGGCTCGCGGACCTGGGACAGGCGCTCGTCGTCGCCCTTGGCCTCCAGGACCTCTTCGAGCTCGAAGGCGCGGTCGAAGTGGTCCTCGATCGAGCGCTTGTTCTTGCCGGTGACCATGAGCACGTCGAGGAGCCCGGCGGAGGCCGCCTCTTCGACGACATACTGGATCGCGGGCTTGTCGACGATCGGCAACATCTCCTTGGGAGTTGCCTTGGTCGCCGGAAGGAACCGGGTGCCCAGACCCGCGGCGGGCACGACGGCTTTCGTCACAGGGTCGAAGTCAGACATGGTGTAGACCCTAGTGGAGGTGCTTCGTGGACAAGATAGGACTCCGTCGCAAGCTGATGGACAGGCGGCGGTCACTCTCCCCGGAGCAAAGACGGGCAAACTCGGTCGTCATTCGGGAAACCCTCCTGGATCAGCCGTGGGTGCAGATGGCCGGGCTGGTGGCCTGCTATGTATCTATCGGATCCGAGCCCGAGACACACGGGCTGGTGTTCGCCCTGTGGAAACACGGCGCGACAGTGATCTTGCCTGTGCATAACCCTGACGATGATCTGGACTGGGCGGTCTATGACGGCCCGGACACCCTCAAGCCGGGACGGTCCGGAATTCCGGAGCCGATCGACACCAGAAGGGGCGTCGAGGCGATCCGCACGGCCGCGCTGGTGATCGTCCCCGCGCTCGCCGTGGACGCGACCACAGGGGTACGGCTCGGCCGCGGCGGCGGCTCCTACGACCGCGCGCTGGCGAGGGTCGGGCCGAACGTGCCCACGGTCGCCCTGCTCCACGACGGCGAGCTGATCGAGGGCGTCCCGGCGGAGCCGCACGACCGGCCGGTGCGTTACGCGGCCACACCTGCGGGGCTAAAGGTGCTGCGCTGATCTAGTCTTATGCCGTAGATGAAGCCTGATGTCTGGATTCTGCTCGGCTCTGCCGTCGTCATTGCCGCCATCGCGTCGGTCGCCGTGGCGCATCGAAGCGGCCTGCCCAGCCTTCTGCTCTTCCTGGGCTTCGGCCTGCTGCTCGGCGATTCCGCGATCGGCATCCCGTTCAGCGACCCCGAGCTGGCCCAGCACATCGGGCTGTTCGCCCTCGCCGTCATCCTGGCCGAAGGCGGCCTGACCACCAACTGGCGACATGTCCGTCCATCGGTGCCCAGCGCGCTGATCCTGGCGACGCTGGGCGTGGGCGTCAGCATCCTGGTCGTGGCCACCGCCGTCCACCTGCTGCTCGGCACCGACCTGCGGCTGGCCCTGATCCTGGGCGCGGTCCTGGCCTCCACGGACGCCGCCGCGGTCTTCTCCGTGCTGCGCCGCCTGCCGCTTCCGCCCCGATTGTCGGGAATCCTGGAGGCGGAGTCGGGCTTCAACGACGCGCCGACGGTCATCGTGGTCGTGCTGCTGAGCAACGTCTCGCAGCCTGTCCCCAGCCTGTGGACGTTCGTCTGGAACGCGGCAATGGAGCTCGCGATCGGCGCGGTCGTGGCGTTCGTGGTCGGCCCCGCGGGCGTCTACGCGCTGCGCCGCGTCGCCCTGCCCGCCTCCGGCCTCTACCCCATCGCCGTCCTGTCCCTGACCTTCGTCTCGTACGGCGGAGCCGTACTGTTGCACGGTTCGGGGTTCCTCGCGGTCTATGTCACGGGTGTGCTCCTGGGGAACGCACGACTGCCCCACCGCGCCGCGACCCGCGGTTTCGCCGAGGGCGCGGCCTGGCTGGCACAGATCGGGCTCTTCGTCATGCTCGGCCTCCTGGCCAGCCCGAAGAACATGGCCACCTCGATCGTCCCCGGCCTGATCGCCGGAATCGTCCTCATCCTGCTCGCCCGGCCGCTGTCGGTGATCGTCAGCGCCTTCGCAGCCAGGATCGGGCGGCTCGACCGGATCAACTGGCGCGAGCAGACCTTCCTGTCCTGGGCGGGATTGCGGGGAGCCGTACCGATCGTCCTGGCGACCATCCCGTGGGCGAGCGGCGTGCCGGGTTCGGAGGACCTCTTCGACCAGGTCTTCGTGATCGTCGTGGTGTTCACCCTGGTCCAGGGGCCGACGCTGCCCTTCCTCGCCCGCGTGCTGCGCCTGGACGGGCCCGGCGAGGCGCTGGATCTGGAGGTGGAGTCGGCGCCGCTGGAGGAGCTCAACGCCGACCTGCTCCAGATCAAGGTGCCGCCCGGCTCGCAGCTCCACGGTGTGGAGATCTTCGAGCTGCGGCTGCCGGCCGATGCGCAGGTCACGCTCATCGTCCGGGAGGGCCGCTCGTTCGTGCCGACCGACTCCACGCGCGTGCGCGTGGACGACCAGGTCCTCGTGGTGACCGCGGCGAGCTGCCGTGAACAGGTCGAACGCCGGTTGCGCGCGGTCTCGCGGCGCGGCAAGCTGGCCGGGTGGCACGGCGAGCGCGGTATGGAATGAGTCAGCCGGTTGCGTCGTTTATGATTAGCAGTCGCGTTGGTAGAGTGCCAGAGTTTCCACGGGAGGAGCGTCGTGCCCACCTATCAGTACGTCTGCAACGACTGCGGTGAGCCGCTCGAGGTCGTCCAGAAGTTCTCCGACGACGCCCTGACGGTCTGCCCCTCCTGCGAGGGTGAGCTCCGCAAGGTTTTCTCCGCCGTCGGCATCGTCTTCAAGGGGTCGGGCTTCTACCGCACCGACAACCGCTCGTCCTCCTCGACCTCCACCGCGTCGACGACCGCGTCGGGCACGAACGGCAAGAGCGCCACGGAGACGAAGACCCCCGCGTCGACCTCCTCCGAGGCCAGCAAGCCGGCCGCCGCGGCCAGCTAGCCGGTTATCCACAGAACGCGATTCTGGAGCGGATGACGGTCACGGGCGCCCGCTAGTCTCAGCGCCATGGTCACTCGCGCTGAGATCGGCGTCATCGGCGGTTCGGGGTTCTACTCGCTGCTCGACGACGCGGAGGAGATCGAGGTCTCGACTCCTTACGGCCCGCCCAGCGACGTCGTCACGGTGGGCCGCATCGGTTCCCGTTCCGTCGCCTTCATCCCGCGCCACGGGCGCGATCACCGCTTCCCGCCGCACCGCATCCCTTATCGGGCCAACTTGTGGGCCTTGCGGGCGCTGGGCGTGACGCAGGTGCTCGCGCCCAGCGCCGTGGGCTCGTTGCGGCCGGAGATCGGTCCTGGTGCGCTCGTCATCCCCGACCAGTTCGTGGACCGCACCTCCGGGCGCGTCCAGACGTTCTACGACCTGAACGGCGCGGTGCACGTCTCGCTCGCCGACCCCTACTGCCCCACCGGGCGTTCGGTGGCGTTGTCGGCCGCGCGCTCGGCCAACTGGGAGACCATCGACGGCGGCACCCTCGTGGTCATCGAGGGGCCGCGTTTCTCCACCCGCGCCGAGTCCCGCTGGTTCACCGCCAACGGGTGGAGCATCGTCGGCATGACGGGCTTCCCCGAGGCCGTCCTGGCCCGCGAGCTGGCCCTCTGCTACACCTCGCTGTCCCTGGTCACCGACCACGACGCCGGGGTCGAGGCCGGCGAGGGCGTGACGCACGAGGAGGTGCTCGCCTTCTTCGCCGCCAACGTGGCCCGGATGCGCACTTTGGTCTCCGAGGCGGTCACCGCCCTGCCCCGCGAGCGCACCTGCTCCTGCGGATCGGCCCTCGACGGCATCAAGCTCCCCTTCGAGCTGCCCTAATGCACGCCTGGATCCGCCGGTTCGGCCGGCGCCGCCGGCTCATCGCGGCCGTACTGACGGGGGTGGCCCTGCTCTGCGTGCTGACCGCCCTCCGTCCGGGGGCCGGATCGACGGTCCAGGTGCTGGTCGCCGCCCGCGACCTGGCTCCCGGCGTGCTCGGGGCCGGAGACGCGCATGCCGTACGGCTGCCGCGGGCCGTGGTGCCCGACGGGGCGCTCGCGGCCGACCCGGTGGGCAAGGTGCTCGCGGCCCCCATGCGGCGCGGCGAGCCCTTCACCGACGTCCGCCTGCTGGGCGACTCCCTGCTCGCGCGGCTGCCCGCCGGGCAGGTCGCCACCCCGGTGCGGATCGCCGACCCCGACGCCGCCCGGCTGGTGCGCCCCGGCTCCACCATCGGCGTGCTCGCCTCCTGGGACGAGTCACCCGCCGCGCTGCCGGTGGCCGACGCGGTCACCGTGCTGTCCACACCCTCCGGAAACTCCGAGCACGGAGCTTTACTGGTGCTTGGCACGACCCCCGAACAAGCAGCTCAGCTCGCTGCCGCGCAGGCCGGCGGGCGACTCTCGATCATTCTCAAACATCACTCAGGGTAATCTCTCCACTACGATTCGTCGCATGAGTGGATTCAAGAAGTTCCTCATGCAGGGGAACGTCATCGATCTCGCCGTCGCCGTGGTCATCGGCGCGGCCTTCACCTCCGTGGTCAACGCCTTCGTCACCAACCTGCTCAACCCGCTGATCGCGGCGATCGGCGGGCAGCCGGACCTGTCGGCGCTGACCTTCAACATCGGTGCCGGCGAGTTCAAGATCGGCCTGTTCCTCAACGCGGTCATCTCGTTCCTGCTGGTCGCCGCGGTGGTCTACTTCCTGATCGTCCGGCCGTACACGATCTTCCGCGACCGCCGGGCGGCGCTGGAGGAGAAGACCACGCGCGACTGCCCCGAGTGCCTGACGGAGATCCCGATCAAGGCCCGGCGCTGCTCCCACTGCTGCGCCGAGGTCGGGGCCGCCGCCTAGAGGATCGAATCGGACTTGGGGTCGTACTCCCAGTGCCACGGCTCGAAGGGGCTGGAGTACGCCCAGTCCGGATGGATCCAGCCGTAGCGCTTGCCGTTCTTCTCCAGCCAGTTGAACTCCGCGCTCCTGAAGCGCTCAACCCCTCCGCACAGGTCGACCGCCAGGCCGAGCCCGTGGTTGCTCCGTCCGGGCACCGCGGCGAAACCGGGGCGGCGGTAGTAGATCGACTGCTGCTCGCTCAGGTTGCGGTAGGCGTCGGTGACGCAGATGGCCCGGCCGAACTGCCGCCGGTAGGCCTCGTTGAGGCTCACGAAGGCGATCGCCGCGTCCGCCCTGAGCTGGTGCCCGCGCTGCTGCAGCGGGCACAGCAGATTGCCGGGGATGAGGCCGTTGGGGTAGTCGTCGGCCAGGCTGATCTGAAGCGGGTTGCAGCCGAGCGCGTCCCGCTCCACCTTGTCGACCTTGATGCCCAGCTTCACCAGAGCCTGGGTCAGCGACTTGACGATCTTGTCCGAGCGCTGCCTGATCAGGTCCACCTCGGCGGAGAGCTGCGCCTCGGCCAGCAGGTTCGTGGCCCGTAGCTCCTGTGCCTCGCCGGCCAGCCTTGCCGCCTCCGCGTGCAGCCGGCCCGTCTCCTCCACCTCGCGCTGCCGTGCCGCCACGATCTCGCCCGCGTCGGCCATCGCCCGTAGCGTGGTCACGCCGGCGTCGCCGGACATGAACGACATGAACCCCTGGCTCATCGGCTGCTGGTACAGCGTCTCGGCGATCTGTGCCACCGGCTGGCGGCGGACGGTCAGCTCCTTCTCCGCCTTGGACAGGGCGGTGAGCAGGGTCTTGAGCTCCTTCTCCACCGTGGCTATCTCGGTCCGGCGCTTCACCAGGGCCTTGTCGGCCGCTTCCAGCTCCTTGGCGGACTTCTCGGCCTCCTTGCGGAGCTCTGTCAGATCCTTGGGGTCCTTGAATCCCTTTTCGGCTCCGCCTGTAACGGCGCCTGCCCTTGCGACGACTCCCTTGTGGGCGACCCCTGCTTGGGCGACTCCCTGTTGGGTGACGGCCGCTTGGGTGACTCCCTTTTGGGTGACGGCCGCTGTGCCCGAGGTCGCCGCCGGGGCGCCGACGACGAAGCTCGTGGCCATGACGACCGCGATCAGACCCGCTGATCGGGGAGATGGCACCTCGGCTCCTCCGTTTGCCCACTCGTTACCCTGGTCAGGCACGCACGTTACTACAGGCTCCTCAGTGCCCGGACCCAACTCCGGAGAGCCGTTATGTCCCATTCACCGGGGTTGCCGGTCCGTTTTGCGGTCGATCCGCGACAACCTCGACACCCTTGAGGCATCCGGACCTTGGGTGATTTGCCAGGCTTTGTTCTTACGACGCTGGTGACCCATCCCTCAGGCTGCGCGCAACCCCTTCTACGGCGAGCCCGCAGCAGTGCGTCCTAGTGTTGTACGCCGCTCGTTACAGCTCCTCGAGACGCTTGCGGCACCCCTGTGTGCCGACTCCCCCGCGCCGCCGCTCAAGACTCACGACAACTCCCACCGAACCCGCCACCCATGCGCGACACTTCCACCGCCTACCGCTCACACCTGCAGGCCTCCCACGCATCGCCTTCCGCTCACGCGAGCAAGACCCCGCGTATCGCCGCCCACGACTCCCGCCAGCAAAGCCCCGCATCGCCGCCCATCACTCACGCCAGCAAGACGGGCACCGCCGCCTCCAGCTCAGGCCAACAAGACCCGTGTCATCGCCGTCCGCCTCTCAGGCCCGCGGCAACTCCTCCACCGCCTGCCGCTCATGCTCCCGACAGAGCTCCCACAACCAAGTCTCCCGCCACTCCCCCGGACACCCCGCCCGCGGCCGCACCCGCCTCTCAACCCGCGGACTCGGCCTCGCCCTCGTCCGAGGCTCCACCTCCCCGGGCACCACCGACGAACTCACCTCCGGCACCTCAGCCGCCACCACCGGCCGAGGCGCCGCCGAAACCGGCTCCGGCAAAGCCCCTTCATACGTCACATCCGGATGCGGCGGCGCCGGCGCCCAGGTCGGCTCGAACGCCACCACCCTGACCTCCACCCACCGAGCCCCCTCAGCCTCCCTCAACGGCACCACCCGGGAACCCTCACTCCGCCCCTCAGCGCCCCCGGCCTCCAGCCCGGCCCGATACCCCAACTCCCCCACCATCAGCCCACCGGCCAGAATCGCCGGCGCCACCAAGGCCACCCCCAACGCGACTGGCCGCCTCCCCCGCTCCCGCCCGCGCGTCCGTTTACCCCGTCCTCTGGTCACCGTGGTGACGTTAGCCAGCTCCGGTGAACGCCTATGAGTAGCCTTGTCATGGCTTTACCGCAGTTCAGGCAGGCTATGACCTCCCTCCCGCCCGCCGTACTGCGCGGCTGGTGCGGAGAGCCCTCAGCTTTCGCTAGGCTTAGGGAGATCCGCCTCCGTAGCTCAGGGGATAGAGCACCGCTCTCCTAAAGCGGGTGCCGCAGGTTCGAATCCTGCCGGGGGCACTCATCTCCACCAGGCTTTTTGCCTCCTGACCTGCGGTTTCTCAGCCGCAGGTTTTGTTTTCCGGACCCTTGATAGGCCGCCGAAGGCACCCGGATGCAGCCGTAGGACCATGATCCGGGGATATGGCCGGGATGATCTTGACGGTGTTTTCCCAGGTCACTACGCCTCTGGAGTCCCACACCCGGCTGGCACAAGACTCCGCCAGGCAGGATGATCACCTTCGGCAAGATGAGCAGTGGCCACCTGTGCGAGACCCAGCACCGGCACCGCAGTGAAGACACAGTGGTCCCCTCGATGGCCGCTCGGCATGCTATGGAGATACCGCTACTGATCCATTCGAGAGAAGCGAGCCGATGTGAACGAGGCACTTGCCGGTTTAGTGGGGGTTCTGGTGGGCTCCATCATCACGGCGATCGTGACGATCTACGCGGAGCGCCAGAAAGGTAAGCGAGAGGCAGCCCAAGGTGATCGACAGTACGAGCGCGAGCGCCGGTCAGTACGCGATGCGTTCCAGCGAGACAGCATCCTCGCCCTTCAAACCGCGGTAGTCGATCTGATCACAGCGGCATATGCCGAACTCGACCGACTCATCGCCGCCTCAAAGGAGACAGGCCAGTGGCCGGCTCGGCAATGGGAGACGCCTACAGCAGTCGGCTGGTCCCCTGCCCTGCTGCTACTGAAGTCATCCCGAGCGCGGGTCTTCAACGAAGACATCCGCTCGCTGGCCACCGAGCTAGAGAAGGTGTCAGGAGACTCGATCTGGGCCAAGAACCTGGATGACGCAAAGCAGCACAGCAGGCGCCTCGAACCTTTGCTTGACCGCTTCAATGATGCAGTGGCGCATACGCTTCCGTCCCTCTACTAGGGCTCACGACTGGTGGGCGCTACAGCGAAAGATCGCATCTATCGCGACTCGCTATAGCTGAAACGAATTGGATGTACGAACGCGCAATGGTCGGATAAGGTCCGGGACGTGCGCCTTGGTGCGTGTTCGAGGACGGTTGCCGCGGTACTTGTCTGTTTCGCGGTCCTTGCAGGCTGTTCACGGAAGCCCGAACGGCCGACCCTATCCGCGGCGACACGGCAGCTCGTGAGCGATGGAGACGCGATGGTGTCCGGCATTGAGGCAGGCCTAACAGGTCTGACCAAGGAACGGGCCGACAAGGATCGGAACTCGACGTGCCTCAACCAGGAGCAACGTTTCTATATCGCTAAAGGAAGTTTCGCGAATCCGTCCGCGGAGAGTGCGATCAACTGGTGGGGCTGCTGAAGGGGGAGCTCCTAAGTAAGGGCTACACCACAGACGTCGTGGACAACCTCGATCTCTGGGAAGACAAGGTGAGCGTTGCCGTAGTGGTCAACCCAGAAGCCAGACTTACCTTCGTGATCCTCGCCCGCATGGATACATCGCCCAACGTCATGATCATTGGCAAGACCGAGTGCTATCCTCGCGCAAGCTGAGCACGCTCACACAGACTTGGGCACCTGCGCGGCTTCCTTGCGCAGTTGATCCGCGTGGCGACGCAGGCTCTCGGCGGTCGTCAGGCATGAGTTTCAAGCTCGTTCATCTCGCGTCTGAGGCGGACGGCATCGGCGACGTACCGCTCCGCAGCCGGCCCCTTCCAGAAAGTCTCGCTGTCGCCTGGTCGTGACGGTATGCCGTCGAACGTCGCAGCCAAGTCTCTGCCATACCGAGTGAACGTTGCAGTGAGCATCTCCTTCTCGACCGCTTCGCGGATCAGTTGCTCCCGGGTGGGCATGGTCAACCGCCCCCTATCTTCAAGGCGCCGATCAACGCGGGCGTCATCCGGCCCGCCATAGCTGCTCTCAGCAGAGAATCCTCGCTTGATGTCAGCAGGCCTTGCCCGTTCGCCCTGAGCGAGCGGATCAGCGCTTCAGCCTGGAGATTCACAAGCCTCCCAGCCGTCTCCTCCGCGGTATCCGGAGTCTTCTTATCCAAGTAATCAGTGATGATGTCCTTCATCTGGTCTTTCAAACTGTCCAGCCCTTGAGCCTTGGCGGTACTGGCGATCTTGCTAGCGACCGGGAAGTACTCATCGAAGTAGTCGATAGGCATGAGGACGAATCCGGCTATCCGTTCGGCGTACTCGCCGTCGCTCCACTCAGCGTATGTCGAGCCAGACAGCAGCAGACTTGCCAGCGCCCCCGCCCGCTCAGCGAGGTCTATGTGTGCTGACTGCCTTTAGTCGTTCTTATCGAAGGGATTGAAGCGGCCCATATCCAGTTTGTTGATGTAGTCCGCCCCCTCCTTCATCAGGGTGTCGGCCGCAACCGAGTCTTGCATCAGTGCGCCAAAGAAGCGGCCACTCACCGCAGGATCAAGCTTGTCCCATGGAGCACGCGGCTCCAAGTTTGGCAGCATCATCGGGTTCTCTACACCCTCGCGTTTCTGGCGCTCGAACTGCTCACGAGCGTTCTTGTACGCCTGGCCTCGCGCGAGCTTGTCGAGGATGGGTCCTACATTCTTGGCCAACACTCGGCTGATGGGCGAGTTGGGGAAGGTTCCGATGGTGCCGCCTACCCAAAGGGAGTTTTCGGAGCCGATGCTGTTGATGACAGTGAGCCAGGCCCGCTCCTGCACGTCGTCGGCCCCTGCTCCGGGTTTCAACGCGCCGTCGAGCGCTTGAGCCAACGCCTCCTCATACGCAGGGACGCCGCTTGATCTGATGGTGTAGGCGACGAGGAGGATCCCGGCCTCTTTCTTGTGCTCGGCCAGGAATCGCCGGAACGCGTCTGGATTCGCCTTGAACGCCTTGGCTAGGTCGTACAGGTTCCAGTTGGGGTCCGTGGGAAAGGCGTCGGAGTTCGGGGGCCTGTTCAGCAGATTGGTCGCCACGCGGTTGAGGAACGTATTCGACTGTGGGGCCAGCGCGACCAGCGCCGTCAAGATGTCCGATGGCGCGGTCTCCACCATCTTCTGCCACTCGTTCCCGAGTCTGCCGGAGCTCTCCGCGCTGGCGAAGGCCTTGGCGAGCAGACCTGGGGAGGAGTTGCCCGCTCGCTTGAGCGCGTCAGGGGTCATGCCTCGGCGGTCGCCCTTGGCGTGGTTGTTCATCCAGTCGCGGAACAGTTTCTGGAAGGTCTTGGTGCCCAATGCGGTCAGCAGCGCCGCTGCGTATGCGGGGTCGTCGACTCTGCCTTTGAGCGCCGTTAGAGCCTTCTCTAGCTCTGCCCGGACAGGTTCTGGTCGTGAAGCTTGAGCGCCTCATTGATGGCAGCCGCGTCCTTCCTGGCGGCCTGTACTGCCTCTGTCTCGCAGCCGAAGATAAGGGTGCCGTTCAGCATCCCCTTCTGCCGCGTCGGCACCATCCGCTTGAGCGTATCGACACGCCATTTGAGGTCTTGCTGCGACTCGTGGAAGAACGCCCAAGTGCGGTGCATCGCAGTAACACCCTCGCGGCCGGCCCAGTCCTGACCGGCCTCGGCAATCGCTGATTCGAGTCCTGGACGCGCCCTGCCCAGGACGTCCTTCCCCGTCTCCATCTGTCGAATCAGCTTCTCTGCGCCGAGGGGATCGATCCCTACGAACTCCCCCATGGACCCTCCCCGAGGGTGTGGCTACAAGACGGGAGTCAAGCACAAGGGACGTCTCGGGTAAACGCGTCATACATTCCTATTAGCGAACTGAACCATCGTTGTACGATTGGCCGTAATAAGTCTAGGTGTGACGGAACATGCCTCAGCGTCCCGACTTGTCCGTCAAGCCGGGTTGACTGGGCAGATGCCTCTGCCCCCGATCTAGGGCCACAGACCGCGGTCGCTCGCCTCTTCTGCATGCGGGCGAGCTGCTGATGCAGGACTTGAAGTCATCGATGCCCTGCTCAGCATCGAGGTGGAGGACGAGTGGATCACACCAGGCCAGCGCGGTCACCACCCGCTCACTTCGCACAAATCTGAAGAATGGGTCTCTTCCCATCTACCGTCCGCCGGCGAACAATGCGTTTCGGGCAAAACAGGGGCGCCCTTCCTGACATGCATGTACTCGTTTGCCGCCGCGCTGGAGGGCTACATTTCTCACGTGCTGCATTCCAACTTGGGGCCGTTGGTCGCTGATGCATCCACGCGAAGCGTCTTCGACGTCATAGAACGAACTCTCATCAACGTATTCGCCGGATCTTCGCAGGCCGAACAAAGACTTGCTGCTCAGCCACGTAGCAGGCGACTGGTGTAGCGGCGAAGGCAGTAGGGGTTCCAAGCCGATGCTCAGCCTCGTCGCTGGCTACGCAGGATCCGGCAAGAGCGAGTTCTCCCGGTTCTTGTCCTCCGTCACCGGCTGGGCCTTGCTCGACAAGGACTCCTTGACCTGCGCCCTGGCGGAACGCTTGCTCACCTCACTTGGTGGGGATCCCCACGACCGGCACACCGACCTCTACTTGCGAGAGGTGCGACCGCTGGAGTATCAGTGCCTGCTGGAATCCGCGTTCGACAATCTGCGCGCCGGCACCTCCGTCATCCTGACTGCGCCGTTCGTTGCCGAGTTGGCCGATCCAGAGTGGACAAGTGGCCTGAACAAGCGATGCGCCGCCATAGGCATAGATGTGGCGGTGCTCTGGGTGCGCTGCGACAACGAGTCCATGCGGGCCCACATCGAGCGTCGCGGAGCCGCCCGTGACGCCTGGAAACTGGCCAACTGGGACACGTATGCCCGCGGCTTGGACTCGGACAACGGCCCAGCGACAGCGCATATAGGGATCGACAATCGGCAAGGAACCGCCATCGACTTGATTCGCCAGGCCCGTGAGAGCTTGAGATCCATGCAAGGACGACTGAACGTCCGCTCTTGACGCGTACATGCGGAAGGCGCCCTCCTGTCGGGAGAGCGCCTCTGCTGGCAGGTGAGGATGTCGGTCGTGCCCCAGCCGCGAGTTCGTGCCGAATCTTCCGGAGGCGCGACCAACGGGCTATGAAGCCTACGTGTCTAGAGCCTCGTTGATCTTGCCGTTTATCTGCTCTTGCTGGCCGTCCATGCATTTGGCGTAGACCCGAAGCAGAACGTCAACGCTGTGGCCGGCGCGCTTGGCGACCTCGGGAGCCGGGACGCCCGCGTTCAGCCACAGCGAGACCGCCGCATGCCGAAGGTCGTACGGCCGAGCGGCCAACGAAGAAGCTACCTGCGCCGGGGTGAGAGCGAGTTTCCTCGCTTCCTGCCAGACGTAGGAGTGGGCCGAACTGGAGTACGTCCCATCGGTGCTCGTGCGGAAGAGAGGCATCGATGACACAACAAGGGTGGCGCAGCAATAGGCAGTTGACGGCGATCGGCCGCACCGGCATGTCCGCGCCGGCCCGACAAGCCGTGATCGATTTGCAGATGGTCTCAGGGACGTCAGTTCTCGACTACGGCTGTGGCCGAGGTGGAGACATACGTGCTTTGCAAGGTCTAGATCTCAGTGTCTCCGGTTGGGACCCGGTCTACTTCCCTGACGGGCGCTTGGAGCCGGCCGACATCGTCCTGCTCACCTACGTCCTGAACGTGATCGAGGATCGCGCCGAGCGACAACTCACCCTGAAGCGCGCGTGGGAGCTGGCTAAGACAGCACTAGTGGTATCTGCGCGCCTTCGTTGGGAGCGCAACCAGATCAAGGGTGAGGAGCACGGTGACGGGATCCTCACCAGCCGCAACACCTTCCAGTATTTGTTCGCGGCGGGCGAGCTCCGCGACTACGTTCAGGAAACGACGAACGTACGCTGCCTGTCGGCCGCACCGGGCATCGTATACGCATTCAAAAGCGACGATGCTCGCCTGCGCTACATGGCCCGACGGGTGGCGCCCAGCTCGGAGTGGCTTTCCTCTGAGGATGCGGCCTCAGCCATCGTCGCCGTTGTTGACTATCTGGAGCGGCGTGGGCGTATTCCCCGCCTGGAAGAGATGCCCCTTGCGATGGCAGGGCTTCTCGGCAGCCTGCGTCCAAGTGAACTGCACCGCCTTGTTCATCAATCGGCAGATCCGATAAAGGTCGAGGCCGGAGCCAAGCGGGCCACACTGGATACGTTGCTTTCCTCGCCGTCGAACTGTTTCATGGTCGGGGCCCCTCTAGCAGCCTGCCCTTGACAGTCCAACTCGATGTACGCGCTTTCTTCTCGTCCTACGCCGAAGCCTGTCAGCGCGCCGACCGACTGTTGCTCAAGCTTCGTGACGACGGATACGTACGGCGGGCCATGACCGGCTCGGTGGCCGGAAAATTCACCCCGACTGCCTTGTACGTCCATCGACGCGCGATCCACCGCATGCCTGTCATCCTCCGCCTATACGAGCACTGCGCCAGCATCGCGGCTGGCCGTCCCGCTGACTGGACCATCGCCAAGCTCCGGCATCAAGGCCGGGGAGTCAGTTGGCTGGACTATCCCGACTTCGACACCGATCCACATCCTCGTTTGCTGTCGTCCTACACCGTTGACCTGAGAACGTTGAAGTCTTCATTTCTGTCGTACGCCAACTCGTCCAATTGGCCGCTGCTTCATCGCAAGCACGAGTTCCTCGCAGCTGACGACCCCGACGCGCCTAAGTACAGGCGGCTAACTGACGCCGAGGTCAAAGCAGGTCTCTACGAGCAACCACACTTGATCGGCACCGAAGACGGTTGGCAGGAGGCACTGAATCGATGCGGTCGGGAACTACGTGGTCATCGATTGCTACATCTTGGATAGCGACAGGGATCCGAGATCGATGACCGCGTGAGCCGATCACACCTCATCGAGCCTGCGATGCGAGTAATGGATCTGCCATTGTCGGACGCCAGCACCCAAGAGCCGTCAGTCGTTCGATGTCTGGTGTCCACGAACGACTGACGGCAACGGCTGCCTCACGCATAGCATCCTTTACGCGGTCCGGAGCAGTTGGACACGGGCGCCAGCCCCTTCAAAGATGGCAGACGGAGCAGCCAGCCTCGTCATCATCGGAGTCCAGGGCGTCACTGAGGACTTCCAAGAGGGGCCGGTTGGGCTTGATGCGCTTGGCGGCGCGCTCCAAAGCCGCCTGGTGCTTGGCCTCGATCTCGTCCTTACGCGTGATCAGCTCCGGAAGAGACTCACCCTGCGACCAGGTGTAGTTGCGGCCTTTCATGGCGGTGTGGCGGTATCGGACCTTCTCCTCGTACTCGACGGCCCGTTCGAACAGGTCGGGATGACGCTCCTTGAGGCCAACCCACTCGTGCTTGCGTTGGAAGAAGCAGAAGTAGCAGCCTGAGCGAGTGCGCCACTCGTAGTAGTCGGGAAGACCGATGCCAGCCGCGTCGAGGATACGCATCACTCCGTCCTTGTCGATGCCGTCCTCGCGAAAGGGAAAGACAGCCTCGATGTTCGGTTTGGTGCTGACGTAGCCGAGTCGGTTCTCATCGGCGCGAATGGCGACGTAGGAGATGACCTTGTCGTCACCGACCCAGTCTTCCAGAGGCTTGATCTTTAGATTCTTGGTGCACCAGCGCATCTGAGGGCTGGGCAGAGTCCCCTGGTAGACCTCCATCCAGTGGTCGAAGTCGCGGTCGGCGTTCAGCCTCACGATCGACTTGCCCAAGGCGGCCTCGAGCCGATTGAGGTACTCGTAGGTCTCAGGCAGCTCGGCGCCGGTGTCGCAGAAGAAGTACTCCATCTCCGGGACTCGGTCGCGCATATAGACAGCGAGCGCGGAGGAGTCCTTGCCGCCGGAGATACCGAGTACATGCCGGACCTTTTTGGTGGTGTCGACTCCTTCGGTCATCCCTCTGCCTTCCTTTCACTGGCCGCTGTGGCGGCATCGGTCACGCGCTGGGCGAGGGCAGCGAGCAGAATGCGTGCTCCATCCGGGCCGAGCACCTTCTCGGCCTGCTTCAGAACGTCAACGGCGAGGACGTCGGCCTCGCCACGGGCCTGCTCGGGTACGTAGATCAGGGTGCGTTGCTCTACGCCGGTGCTATCGGTCAAGGTCAACAGCTGCGCATCGAGTTTCTCTTCCCGCCCATGGATCTCGCGTCCAGCATGGTGCAGGTGCCCGACGCGATCGAGGGCTGCAGCCATCGCCCGGGCCTTCTGGGGGAAGACCTTGGCTTCGTGGTCATCCCAGTCCCCGAGGGCGGAGTTGGTCAGGCGTACGACGATGGGCTCAAGCCAGTCGTCGTCTTCGAGGCTGTCACTGAGGACGAAGTCAACGAAGCCCCGCAGCTCCGGTGTCAGCACGGCGTCTGCGAAGCCTCGCAGACGAGCCGCGAGCTGGGTACGTAGCTGGGACAGCTCGGCTGGAAGGCGGAACTCCTTGGCCAGTACTCGGACGACCTCCACGCGCAGCCGATTGTCGATCGCGACGAGTTCGTCCGCAGCCGTGGTGAGGCGTTCGACGTAAGTGTTCGCCGCCTCCGTGTCGGCGCGCGTGTGTGCCGGGATCTCGGGGAGACCGAGAGCCTTCGGCAGTGCGTGGAAGACCAGCTCGTCGGGATCCACCGCCTTCGCGATGGTCGCGCGCACGGCGCGAGCATCGGCGGAGATGTTCTTGGTAGTGCCGGCGTACTTGTTGAGGTCGGCCACCCGCATGATCAGGGCACTGGCGACCGCGAGCAGGTCGGGGTTGCGCAGAGCCTTGGAGCGTGGTGCTTCCACGCCGAGGGAGACCGTCAGCTTCTTAATGACGCTTCCGCGCTGGCCGTCTCCCGCCGGCGTGTACTTCACCGAGAAGCGTCCCGGGCCCTTGACGAGGCGTTCGACTACGTCGATGGTCAGCCGAGGCAGGTAAGTGCCTTCCTCGAACAGGGCGACGTCGTGCCGGCGGATGACGAGGGCTGGCACGAGGAACACCGGGATGACTCCGGCCTTGAGCCCAAAGGGCGGGCTCATCAGGGTCCGGATGACCTCCTCGATGCTCAGGCGCTCGGTGGCACCGGTGAACACCTTGTTCAACGCGTTCCAGGCGGGCTGGGCGTGCTCGTGGCCTTCGCCAGGCGGGGAGAAGCCGTACGGGAGCAGGCTTTCCTGCTGGCTCTCGGCTTGGGCCACGCCGTTCTCGCGGTGCAGGCCGAGGTAGGCCAGCACGCCGCTGTACAGGGCGCGCTCGGGCCTGTAGTGGCCGTCCGTGAAGCCGAGGTTCTTCTGCCCTGAGGCGGAGAACATGGCTGTCAGCAGTATGCCGCGGGCCTGGGCGGCCTGGCTGGTCAAGACGTGGCGGCCGAGCATCTCGTTGCGGATATGGGGTGTGTGCGGGTACACCGACTCACAGGCCAGGGAGACAAGTCCGCTGAGGCTCCGGGCCGTCAGGTTGGAGGTGGCTGGTTCTTCGCCGTAGGCAATGCCGCTATGCCACAGGCTCCACGACGCCTCGGAGGACGGCGGGTAGAAGGCGTTCTGCATCAGCTCCCGCAGTTCCGCTTCGGCCTGCACAATCCGCTCGGTGGCTTCCCGCCGGGCGACGTGGTCGAGGTCCTGGTCATTGCAGAGTTCCTTCAGTGCTACCAGGTACGTTGCCGTCGTGAGCACCACGTCGGGGTGTGGCGTGGTGCCAACGAGCACTGGTAGGGGCGAGTCGACGTTCGGCCGATCGGCGTCGGTGCCGAGATGGAAGACGACAAGACCGTCGGCAGGCTCCTTCAACTTGTCCGGGGCCGCAACTGTCTTGGTCTCCGGACCGCTGACCGCGGTGTAGAACACGCGCATCATGCCGGTGACCTGGCTATGGCGACCAGCCACGAATGCCTGCGGGACGAGACTGCCGAGTCGGTCGATGACCGAGGCGTCATCGAAGCGGCTAATAATTTCCTTGAGTCGGCCGTCGATGTCGACGTCCGTGCCCTGCCAGACGCGATACTCGCCACTGAACTCACGGTGGACCACGAAACCCCGGCGGACGAGGTCGGCGAGTCGCTCTTCGAGCGCCGTGAAGGCGTTGGGGTCGGCGACCTCAATGGGGTCGTGGAGAGCGAAGTGGATCATCGGTGCGGTCGCGCTGAGGACGCCATCGGAGTCGATCAGGTTGAGGACACCGATGGTCTTTAGAACATCCTGATCGGCGTCCGGGAGGCCGTTGGCGTCCCGAATGCGCGCATCGATCTCGATCCACCGGCTCGCGTTGGCGGAAGCAAGCAGGGTGGTGCGCCCAGAGTTGAGGAAGTAGTCGTAGAGCTGCGGCAGTCGCACCGTACTGACGCGGTCGGCCTTCTCGCGGCTGTGCCGGGCCAGTGAGTGGCGGACGGTATTGGGTTCCCCGCTGTTGAGGAAGCCCGAGACGCTGCGGTCGTGCTGGCCGATTTGGGCAGCGAGGATCGGTGCGGCAAGGGCGGTGATCGGGTGCAACGGATAGAGGTCCGCGAAGTGTTCGGGTCCGAGTTCAGCCAGGACCCCGAGACCATGGTCCGTCCAAATCTCCGCGGACGCCTGGGCCGATGCGGTAATTAGTACCTGTCCTGCGGGGCTGACCGCCGAGTGGTCGAGGTAGCGGCGGAGCAGGTGCAGGGAGTCGCCGTAGTGAGGGATGAAGGTGATGTCCTCGAAGCGCCCTTGGATCTTGGCCCATTCGCGGGTTTTGAGTTCGCTGGACCGTGAGGCGTAGTCCATGAACGACAGGTGCTGCAGGGTCATTAGGTAGACGGGCAGCCCATTGGGGCCGGCCGACTTCTCGGCGAGTTCCTGCAGGAGGAACAGGTCGTGTTGGGCGTCAGCGAACTCGTTGTGGCCAGCAAGGTGTTCCAGCGTCTTACCGAACTCATCGATGATGAGGAGCAGGGGCTCCTGCCCGTCGGCCGTCAGTGCGGTAACGGCGTCGAGGATGTCCTTGGCGCTGGCAGTGTCCGGGTCGGCGCATGCCGCGAGGGCCGAGGCGATGGCCTTCGAGATGCGCTTACCCCAGCGTCGTTCCGCTGCGGTGTGCAGGGCGCGGGCGAGCGTGGCGACCAGGGATTCGCGGCGTGCGGTGGCTACGCCGCCGAGGAACCCGTCGGGGGCGATGGCATCGCGTGCTGTGGCCAGGCGGTGGGCGAGGGCGGGGCTAGTCTCTTGGAGAATGCGGTCGGCCTCGCTGCGCCGCTTGGCGTCCCGCCCGAGCAAGGCGTCGATGAAGTTGGACAGGGTGGACTTGCCGGATCCGTATGGGCCGGTGAACGACCAGGCGCGGGTCCTGTGCTGGTCGGCAAGTGCGCTGGCGATGCGTTCCAGAACGTCGACCGCCCGGGCGCCAACGTAGGGGTCGTGCAGGGGGTCCGTCACGTCCCGCTCGAGATTCGTTGAGCGCATCTGGGAGCCGACGAGTTCGATGCCGGCCGGGAACTGCGGACCGGAGGTCTCGGAGCTGCCAGGGATCCGCGTGGGGGTTGCAGTCGTCACGCGGTCTCCTCAAAAAGTGTCTCGGCGTTGTCGGCGATGTTGGTGCTGAGTTCCTTCTGCTCGGCCTCGGCGAGCTTCGGGAACTTCGCAGCCCATTCTTCGCGGGTAGGGAAATCAGGGTGGTGGGTGACGAAGTCATACTGCTCGTCGAGCACCTCCCAGGCCAGGACGAAGGGGTCCGCCGCGAACGTGAGGCTGCGCTGTCCCACGGCCTCGGTCAGGTTGAGTTGTGGGTGGTCCGCAGCGACCTTCTGCAGCGCCATGACGATCTCGTTTTCTCTGACGCGGAAGGCGCGCCCCGGAGAACCCGGCTCGTTGGCCAGGCGGGCAACAGAGATCGAGTTGGCCTGACGGGAGAACTTGGCGGCGTAGTCGAGGCAGGCATAGGTCAGGACCCGGGCAGGCAGCGTGGTTCGTGCCCCGCTAGTGAACTGCCACTCCGGCTTGCCGCGCGTGCCGACAAAGGTAAGCAGGTCAAGGTCGCGGAAGGGGCAAGCCAACAAATCCTCGTAGCTGCCCGGGGAGCCGGCCTTCTCCGGAGCGCTGCGCGCGTACATCTTGGTCAAGCACTCAATATCGCGACCGATCGAGGTTTCGGCTGGGCTCTCCTTGTAGGAGAAGTTCACGTGCCGGGTGACGACTTGCGTCATGTCCGCCACCGTAAACCGGGAGAACGGCGCGAGATGGAAGGCCGTGTACCAGGTCGGCGCCCAGCATTTGGCCCCGGGACGGGAAGAGACCAGCCACCAGTGCAGCAACCACAGGCTGCCATTTTCTTCCAGATAGGGGTCGGCGCCGTCATCGTCGAGCAGCCAACGGGCCTCCCACGTGGGGAAGGAGTACTTAGAGCGCGCCCCGCTTGTCGGGTAGTGCTCGCGAGTCAGCTTGAAGGCCCGTGACCAGTAGCGCATGGCGTTGACCATGTTCTTGCCCACGCCGAACAGCACTGGGGCGTCATCCGCGAGAAACGCGCTCGGGTCTTTTTTGACCTGCATATACGCCTTGTGCAGCCAGCCAAAGCGGGGCGCGAAGGTCTCATGTCGCGCGAAGGAAAAATGGGCGGCTTCCCCAAGCCGGCTGTCTGACATCCGGAACCTCTCCGTCTTCGATGCGATTGCTCTAACGAGGTATTAAGCGAGGTAACAGTCACCGAGGGCCATCGGCTTCGGCCAGCGCGGCACGCACCTGAGTCACGGCCCGTACGACGGCTTCCATCGCGTGCTCAACTTCGGCGTCCGTGGTGGCGTAGCCCAGCGAGAAGCGGATCGTGCTATCTGCATCCTCCCGGGACAGTCCCATCGCCAGGAGCACATGACTCGGCGTCGGGGCACCGGACGCACAAGCGCTGCCTTCCGAAGCAGCAACGTCGGGCATGGCTGCCAGCACGGCATCCGCTGGCACTCCCGGGAAGGTGATACTCGTCACGCCGGGGAGTCGCTGATCCCGCCGACCATTGATACGGCAGTCAGGCAGAGCACAGGTCAGCAGGCCTTCGAGGCGGTCGCGCAGTGTGGTAATACGCTTGGCTTCCTCGCCAAGGTTGCGTCGCGCAGCGTCAGCAGCAGCACCCAGACCGATAATCCCCGCCGCGTTCAAAGTACCCGCGCGCCAGCCACGCTCTTGCCCGCCACCCACTAGGAGTGGCCGATGCGGCAGCGGCGTCCCACGCCGCACATACAGCGCTCCCACGCCTTGCGGGCCACCGAACTTGTGGGCAGACAGCGACAGCAGGTCCACATCGAGTTCAGCAAGGTCTACAGGCAGGCGGCCGACGATTTGGGTGGCGTCCGTGTGAACGAGGGCGCCGGCCTCACGAGCCGCCTTGGCCACGACTCGAAGGTCGGTTAGGACACCGGTCTCGTTGTTCGCTCCCATCAGAGAGACGACCCCCCCGCTTCGTGTCGCGAAGACCAGTTCCAAGGCGTTGAGATCCACCAGGCCGTCGGAGCCGACCGGCAGCAGCACAAGATCCTCTGCCCGCTCGGCGGTCACCATCCGGGCTGTCTCCAGGACGGCAGGATGCTCTATCGGGCTCGTCACCAGCGGATTTCCAGGGATGTAGGCGGAGCGGAGGGCCAAGTTGTTCGCCTCGGTCGCCCCGGACGTGAAGATGATCTCGCCCGGTGAGCAGTTAAGCAGGTCGGCTAGCTGTTGACGAGCAAGGTCGATCCGATGCGCGGCCTGTCGTCCCGGTTGATGCACGCTTGAGGCGTTTCCGACCGACTGCATGGCTTCAATGACAGCTGCGGCGGCCTCGGGTCGGATCGGTGCGGTGGCATTGTAGTCAAGGTAGGACACATCCGACCCGTTGAGCCTGTTCATCATCGTCCACCCCGTCTCACTCATGTCGCATCTCAATGTACTGCTGGTGAAAAGCTCGTCCCGCATCCGGACTTCCACCAGGAGCAAGCCGATCTTAGTCATACGACAAGTTCTCCTGCTCGAAATCACTCAGACGGGTGGTATCGCAGGTCGCTTACTGAACTTATGTTCTACATCTGGGCGCGGCATGCGCAACTGCCTGCATCAAGATCCACCCAAGATCCCAAGGACTTCTGTTCAAGAGCAGCAACCCCCTTCCCTGGCTGGGATTTTCGCCCGATGATGCCCCTGTTGTCAGTGCCCCTCATTAGGGTGGTTCGTAGGCAAAGACGTTGCAGTACCTGCACGTTGGGGCGGTGCTTGGCGGGCTTGAACTGGAGGTGGAAGTTCATGACGACTGCGCCGACCGAGGCGCATGCGGGCTGCTGTCCCTCACATATCGGGCAGGTGAGTCTGTGACGACGTGGTCACCAGGGATGTCCTTCAAGGCGCTCCTCGCTAATGCGCCGATGTCGTACATCCGGGGACATCTCGGCGAGCAGCTGTGCGCCCTGCTCAATCTGATCGAGGGGGGTACAGCGCCAGCTGACCGGCTGCGGGCCGTTGCCCCAATCGCTATGGACGCCGAGCGCTTGGTCGCTGATGAGGCCGAACGCTCCGCTCTCATAGACATGGTTCCGGACCCCAAACAGGCCGAGCTGGCGCAACGGCTTGGCTACGTAGGCGATGGTCAGGCACCGCCGGACTATCTGCGGAGCCTGAAGTGGACGGCTGACGAGCGGCGCGAGCTACTTGAGTTCTTCGGCTTCACGATCGACCGGGTTCCGTCCCTCCCGCCGGCGTTCAAGCAGGAGGCGGCGCCCGAGTATGCCTTATTCCCGCATCAACGTCATGCGGCGGCCCGGGTCAAGGAACTGCTGTACGACGGCTCGCGGCGGACAGTGCTCCATCTGCCCACTGGCGTTGGCAAGACCCGAACGGGCATGAGCCTGATCTGCGATCATCTACGGCAGCACGAACCGACCGTGGTGGTGTGGCTGGCCCACGGGCAGGAGCTGCTGGAGCAGGCCGCCTCAGAGTTTGAGCGCGCCTGGGCCAAGGTCGGCGACCGTCCGCTCCCCGTTTTTCGTGTATGGGGCAACGCCCCTCCAGAGCTCATGGAGATGACCGATGGGCTGGTCGTTCTCGGCCTAGAGAAGGCCGTCTCGGCTGCCAAGTCGGATCCGCAGTTCCTGGCCACCCTTGCGGCGCGCAGCACCCTGACGGTCTTCGACGAGGCTCATCAGATAATAGCTCCCACCTTCCAGAGGGTGGTCGATGAACTGACGATTCGCCACGACGCCAGTCTCCTGGGGTTGACGGCCACGCCGGGACGGACGTGGGCGGATATCTCCAAGGACGAGGAGCTCTCCAGCTACTTCTCCCGACAAAAGGTCATGTTGGAGATCGAGGGCTACACCAATCCGGTGACAGCCCTGATTGAGCAGGGATATCTAGCCAAGCCGCTGATGAGGACAGTGGCCTCCGAGCCGGGTATGCACTTGTCGGCTCAGGATCAACAGCTCCTTGCGCGGTCGTTCGACATCCCGGGCCTGATGATGGCCGAGCTCGCGCGGGACGAGCAGTGGAACCTCAAGATTGTCCAGACGATCATGGAACTGCTCCAGCAGCACCGCCGGATTCTGGTGTTCGCCGCCTCTGTCGACCACTGTCGGCTAATCGCGGCCGTCCTGTCCGCGGCCGGCATCGATGCTGAGTTCGTGACCGGAGAGTCCTCCCCTCGACACCGCAGCCAGGTGATCTCTCGATTCAAGGGGGCCGGTCGGCGCCCCATGGTTCTGTGTAACTTCGGGGTCCTGACGACCGGCTTCGACGCCCCGGCCGCTAGTGCTGCGGTGATCGCCCGCCCAACCAAGTCTCTGGTGCTCTACAGCCAGATGATCGGCCGCGTCATCCGCGGCCCGAAGGCTGGCGGCACCGCCACGTGCGAGATCATCACCATCGTAAACCCAGAGCTTCCTGGGTTCGGCGACGTGGCAGAGGCATTCACCAACTGGGAAGACGTATGGGAGACAGCGTGACCAGTGACGGCAGCAACTACCGGATCGTCAGTCCCTCGCTAACCGTCAAGGCCATGCGGGACAGTGGCTACAAGAACACCGCCTACGCCCTCGCCGAACTGATCGACAACAGCATCGACGCCAAGGCCACCCTCGTGGAGGTCTTTGCCTGCGAGAATCCCGTGAAAGTCGGTGCTCGGACCAACCACCGCGTGGAGACCATCGCCGTCCTCGACAACGGCCACGGCATGGATCCGTTGCAGCTGCGGCGCGCCCTGAAGTACGGAGATGGGCAAGGCGCCGCCCCTGTCCGCATCGGCCGTTTCGGCATGGGCCTGCCCAACTCCAGCATGTCCCAGTGCACCCGGCTCGACGTCTGGTCCTGGACCAACGGGGCGGGCAACGCCATGCACACCTACCTCGATCTCGAAGAGATTGAGGTAGGGCTCGACGATGTCCCCGAACCCACACACGACCCGCTGCCCGACTACTGGCGGGACCTGAGCGAGGGGCTCGGTGACACCGGCACACTCGTCGTCTGGACCAAGCTGGACAAGGTCAACTGGTACGGAGCCGCCGCCACCCTGAAGAACACCGCCGAGCTGATCGGCCGCGTCTACCGACACTACCTCCACGACGGACGCGTCGACATCCGAATGGCGCCCGTCCGAGAGAGCAAGGTCGTCGACGGCGAATACCACGCCGTACCCAACGACCCCCTCTACCTGATGACGCCCACTTCCACCCCGGCGCCGTTCTCAGACAGGCCGATGTTCATGCCTTTCTCCATGGGCAGCGAGTCCGAGCCCGGCGTGACACGCTTCCCCGTGCTCCATGAGGGCAAGAAGCACAACATCACGGTCCGGGCCTCCATCGCTCGCCCGGAGGCACGCCGCGCGGATGTCGAAGGCCGCCCGTGGCCCGATGGCATCAGCCGCACGACCGACCCTGGAACTCTTCCGTGGGGCAAGCACGCCAGGCGCAACGTTGGCATCTCGCTCGTACGCCAGGGCAGGGAACTCGACCTCGACGCTTCCTGGGCCATCGGGTACGACCCGACGGAACGGTGGTGGGGCATCGAGGTGGAGTTCCCGCCGGAACTTGACACCATCTTCGGCGTGACGAACAACAAGCAGAGCGCCACCGTCTTCTCATCCCTGGCTCACTTCGACTGGAAGGCCCATGCCGAGGCTGGCGAGTCCTTCAAGGGGTTCAAGGAGCGCCTTGCCGAGTTCAACGATCCGGGTCTTCCCCTCATCGACCTCGTGCTCTACCTAGAGGAGAAGCTCCTGCCTGCCATCCGGCGGCAGCTGAAGCAGCAGAGGGTCGGTACGCGTACGAGCAAGAAGCGGCACGACGATGACGTCGCTTCCAGGGCCACCGATGCCGTCAAGCGCCGAAGCGAAGAAGGCTACATCGGCAAGACGGATGAGCTGGAGGAAGAGGCGACCACCGAGACCAAGCGGAAAGAACAGGTCGAGGCCCTCACCCAGCGGCACCACCTTGACGAGGACACTGCGCAGTCCATGGTCGACGAGGCCCTGGAGAAGGATCTCCGCGCACGGTGGATCTCGAGCTTCCAGGACACCCCTGCCTTCTTCAGCATCGACCTCATGGCCGGCATGCTGCAGGTGATCTTCAATGAGAAGCACCCCCTGCACGCTCAGCTGATGACCGTCCTTGAAGACGTCCCGGAAGACGCGGACGTGTACGACCTGCGCGACCGGCTCAACCGTGTCGCGGAGACCTTCAAGTTGCTGCTCTTCTCCTGGGCTCGTATGGAGGACGAGACCTACCCCGACCGTGACCGCGAACGTATAGCGGACGCCCGTCGTGAGTGGGGACGGTACGCCCGCGACTTCGTGGACGGAAAGGCCAGCGACGCGTGACCGAACCCGCCCACATCTGGCGGCAGATCGAAAAACTGATGACGGGCGCCCATGAACGCGTAACCCTTGTGGCGCCCTTCATCAAGCGAGAGGTTTTGGCGGCCGCACTCTCCGCCATCCCCGCCGCTGTCGAGAGCATCGAGTGCGTCACGCGGTGGGTCCCCGAGGAGGTGGCGGCAGGGGTGTCGGATCCTGAGATCATTGAGCTCGCAGAGGACGATAAGCGACTGCGCATCGCCCTGTGTCCGAGCCTGCACGCCAAGCTCTACCTCACAGGCGAGCGCTGTTTGATCGGGTCAGCCAACCTGACAGGGAAGGCCACCGGGCGAGTCACGAATCCGAACATTGAGATCCTTGTCGAGGTGCCCGCGCATCATCCGGAGGTCGGCCGAGCACTCGTCGAGATCCAGGCATGCGCGATCGAGGCGACGCCGCACATGGCCATCCTGGTGAGAAGACAAGCGGAGCTGCTGAAGGAACGCCGCCCGACTGCCGCGGACCAGCTACGAGAGGAAGCCCAGCAGGGCTGGTACCCGGTTACACGACGCCCGGAGGCCGTCTACCCGTACTACTGCGGAAGAGCTCAATTCGGGCGATCGGTGGAAGCAGCCATCCTGCGGGACCTCGCGTTCTTAGGCGTACCGGCAGGCTTGACCGAGGCGCAGTTCTCAGACTGGGTCGAAAGCCGTCTGCGGGAGATTCCTGCCCTCCAGGCGCTAGTGGAGGGTGATCGCCTGACCAACGTGGAGCTACAGCATGCGCTGCAGGAACAGGGAAGCTTGACCGATGAGCAGGCCAAAAGAGCGACGGAGACCATCGCCGCGTGGCTTCGGCACTTCGGCCGCTTCTACACCGATGTCGGGACGTGGGAGATCAAGCACGGATGGGAGCTGTCGTAACTGCCCCGCCTGAAGTAGCCCCAGCATCGGCATTGATGTCGAGCCGCGTTCGGCAATCCAGGCTGACTCGCTGGTATGCCTAGGATCTATGCGGAACAACCAGGTGTGGCAGCAACGCCCGCCTGGCGGTCTTACCGTAGGCACGCAGATGTTGGGAAGGTTCTCATGGCTCAAGTGCGGGTCCCGTACCTGCTCGGGCACGCTGAGATCGCTTCCCTCTTGCGAGTCGCGCGCCAAACGTCACAGAAATGGCGCACAGAAGGCATACTTCCCGAGCCCGACCTCGTCGCTTCCGGCAACCCGTACTGGCTGCTGGTGACGGTGTTGCGCATCAGCGGTGTCGGAGACCGTCAGGTTGATGAGAGGCAGCTCGGGGCCTACAAGGCCGCCATCCCTCATGGCTATGAACTGCAGGACAACGAACAACTGCCTGTCATCCTCGGCATTCAGGAGGTAGGCAGCGTCCTCGGTCGAGACGCTCAGGCGGTTTCCCGATGGCGTAACCGGCGACGTATCGCCGAGGCGGACCTCTTCCTCTCCGGTTCTCCGCTTTGGCTTCTGGAAACGATACTTGCGGACGCACAACACCGGCAGCGGTCCGTCGTCCCCGCCGAGATCGCCATGCTCCGTGCGGGACAGCGCGCTCCGCAAAAGCCTCGCGGCCGCAGGCCCGGCAAACCCACCGTGGTACGCCCACCGCAAGAGGTACTACCGACAGCACGAACGTTCACGGGCGCCGACCAGGCCGCCGCCGTGGAGTTCCTCGCATCGGTCCTGGCCCAGGGCTACTCCGCCGTGATCAAGCCTCAACCCTGAGTCAACCAGTCAGCCCGAGGTTACGACCCACGCTGCCAACGCCACCTTCGGCTGGTACCGCTGTTCGCTGGCGAGTATGAGAGAAACACTTGATGCCCTCACAGGGGATCAATATTCTCTCTCGTATGACAATCCCGCAGTACATCCACGGAACCTCTAGCGCCAACTCAACCGACCCCGATCCCCAGGCCGCTGCCGGCCAGCCGAGCCACACCTCCGTGAAGGTCGTCTCCTACGGAGGCGGCGTGCAATCAACAGCGCTGCTGGTGCTGGCGGCTCGTAGAGAGACCGACTTCCGGACCTTCCTCTTCGCCAACGTGGGCGACGACAGCGAGCACCCAGCAACGCTCGCCTACGTTCGTGAGATCGCCATCCCGTATGCGGCAGGAGCGGGGCTCGAAGTCCAGGAGCTCAAGCGGCGCCGACGTGACGGAACCACCGAAACGCTCATGCAGCATATGAACCGGCCGGCCACGCGATCGATCCCCATACCAGTGCGCATGGCGAACGGGGCTCCGGGCCGACGCAACTGCACGACGGACTTCAAAATCAAAGGTGATTGGGCGGTGGCTCCGAGAGCACGGAGCGACCGCAAAGCATCCGGCTGCAGTGGGGATCGGTATATCGCTCGACGAGATACACCGCGCCAACCGGCGCCGACGTGAGCCCTTCGTGCTCATCGAGTACCCTCTCCTTGATCTTGGGCTCCGCAGGAGCGACTGCGAGCACATCATCACAGAGGCCGGTCTGCCGGTGCCGCCGAAGAGCTCCTGCTTCTTCTGCCCATTTCGCACGGTGGACGCGTGGCGACACCAGCGCAGGCACGAACCCGAGCTGTTCGCCCTTTCGATGCAACTTGAGGAGACGATTAACCAACACCGGGCTGCGCTCGGACGGGATTCTGTGTACCTCACGAGGTACGGTCGCCCGCTAGCGCAGGCAATCCCTGAAGACGACATGGCAGACAGCCCCGTCGACGAGGGGGCGGGCTCCTGCGACTCCGGCTGGTGCATGACCTGAATCAACGGGACAGGGAACGGACGGGGGCATATGCGTAGCTTCCGTCCATCTGACCGTCGTTCGCTCCTGCTAGATGCGGAACAGACCCGACCACGGATCGGAGCACCCGGGTCAGAGCTCGGGCGGCTCCCCAGGCTCGAGATGGAGAACAGCGAGGTACCCGCTGTAGGGCATCTCTTCGTCCACCCGCAGGGTTGCCACCAGCGCGATCCGTGATCCACCTGCTAACAAAGAGGTACTTCCACGTCGAGAACCGCGACGCGCCCTTCGGCCAGCGATGCCGCCAGCAGCAGCTGAATGCCCACCATTACGGCCGTGGGCGCCTCCCTGGCGCGCAAATGCCTCGTGGCCGGATGCGTGGCTCTTCGCGTCCGCGTCGCCAATCGGCTCGGTACTCCTGTGAGGCCATGCATCGCCTGACGGTGCACGGCCATCGCCTGGGCGATACCGGACGCGACGGACACAGCGGTACCGTCGGCCCGACCCCGTACGCGGGCTGTGAGGTGCTCGGCGACTTCCCTGTGCGCAGTGGCCAAACGTCGGTGCGGTTAGACAGCCGACGCTCCGCCCTTTCGATGGCGGTAGTGGGCTGCGAGCCGTCCTGGTACAGCAATCTGACGAATCCTTCGAGCGTCCGAACATAGCCGGGCCGCACTAGGTGCAGCTACCACTCCTCCATTCGCCTCCGACCAGACGGCGTCGAAGCCGCCGCGACGGCACACACGCCCCCGTCGTCCTACAACATGTCGAAGGTCACTGCGTGCAGCCCCTGGGCAAGCCGGAGTCCGTTGTACACGCTATTCCCACCTGCCTATTCGGCAGCCCCATCGCGTACGGCACAGGCGCGCACGAACCCAATCGGCGAAACTCACGGACCTATTCCTCTGGCGTGGCCAGGCGGGCGGTCTGAGGGCAGGCAGACGCCCTCCGTGTGAGTGGTGGTCATAGGGGCAGCGTCTCACGCCTCGCTGACAACACCGACTCGGGATTGGCGGTCGTCCGCATGGCCGAGCTCTTCGATGAGCGAGCAGATCTCAGCTCTTGTACGAGATCAGATCTCCACCAGGCGCGTAACAGTGTTAACGGCTGGTGCCAGCGGGGCAGGCCGGTCAGCGGCGACCTGGCCGTCCGAAGAGAGTCCATCTGCAGGAGCAATTTTCGATCACGTGGTCATCGATCACAAGCCCCAAGGCCTGAGTAGAGGTGGTCGCCCCGGTGATCGCCTATGGGCGGCTCCTGCGATGACATGCGACATTATGAGTCTCAGTAGTCGTCTACTGCGTCTTCCGGAGCCGCAGGAGGAGGCGGTGGCGGGAAAAACGCCTCTAGACATTCCCTAAGCAGAAGGACCTGCACCTCATAGCCAGACTGCATGTCCTTGAGGACACGCGTTACATGTGGAAATACCTTTTCGGGAGCGCGCGCGCGTGTATCCGAATCTTCGAGATCAATAAATTGGAACTGAGTTGACTTGGATACGCCTTCTTCGTACGCTATCAGGAGGTGTACGTCTCTAGGAGATTTATCCTCACGATCAAAGTCTTCGGTGATAGCCCCCGCTCGAATCTTGAATTCTACTACACGAAGCGCATTCTCGGTCGGCTTTTCAAGGATCTCCGGACCCTCGAGCACGCGCTGTATAATCGCCCGGGCGTCATATTTATCCCGCTGAGACAATCCATACCAGCGAAACTCTGGAAACTTGCCCATTCCTGCTAGTTCAAAGAACAGCGCTATTACATCATTCTCATCTCCCGGCACCTTGCGGATAGTAAGTTCGGGCCGCAGAAGATCCTTCTTGGTCCAGAATGAGACTGATCGCTCCTCCTCCTCGAATGGATCCGCCTTGCCTACAAAGCGTGATGCGGCGTTCTGGATGACCGATCGATACGCCTCGTTAACAAAGCTCTTGAGTTGGCCTACGAGACGCATGTTTTTAAGATGAGTCTTTCCATAATTAAGCTCTGCATCTACGTCGACCACGATATCGAAGCACCTGACGTATTGCTGATTACGCCCTCTAGTTAAGTCAGGAGAGTGCTGAGTCACGACCCCATTCGCACTAAAGATTCGCCGGCTTCCACCTGGCAGATAGCGCTCGAGATGAGGTATTCGCGCAATCGTTAGACGAACAAAATTGATCCTAGGGAAAAGGTTCTTTCTGAACGATTCGATCTCGTCAGGAAGCTTCCCGCGGGCGTTGGTTAGAAGTTGCTCTAGATCACTTTCGCTACGGTATTCCGTAACATTGAACCCATTCTGAACTCTGAAAAGATCAGCGCCCCCAGCCCCGAGCTTCTGAGCATAAGGAGCCGGCTTGGGGGGCTTGGCCCAAGAAACGGTTTCCCCCATTTCTAGGTACCCGACCGGCACCTGAAAAGTAAACTCACGCTTCTGGTCGAAGAGCTCAGCCAGGACGTCGCCCACGACCTCCTGGGGATTCTGGCACAATATTGTTACGGTGACAGTCGTGTCCTTGAGAGCATCAGGAATATCTGTCATGGCGAGGTAAGAAAATCTTTTTAGGTCGCAGGCAAGAAGAGCGGCAAACCTCGTTGGATAAATTCCGCTCTCCACGGCGTTCGCCAGTGTAGGTATGAACTCGGACTTAAGCCCTTTGGGGAGCGCCTCCTCTTCTACTTGCTTAAGGTAATTCGAGAGGACTCGCGATGATCCATCGAATCGATACCTAACTTCGGTGCCAGCTCTGTCCAGGGGTTTAGGGTCGGACTCGAACTGCTTTGGCACTGTGAAGTTTGGGCGTACCGCGGGTTCAGAATCAAAGCGGTACGCGTCATTGATTTCGAACCTGAATGCATCCGTGGCGGTTCTCGATCGTATGCTGAAGTACTGTGAACTAAAGAGAACCACCTTGAGACCTACCCCAACCTGGCCAGCAAGTTTCTTGCCATCCTTCTTCCCTCCACCGAGAAAGAGAAGGTTTGGCTCATTGGGGAATCCCATTGCGTCGTCCTGTATGCACACCTCCGCCCTGTCTAGATCGATTGTAATATAAATATTATGCTTTCCATGATGGGCTTCTCGGACTGCGTCCAACGCGTTTTGAAGGACTTCCCCTATGAAGACGTACTGAGGGAGATATGCATCAATTGTCTGTCGCAGCTGACGGACATAGTTTTCAGTGAGAGATTGTGGATTTAGGAGATTGTAAGTTTCGACCATGCTTCCTCATTCATCTACAGGGACCACATAGGGCAGGCGTGAAGAATATCGCATTTTGTCAACCCATGATAGAGGCAAGCGCAGGGAAGAGTCATGCATGGTCACAATAATGGCTGATTTAGCATGTTTTGTGTTACTTTCGAATAAAGAGCGGCCCACTGTCCGCAACGTTATGGTTCGCCCAATAATGGTAGCGGCGTCGCTGCGAGCTTTCGCTCCTACAAACGGGTCTCGAGTGAACCACTCGCTCTTGTGACGGGGAGCAGGCACCTGCCCACGAGCTGTCGAGTCTGCCGCTGGCCTCGATCCTTTCGTGATCAAGACGCGGATGGCTGAGCGGTCCGGCTGAAGGTTGAATGGCGTGCTGTGGTCAGCCCGTTGGCCCGGCTGTCGCGCCGGGTGAGAGGGGTTCCACGGGCCCGCGGGTGTCCTTCCAGGTCGTAGGGGCGGTGGGTGGCTGGTCAGGGTGGTGCGGGCAGAGCCTGCAGGCGAGCCAGCCCGCTGAGGATGTCGCGGGCCCAGGGCCAGCGGGAGGCCAGACGAGGACGAACGCGTCGGCCCCCGCGGACCAGTCGTCCGGCCACCGCGAACAGGCGAAGGCGCAGGCGTTTCGGTTCGTAGCAGCTGGCGGCGCTGCCGGGCAGGACGAGCATCTGCATCCAGGCCAGCAACTCGCAGGCCAGTGCTACGAGTTCGCACCAAATCTGGTTCTGGGCGAAATGGTGTAGCGGCAAGTTCGCCTAGTACCCGGCCGCAGGTACTCAACGGCTGCCTGGCCGTCACGGGGGCGTGGCTGAGACCGTTGCTCCCTAGGGACGCCCCTGCCCATCGAGATCGTCGATGTCCGAAAAGATGGCGGCGTCGTCGCTGTCGCTATCGTACCCATCATCAGGCACAGCACCGCAAAGGGCACTGCCGTATCTGTAGGAATCGACGTCCTTCACGAAAGCCTTCATTTTGCTAGCCCACGTCGAGTCGCCTGGCCAGTAAGCCGCATAGAGTGTTGCGATGTTCGCAAGGTCACCAAGATAATCTTCCCATGCCGCGTCATCTTCAAATTCCATTAAGCCCGGGTCAATTGCTGCTTCCAGCATGCCGGCAAGGTTATCTGCCCCGTCCTTCCGGACACCGATACGAATTTCTTCCAGATCTGCATGATTCAAAATGGTAGCGACTTCTTTAGAGCTCATCCAGCGAGGATCGCAATCGTCAATCGAGATAGCGACAATACGTCTTCTAATCGATTCGAGAAACTCGGAACGCAATAGTCCAAGAGCTTTTAGCCTTGCAATGAGCCGGAGGCCAGACGATGCGGAGTCGCTAGTACCGGGCCATACAAGTTCAGTCAATGCAGCATTAATCGCCTTATCGCTGAAGTCGCGGTGTCGCTGAGTGAGAATACGCAGAAATGATTTGGAGCACCGTTCGGCGTAGAAGGCGACGTAATCATTTATGGAGTGGCGATCCGAGTCAAAGTCCCTACCGGGAAAGATGTCGGAAACAGATTCATAGCGAGAAGGCGGCACATGAATCCGACCGTCATCGGCAGTCTCCACATCACTACAGTCAAGAACACGCAGAACCGAATCTACGGTTAGTCCCGCCACGAAAAAGTCGAGGAGCTCGAAGTCCTGCCCAATGTGCACCGCAAATGCTTCCGCAAGAGTCGGATGCTGGAAGTTCCATCGCGGACTAGTCAATCCACCTGTCTTGCGTACCAGACTCCCATCCAAGGACTCCAGGGCCTTCCTTGCACCGGCAACTGTGCCACCAAGCTTGTCCAATACAGCCAACTGCTCCTCGCGCAACTGCATTGGGGAGATAAGACCATCTCTCTCTAGGTAAATCAAGGCCAATGCGCAAATGGAATCATTGTCCAAAGTAGCAAGGACGTCCAACAGAAAGGAGACGGGCCGCTCCAGAAATGCGGCACATGATCGCTCGTTCACGGGATTCATGTGAACGGTGAACGCTTGCACTCCTAGGCGTCGCGCCAATTCTGGCGTAAAGTGCTCGCTCTTGGCAATCCCATCAAGGTGAGGCTTGATTGCCGAGATGAATTGCCGGTCCTGGTTACCAAACCTGAGCTGATTGTATAGAATCCTCTGCCGCTCCCCCAGCATTAGTCTTCCGGGGTGGACATAAACGATTTGTTTGCGAAGTTCTTCTGGAGCACCCCTGAGGCGCTTTGCTGCCCGCTTGTATATATAATCGCGACTGGTGAAGATAAAGCGCGCACCACACGAAAGCGCAGTTCTCATCATGTCGAATCTTCGAGCCCAGCCTTCGGTGCGGGCCTCATCATACTCATGACGCCCAAAGGCATCATCGACCCAGAAAGCCTGATTCGGCTCGTGGGGATTCCATGCGGCGATGAACTCGTCAGCACTATCAATCCGAGCGATTGCGTATTCATACTTATCTGCAGCTTGAGCGGCTAGTGCAGTTGCAATAGTAGATTTCCCCGCCGCTGGGTCGCCAAGCAGCAGGACTGATCTTCTGTTAATCAGAAGATCAAGTCCTTCAGTATAGGCCGACGTCGGAACGAATGACCTCAAGCTGGCCGCTGAATACTTCAACAATTGCAGGGTTTGATCATAGCGACGCTGGTCGAGAATTTGCGACAAGTCCCCGAGACCGTAGAGGCGGGGTACTAGGCGACGGAGATCGGCCCTCTGTGCGATTTGCTCATTAAACCACGACTTCTCGAGTACCAACACATGCTTTACGCCAACGCTTATCAGATCTTTACGAATTTTGGCTTCGCTATTCGCGGTCACCGTAGCATTCGTCGCCAAGATGTACGACTCACATAGCCCGTCCCTCACGAGATCCGCAACCTTCTCTAACTCCAGCCTAATATCACTGGGAGCAAGACTCTCCGACTCGCCTCTGCAAGCCTTGCATTGAAAAACGAAAGGGCCCTCCATTGCTGGCCCTACACCTTGCCCGCCCCCGATCAAAGCAACAGGATCCACCGTGCCGAAGAATGCGCCATCGCGCCCACCGTCGTTCCCGTCCGCAAAACTTTGGACTGTCTGCCCGAGTATTTGCCGAACTACAGTCAGTGCGAGGTCTTGGAATGCACGCCACCCCAGTGTATGCAGACGGAAGTCCGGGCGCAGGATGTCACTCACAAGAGCAGGATACTCGAATTCATTTACGGTGTCGGCGGTAGGGCGAGGGTCGGGTCATGGGCCTGACGATTTGAGTCGATCTTCGCGTGATCCTATTTCTGCAGGTAGAGCGGTCAGTCTGCGGGATCGGTTGTGGGCTGTTTGATGGTCCTGTCGACTTGCCTGATGGACACGTCGAGCAGGTAGCCGGTGGTATCACGCTTATCAGCGCCTGTTCGGCACGGCGGCATCGCTCCAACCAACGCGTCCGGGAGGGACCGCCATTCTGATGACCATCAAGACCCGCCGGGGAGACCTGGGCCGTCGTCGCGGGGTAGCAGCGCGGCTTCTGGTCACCATCAGACCTACGACGTTTCAGCTCAGTGAGAACGGAGAGAAGCTGCCCTGGTCCTGAGACACGAGCGGCCCTACAGGCCGGGTGCAGGGACATGCAGGGGATGATCTTGCGGATGGTGTGGAGAGCACGAAGCATCTCCGCAGGTCACACTATATGAGCCAGCTGTACAGCCCGCGCTCTCCTAAGGCGCAGTGCGCGCGCGAGTTATTCGGCAACCACGGCGCCACCGACGTCCTAGGCAATGTCACGCCACGCGGATACGTCTGGTGGGCCGATCCGGGGAGCCGCTGGACAGCCGATCATCTGCATCCATCACGTGTGACGCCGCCGACAGCGCTGCTCAATGTGTTCGTTCGCCACGTTACCTGGTGGGCCGCCTCACGTTGGTAGGTGACGTGCACGATGTTGATCACATGTTGTGGTGCGAGGCGGAGGATACCTTTGGTCTGGCCGGCCACTTCGTCGAAGACCTGTAGATCGTCGGTAAGGGTGAGAGCGCCGCGGTCGAAGAGAACGTGATCGTTGGGGCAGAGGCACAGGATGTTGCCCGGCTCGTCGGGTCCGTTGTGTGGCTGTCCAACCGGGCGGATGTGGGCGCCTTCTGCGTAGGAGCCGTTGGGAAGTCGAAGCCGTACGCCGCATATCTGGCAGTGGTGTCCGTGTAAGTCCTTGATCTGCTGCGCCAGAACCGAGTCGCGGATCACCCGCATGGTGGTGGATTGGCGGCGATGCGGTGTCCGGGAACCGTTGGCCAAGGACACTTCGGCGTCGGAGGTGCTCAACAGGCCCACTGCGGTGAGCAGCGAGTCATAGTCGGCTCCCTGGAAGTACTTCTCCAGGAGGCACAGCACGAGTTGCGCGCGTACGTCGGCATGCTGGGTCACGATGGTGTGCACCCAGGGTCGCAGGCCACCTATGGGCGCGTGGTCGCGCATCCAACGCTGGGCGGTGCTCGTACTGGCCGCTGGGACGTCGGACTCGTCCAGTTGCCAGAGGCCGTCGTGGAACAGCTTGAGGACAGGGAACTCGGGATTCGGCCTGTCGTCGGCATGGCCGAACTTCTCGATGAGTGCGGAGATCTCAGCGCTTGTCCGCGCCCAGGTCTCCAGGCGCGGCTGGCCCTGTGCAGCACGTCCGAGCGCCCATAACAGCGTCAGCGGCTGATGTCGGCGAGGCTGGTCGGTCAGCTTTGACCTGTCCGTACGGACGGAATTGATCTTCAGGAGCAGGTTCTCGATCGTGTGCTCACCGATCGCCAGCTCTGGGGCGGCGACCTCGAAGCCGAGGCGGATGAGCTGGCGTGCGACGGTTTCCCTGCCGCCGGAGTACTCCTCCGGCCGAAGCGGTCGTCCGGTGACTCCGCGGTGGGCGACTCCCGCGATGGCCTTCGAGTCGTAGCGCTGACCCTCGTGAATGAGGAAATAGCCTCGCGCCCGACCGTACCCATGGGTGTCCAGGAAAGCATCCCGGCCCATGGCGTCGTACTCCGCGATCGCGGCGAGGATCATTTCACGACGAAGATCGGAGAGTCCCACGGTGACAGCTTATGACCTGATCTATTGTGGCAAAAACTTAAAGGACTCCGGCTCCGTACACAGCCCTGATTCCACCTGACAAGATCACGGGAGTCAGGGCATTGGGGACATTGGGTCCGACTGAAGCAGATGGTTGTGCCTGGTATCCAATGCAGCCTCCTGTGGAGCTTCGTGCAGTGGGGAACAACAAGAGGCCCCAGCGGCTGAACGAACCTGACGGGGCCTCTTGCACTACCGCGTCCAAGGAGGCGGCGCCTACTTGGACCTGTTGGCGTTCTCAAACCGGCGATGGTCGCACTGCTGCACAGCAGCCAATAGCCGCAGTGTGAACCGCCTTCCGGGGAGGAGTGGGCCGACCAGCAACGCCGGGGATAGGAGGACGATCAGAAGCAGCAGCGGTAGCGTCTCGACGACAACGGCGATCGCCATCGGCCATGACGGGAGGTTGTGGCGGTTGTACGGGGCGGGGAAATACATACAGGTGACTCCGTTTCGAATCAGGCCGCTTCTCGGTAGGCGGCACCAGGCATCAAGTGGAGCACCAGGCGTTTCCCACGTTCCCGTCGAGCTCGGGGGGTTCAATATCTACCCTGGCGACATGTCACGCACTCCGCCATCCCCTGCCGACCGTGAGCTCATCAGCCACGCCGTCGCCCAGGGCGTCACCGTGTCGGCCCGTCAACTCGAACGCTGGCGGGCCGATGGCCTCCTGCAGCCCAACGAGGTGCGGACGCTTGGTCGGGGTCGCGGAAGGAACTCCACGCCCTCGCCGGAGGCGCACGAAATGGTGGCGTGGCTCGGCCGGCACGCGGGCCCGGGCAAACGGCCCGGTGATCTGCGCTCGTGGCGTTCGGTGAAGGCATGCCAGTGCCAGGGGCCACCGTCCGAAAGGCGTTCACTGAAGCCATCAAGGTTCCGTCGCCGGATGACTTTCCGCCCGGGTATTCCGCGGAGGATGTCGCAGATGCCAACGCAGCTAAGCGTGGACGTAACGATCCCGTGCCCGCGCGGATACGTCGCATCGACGCCGCTATCGCGGCCGTACTGGAGGCTGCAGGAACCAGCATCGCCGATGTGACACAGACCGTTCTCGCTCAGTTCGAGCGACAAGCTCCACTCGCCCAGGTGGAACCCGCAACCCGGCGTGACTGGGTGCACGCCGGCACGATGGCGTCTATCGAGGGAGCCGACACCCTGGACATTGGGTACATGGGGATGCTGGCTCGGGGGCTGGCTCCGCTGGGGGTGCCGGCACCTGCGGCAGAGGACTTGGAGCTCCGCTGGCCGGGCAGCGAGCAGGAGGCAGAACGGTTGCTGACACCCGAGGATGGTCTCGCCTTCGTGCCTGACGGCGGCTTGAAGGAAATCTTGCGCGGACTCGCACGGGAGACGTCATTTCCTGATCTCCGGCAGGCGTGGCAGATCGCTGCTCACCGGCCCGTGTGGGCAGTCGACTTGTGCGACCGGGTCGAGGCTGAACTGGCCACGCGCGAGTCCACGGAGGCTCTGAGCGAGTGGGCGCAGACCATGTTCGGACCGACCCGGGGCATGCTGGTCACCGCGTTCGACAGTGCCGGGCAGAGTCCTGGAAAAACCGCGGTTGATGCACTAAACCTGCTGTTCCAGCGGGAAGCACTGCGGCGACTCTTGGCAGAGATCCCTGATGCCGAGGTGGAGAACCTTGCGCAGCCGTGGGCATTCCCTCCATTCATGACCGCGTTCATGACGGCCCCCACGCCAGAGTAGGAGGCGAACCATCAAATGATGTATGAGCGGGCCGCGTCCAATCTCCGATCACGACCCGCTCATCGTCTAGTTGAGATTAGGCGGCATTCTCAGTCTCAACAGCGCCACACGGCATGCCAGCAAGGTCTGCAAGGACCTGGGCGAGGCCCGCACTGGGCGCGAGCCGCTGGATTTCGAACACAACCCCAGCAGCACACCGCCTTTCCGCCAGATACACCATCCGCGAGGCCTTAAGATCTGGCAACACATCCGGCCACATCACGATGCCCTCGCTCCGTAAAGCTTCTTTGATCTTGGGCATGCGCAACTTACTGTTTCGCCTAGCTCCTAGCTCAGAGTGTTGCACAAAGTAGGCATCCCTAAGAACCCGCAGCTCATACGCCTTTACATGATCCTTCTTCACTGATGCCGCAATTTCCGACAGTTCCATTGCAATCTCCTCCAATCTGCTCGACATTGGTTCCTACAGTCACCCAAACGCCTTCCATGGTAGATAGATTCCGCACTCTTACATCATCATCGTTCGCCATACCTAATTGCTATATCTGAATGACATCTCCACATGCAGGACAAGCAGGTATCCCGAGACCCGCTTAAAGCCCTCACGTGGCCGTCTCGGCAGGTGTGGGACATGCGCGTGGTGATCATACGAACAGCGAGTGCTAGAAGGGTGTTTTTGCAGGTCATTCTTGGTGAGCATGCAGTATCGTCCACGCTCTCCTACAGTGAGTGCCGCAGGATTCGAGTCCTGCGCAACGGCTCTAACCGCACCGCGCTAGCCACAGACCTTCGGACCTGGGGGCTGATAGCCTTGCTGATGGCTTTCGCCATTGTCAACGTGCATCTGCAGCAGAGGCGGGGTTCGGCCTTCTTTCACCCTGCCCGGTGTGGTCGCCTTCTACGGAGGCGTGGAGTGGCTTCGTAAGCGATGGCGAATCAAGATCAAGCGTGGCTCGCGGCCACCCGCCGATCCGCCTGGCTCATAGGCATCGGAGCGGCCTGCCTCCGGTGCCCTCGACCCTTGAGACCCGGCCGTGACTCTCCTCTGGGGCGGGGCTTCACTTTGCCCGGGCCGGAGCGAGAAGCTGCCGCATCAGAAGGTCAATCGCACGGTGGTGGCCCGCTGGCGCGGAGTCGTCGGCTATCCGGCTTCGGGAATTGGCAGGGTGATCACGCTGTGCGTGTCGGATCTCAGATCGGAGCTGCGGGGATCCGACCCTCTCATGCGTAAGAAGAATTCCTTGGCCTGGCGCAGGCTTTGCTGTAGTCCTCTGGCAACCTGTCCGCGATGCTCGTAGTAGTTATCGCTACCGCGACGCTCCCAGACGAAGTCATAGAAATCCTGGGCCTTGTTGCTCACAAATATGCATTTCTCTTCCATCTCATTTCTAGTCGGGGGGCTTACATGCTTCCCCAACTCGGTGACAAGAGCGTCTAGGGTCTGCAGCTCGACTGTAAAATCGTTCTGGTGCTCCTCAAGCCACTTGAGGTTCCGGCTCAGGTTGTGGAGCGTCTCAAGTGCGTTGATGACCTGTTGCAGGGCATTCCCACCCAGAGAGGTGGCCATTTCTCACGGTCGTGGCTCGGACAGCAGATCGAGCAGCCACCCCCTGAAGAGCTCGGCGGAAGCGCACGCGGTGCGCACCTGGTCCGGAGTGGTGTACATGGCCGCCTCGGACAGAATCTCGTCCAGGCGGCCCACCAGCTCTTCAACCCTCGTCGGTTCCTTCGGGTACGATGCACGTTCTTCGCGCAGCGCCATTCGGAGAAACTCAGTGTCGGCCGCAAGGTCACCGCTCGTTCGAGCTATGAACCTGGCGGCGCGCAGCGCCTCGACGAGATCTCGCCAGGCTGCCGCTGGATCCTCCGCGAGCTGTCGCCGTCGCACGCCGGTCAACTCTTCCAGAGTGGAGACCAGACTTTGTGCCTGGTCCCTGAGCAGCCCACAGACCAGCAGCTCAATAGAGTCCGTAGCGATGCGCACGTCAGCGGTGTCGATGAGGTCGAGCCTGCGATCCAGAGAGAGGTGCAACTCCCTAATATCGCCATGGGCGATGCGCGTGACGCCGGAGGTCCGGAACTTGGTGTCCAGTTCGGCGGCGCGTACGTACCGGTCGCTTACCACGATCACCGCCGAGCCGGGTGTGCTGCCGCGCATGCGACAGGGGGCGAGGCGCACAAAGCGCTCCCGCTCGTGCAGCAACTCGAGAGCCGCGCCAACTAGACCGTCCTGATTGCCCATGGCCCGCTGCATGAAGTGCAGTTGCTCGCTGAGCACGGCGTCTATTTCGGCCCGCGAGAGCGATACCCCCACGACAAGGGCTTTCGCCGTCGGCCGGAGTGGGGGCTCGTCGATGTCGTCTCTGGTGAGCCGGAAGTATTCGCGCGTCGCATACACGCTCAGGTCGAAGAACCACTGCCTTATGTCGTCAGGCAGCCGCTTGCGGCCGACGAAGACGAGGGCGCAGCCGATCAGGGACAGCAATGCCTGGGGCCGCCAGTGCTCGCCGTAATCGTTGCTGTCGGCCCAGCTCTGGCCCGCCTGGTGGAACGCCGCGCTGACCGATTTGAAGCCGAAGACGGAGGGGCCGTCGGGCTTGTGCGGAGTGACGATCGCCGCCTTGAGGTGGTGCCGCGCTTCGGGGTCGTCGGCGAGAGCAGGCAGCCATTCGCGGGCCAGACTCAGCAGCAGATGCGCGGGGTCGCGGGCCAGCGGCGCATCTTCGGCAAAATCGCCGAAGTCAATGAGCTTGAAGTTCCGCGGATCGTCAGGGCGCAGCAACACGTTGCGGACGTTCAGGTCACCATGGGCGTATCCGCGATGGACGAGCAGCTGATTCGAACCGTCACCGTTGACCAGGGCCAGCGGGTTTCGCGCCAGACCGCCATCGCCGTCAGGCACCCACCCGACCATCGCCGTCACGCCGTGCTCGGCGGCCCACCTGTCCAGTGGTTTGTCGTGATTCAGGCGGTCACCGAGCAGCAGACGCAGGTACGCGCCTGCTGTCATGGACTCCGGCCGGCGAGCGAGCGTCGGGTTCCATTCGCCAAGTACGGACTCGAACACGATTCCACAGGCTTCGGGCAGGCTATCGGAATGCCGCAGCTCCACGAGGGGCCGCACGGTGGATCGGTCGCCGCCGGCGATCCTCATCTGGATCATCCACCACGAGTCCAGCAGGATGGCGTCGCCGATCAGCTCCACCAGGTGCGCCTCACGGAATTCACGGGGCGAGCGGTTCAGAGCCCGACGCATTCGTCGTGCCTCCTCGGCGCCGTCGCCCTTCAGGAACTTGAGCACAGCCTGCCGGGCGAGGACGTCGGCCTCGAACTGTGAGGCGACGGCGACCAGCGCGTCGCTCATCCCTCCGGCCATCCAGCTCGTCAACTCGGAGTCATAGGTGGTGGACTCGTGCCACCGTTTGAAGACGGAGAACAGTTCAGGGGGCAGTTTATTCCAGCTTTCGCCCGACAGCTCGCCCACGTCGCCCGCCCTATCCGAGGAAGAACAAGATGATGGAGATGATGATCCCGAGCACCCCGATGACGATGCCGTAGAACTCCCACGGCCTGTCCTTGACGATATCCCGCAATGTGCGTCGCTGAACGCCCATCAGGCTCAGCGGCAATGCGCCGATTCCCTGGGGAAGGGAGTCGTGGAGTTGGCGCAACCCGTCCATATTGAGGCTCGCCCGGTTGACCTGGGCGCTTTCTTCGAGAATGATCTCTGGTTTTACCCACCGGGCGTCTGGCCCGGCGAGCAGCTGGGCGCGAGAGGACCGCAGCTGGAAGAACGCGATGTCGTATGTGGTCAGGGCACCCAAGGTGCGCGACGGCTGCGTGATCTCGGCTGTTCCCAATTCCACGAGCTGATCCGTACGGGAGTCGAAAACGAATCGCGGAAGCTCCTCCTCCAGCTCGCGCATCGCGACATCGCGCATGCTGGGATCGGCGGGACGCATTCTCCCGCCGGGGAGCTGGTACTGGTTGGCGGCGCTATCGTACATGATCAGAAAGTTGGTGCCGTGACCGCGCAACCGCGCCTTGACCAGTACCTGCGCGACGCGCACGTGTCGCAGCGGACGTGATTGTGGGTTCAGGCGAGCGCGCTGATGTTCCATTAGATACAGGAACTGCGGCCCTGTGAGGGCTTCCTGAACTAGGTACGGTGGCTCGCCCACCCGTGCGCGGGCCCAGTTGCCCAGAATCGGTTCGCCTGTGTCGACGTACTCAGCCAAGCTACGAAGGAACAGTGACGACGTCAGATGGTTGGCCTTGACCTGATGGTCCTTGACGGCGAGCACGCCGAAGGCGTGCAGCAGTGTGGCCAGAACGTGGCCGACCGTCTCGGCTTGCTCAGGAGCCAGACCCATCCCGTCGCATATGGAGGCCATCGGAAGCGGGCCCTCGCCCGGTGGGGGCAGCCTCCGCAGCAACTCAGCCACGATTCGCCGTGCCTCTGACTCTGTCATCCCACACCCTTCTCGGGCTCGGATGCCGCAGCGTCATCGTCTCTCGTGATCGTGATGCTGTCGATGCGGCCACCGGGCGGGGTGCTTCGTCTCTACGGCGTTTCTAAGGTTCCCCGACAGTCGCGTGAGGGTGGGGCGTTGGGTGGCGGCAGCGGCCATGCTCTCGCTCCAGACCCGGGACATGCACGGGATGATCTTGCGTCTCCTCTTCGCCCCACCATCCATTTGCCCAGTTCAAGCGGCATGTTTAGACGCGGGCACCCCCACTCTCCTAAAGCGGGTGCCGCAAATTCGGACCTTGCTGGCCACCTGGTCGAGGCCGTGAACCGGCGGCTTCTACCTCATAGCCCTGGTCGGTATGCCACGGAAATGTAGCTAAGGACCAGTGATCGCGAGCCTTGTACAAAACCATGCTGGCGGTGTTCGCCGCCATCAGATGGCCAACCTATGGTGAAAAAGGCCTTAGCGCGAGGCCGGTCCGCCGAACCTCCTCACCCGCGTCCGCCGACGCGAATTCAGACGACAAAAACGTCAAGGTGCTCCGCGACCACGCGTGGCGTCTCCAAGGTCGGGAAATGCGTCCGCCCCCCAAGGTGGATCGGTGAGTACCAAGGGTGTTCGGTGGCGAAGTCGGCGAGGGCCTGGTGGTAGGTGGGGTCGTCGGGCTGGGAGTACAGGTGGGCGATGGGGCGGGGGGTGGTGAGGGCGGACATGCGGCGCAAAGGGGAGCCCCAGTGGGTGTAGGCGGCTTCGATGACGCGGCAGGAGCGGGCCCACATGTCGAAGTCGAAGAAGGCCATCTCCTGGTCCAGGTGCTTGTCCACGGGCGGGCAGTCGGCCATGGCACGCCAGAGGTCGAACAGGTTCTCGCGGCCGCGGATCCAGGTTCGCTCGTCCTGGATGGTGCGGAGGTCCTGGATGAAGGCTTCGGGGGCCTCGAGTTGGAGCCAGTCGATCACGGCGACCTTGGGGACACGGGTCGGGCCCAGGCGGTCGGCAAGCTCCAGGTTGGCCCAGCCGCCGTGGGAGGTGGAGACGGGGACGACCTCGGTGACGCCGAGGTGGTCGAGGAGGGCGATGACGTCGTCGGCCTGTTCGGCGTAGCCGAAGTCCCGCTGCACGGACCGCTCGACGCCGTGGCCACGCCAGTCGGCGCGGATCACCCGGTGCCGGCCCGTGAGGTACGGCAGGAGCTGATCGAACAGGCGGTGGTCCTGACACCAGCCGCTCAACAGCAGGAACGTGGTGGGGCCCGACCCGGTGATGTCGTAGTCGAGGGCATGGTCGTTGAGGAGGACGGTGTTCACAGGCGCCAGTCTTACCCGCCGAGCCGTACGACGACAAAGGGGGCGGTTCCGCCGTACGGAACAGGTACTTGAAGCGACCTGGTGCTATGTCGCGACCGTTATGGCACAGGTCGAGATGGGTATTACTCGGTGCTCACCCCCTGGCACACCATGCCTGCATGACACGCACCGTGGTCACTGGCGGCCACCTCATCAGCATGGACGGCGAGTACGGCGAGCTTCCGCAGGGAGCCGTGCTGATCGAAGGCGACCGGATCGCCGCCGTCGCGCGTGACAGTTCGGAGTTCGACGGCGTCGACGCGCAGGTGATCGACGCCCAGGGCGGCTTCATCCTGCCCGGCATGGTGGACAGCCACCGGCACACCTGGATGGCGTTGTTGCGGGGCATCTCCGCCGACCAGTCGCTCATGGAGTTCCTGGGGAACGTGTTCTACGGGATCGGCTCGCTCATCACCGCCGAGGACATGAGCGCGGCCTCGACCGTGGGCGCGATCGAGGCCATCGACTCCGGCGTCACGACGATCATGGACTGCTGCGACTGCGTCAACTCCCCCGACCATGCGATCGCGGCGGTCGACGCGCTGCGCGCGACCGGGATCAGGCACGTGTACTCGTACGGCTTCCAGTCCTTCGCCTTCGAGCCGGCCGGGTTCGCCTCGCATGCCGAACGGCTCAAGGACGCCGAGCGGTTCCGCTCCTACGGCTGGGGCGGGCTATCGAGCATGGGCATCCTACTCAGCGACTTCGGCACGCTTCCTTTCGCGGACAGCGTGGCGGAGTTCCGGCTGACCGCCGAGCTCGACGTGCTGACCGCGTCGCATACGGCGGCGGCCACCTCGTCGATCCTGCTCAAGGGGCTTCGTGAGTTCCGCGATCACGGGCTGTTGCGGCCGGGCCACGTGCACATCCACTGTCCGGCTCTCGTCGGTGACGAGTGGCAGCTCGTGGCCGACACCGGCGGGCGGGTCACGATCGCGCCGGAGACCGAGATGCAGATGGGCATGGGCATCCCGCCCATCCGTCCCGCGCTCGACCACGGGATCCTGCCGGGGATCAGCACCGACATCGTGGCGGTCGGCTCGGGCGACCTGTTCTCGCAGTTGCGGCTCGGGCTGCAGACCCAGCGGATGCTCGACCACGACCGGGTCCACCGGACCGGCCGCATGCCGTCCTCGGTCGAGCTGACCGTACGGGACGCCCTGAGCTGGGGCACCCGGGGTAGTGCGGAGACGCTCGGCCTTGGGGATCGCATCGGCTCGCTGACGCCGGGAAAGCAGGCGGATGTGATCATCGTGAAGCCGAAGCTGAGGCTTGTGCCCTCCAGCCATCCCGTCGGCTCGGTCGTGCTCCAGTCCACGGCTGCTGACGTGGACACCGTGCTGATCGGGGGTGTGGTGCGTAAGCGGCATGGGCAGCTCGTCGGCTACGACCTGGATGCTGTTGCGGACCGGGGGCAGCAGGCGCTCTCCCGGATTCGGAAGGCGGCGGCCGGGCTTCCGGTGCTCGGGCCGGAGGCGGTCGCGGGGTGGTTCGGGCACGCGGAGCGGGTGGCTACTCAGGTCTTCGGGAGTGCTTACGGGGCCGAGGGAGCTCCTGCGGCGTTGTAGCTGCGGCTCTGCGCTTGCGGGTCGTGGACGGGCGGTGTCCCCGGCACTGCTTTGCCGTACATCTCCATCAGTTTGCGCAGGCGGGGCAGGTTGTCCCCGTAGTACGCCGGCAGGGCGTCGGGGAGGTCGACGTCGGGGTAGTTCGGGTAGACGCCGGTCGACCATGGTTGCAAGGGGGCCCATGCTCGGCGTAGCCAGGCGTGGGCCTCTTCGCGGCGCGGGGTGGGCGCGCGGAAGCCGAGCTGGACGGACTGCTTGAGGAGGAAGCTCGGCGTGCGGTGGGTGAAGGCGGTGGCGGTGGGGGCGACGCGGGCGATGGCTCCTGACCAGGGGACGAGTTCGAGGTCGCGGATCTCGCCGTAGACGCGGTCGGTCACCAGGCGGGTGAGGAGGTCCTCGATGGCGGATCTCGGGAGCGGGCCGGGGAAGAAGCCGGACTTGTTCAGGCGGAGGCCGGGGCGTTCGCCGGGGGGCAGGGTGGTGGCGGCGCCGCCTCCGCCGTCCGCGTAGGAGTGGTGGCAGGCGGCTTCGGCTGGGGACAGGCGGGTGAGGGAGGCGCGGGCGGGGTCCAGGAGGTCGGTCAGGAGGGTGCGGGTTCTGGCCTCGGAGTCGGCTACGACGCCGAACAGGACCGCGTACGGCGGGTCGTCAGGGTCGTCGGGGGCGGCGATCGCGAGTTCGAGGTTGACCTCGTCCGGGGCTGACGGGGCCCAGTGTTGCCAGGTGTCGATGAGGGCGGCGGCGTGGGAGAAGTCGACGACGGCCTGGACGGCGGTGGCGGGGAGGGCCGGGCGGGTGCGGAGGGTCATGGAGGTGACGACGCCGAAGCGGGCGGCGCCGGCGCCGCGCAGGGCCCAGAGGAGGTCGGGGTCGGCGTCGAGGTGGGTGCCGTTCGGGAGGAGGACGCTTGCCGAGAGCAGGTGGTCGGCGCCCAGGCCGTACAGGCGGCTGAAGACGCCGTAGCCGCCGCCCAGGACGGCGCCCATGACGCCGACGGTGGGACACCAGCCGCAGGGGACGAGGCGGTTGTGGGGGGCGAGGTGGCGGGCGAGTTCGCCGATCTGCACGCCCGGGGCGATACGGACGGTTTCGGCCTTGAGGTCCAGGTCGATGGATTTCAGCGGGCTCAGGTCGATGAGGACGCCGGTGGTGGAGGAGTGGTCGGCGAAGCTGTGGCCGCCGCCGCGGATGGCGTACGGCAGGCCGTGGGATTGGGCCAGGGCCAGGGCGGCGGGGATGTCGCTCTCGATTTCGCAGCAGGCGATCAGGGTGGGGAGTTGTTCGGGGTGGGCGGTGTTCAGGAAGGCCTTGCGTCTGGCCTGGTAGCCGGGGTCTCCCGGGTTGATCAGCCGCATGGGCGGGCCGCCGTTTCAGGAAGGTGGATCAGCCTCATGGGCGGGCCGCCGTTTCAAAGGGGCTCATGGGCATTGCTGGGGGGTTGTGCCGGTTTGGAGGGCGTAGAGCTCGGCGTAGTGGCCCGACAGGGCGAGGAGTTCGTCGTGCGTCCCAGCCTCCGTGATGCGGCCGCGGTGCAGGAGGAAGATGCGGTCGGCGTGCCGTACCGAGGTGAGACGGTGGGTGATGAGCAGGACGGTTCGTTCGCCGGCGATCTTGCGGAGGGTCTCGTAGACGGCGTACTCGGCCTTGGCGTCAAGTGGGGCGGTGGGTTCGTCCCAGATGAGCAGGGGGCCGTCGCGGAAGAGGCCGCGGGCGACAGCCAGGCGCTGCCACTGGCCGGCGGAGAGCTCGTGGCCGCCCCTGAATTGCTTGGAGAGCAGGGTGTTCCAGCCTTGCGGCAGGTCGGCGATGACGGTGTCGGCGGCGGCGAGAGAGGCGGCCTCGGTCAGGGCCTGGTCGTCGGGGTCGCGGCGGTCGTGGCGGCCCATGCGGACGTTGGTCCGGGCGTCGTGCGGCCAGCGGACGGGGTGCTGCGGGACGAGGACGACCCGGTCGGCGAGGGTGACCGGATCGAGGCCGGCGGTGTCGAGGCCGTCCCAGCGGACGGTCCCGGAGGTCGGTCGGTAGAGGCCGGCCAGCAGCCTGGCGAGGGTGGTCTTGCCGGAGCCGTTCTCGCCGACCAGGGCGATGGTCTGGCCGGCGTGGATGGTGAGGTCGATGTCGCTCAGCGCGGGCCGTCCGGCGCCGGGGTAGGTGAAGGTGACGCCGTGCAGGGTGATGCGCTCGGGGGCGCGGGGCGCTGCCGTACCACCGGAGGGACGGCGGCGCGCGGCGGCGTCGGCGAGGAAGTCGTGGTAGTCGGCGACGTACATGACCTGCTCGAAGAGCTGATTGGCCGCCTGGGCGAGCTGCTTGAGCGCGGCCGCCGCCACCCGGACGGCGATCACGACCGTGCCCGCGGCGGCCAGGGCTAGCCAGCCCGCCTGCAACATCGCCCCGAGTACGGCCAGCACGCCGAGCATCGCCAGGCCACCGGCGGCCCGGCCGAGGGTACGGGTGCGCGCCATCGCCAGGCCCACCCGCGTCTCCTGCGCCTTGAGCTGGTCGGCCGCCTGCCGGTACTCGGCCAGGACGTACGGCTCGGCCTGGCAGGCCCGCAACTCGGCGGCGGGCTCACGGCCGGTGGCGAGCTCGCCGAGCAGCTCGACGCGGCGGTTGAGGGTGACCATGCTGCGCATCCCGGCGTAGCCGAGCCGGGCGGCCCTGAGCACCGCCCAGGACTCGGGCAGGACGCTGACCAGCAGGATCGGCAGGAGCAGCGGGTGCAGGACGGCCGGGCCGACCGCGGCGGCGACGACCCCGCAGGCGGCGCCGACCAGGTCGACGAGATTGGCGGCGGCGCGGTCGAGGTGGAACAGGCCGCGGTCGCGGGCTCGGTGGAGGCCGTCGTAGAAGTCGACGTCGTCGAAGTCGCCCAGTTGTACGCCCAGGGCGGCGGCCATCAGGTGTTCCTCGGCGGTACGGCGGAGCGCGGGTTCGAGGCGGGCGCGGGCCATCTCGACGGCGGCCTCGGCTGCGGCGCGGAGGGTCAGGAGGGTGGCGAGCAGGGCCAGGCCCGGGAGGGCGGCGGGGAGGCGGTCGGGGGCGGTGAGGAGGGTGTGGAGGACGGAGGTGGTGGCGAGGAGGCCGCTGGCGGTGGCTGCGCCGGCGGTCAGTTGGAGGAGGACGATGGCCAGGGCCGGGCGGGGGCCTGCGGTCCAGATCAGGCGGAGGATGGGGGCTATGGCGAGGGTGCGGCTTGGGCCCTCCTGGCGGTCGAGATGCCAGTAGGGGGCGACGATCTCGTCCGTGGGGGCCGGGGTGTCGGGGGCAGGGTCGGTCACATCGGCTCCGGAGGGAGGCGATCCGGGGAGGGAAGATCTGGTAGGAGGAGGGAGGGGAGGTGGGCTTCGGGGTGGAGGCGGAGGAGTTGGTAGGCCACGCCGCCCAGGCCGGGCAGGAGGCTGGGTGAGAAGGCGTCGCGGGCCAGTCCGCTGATCGGGCCGTTGGTTTCCAGGCTGCCCAGGATGTGCGCGGCGAGCCGTTCCTGCGCCACCGGGGCGACCCCTGCGGCGCGAGCCAGCTCGATCACCTCCCAGGAGCCCAGGTCGCCGTGGCAGAGGGTGTGGTTCCAGCCGGTGCCGTCGGCCCAGCAGGAGGCGGCGGCCCGAGCCAGGCGGTCGCGCCAGATCTCGTCACCGGTGCGGCCGAGCTGGTCGGCGGCGACCAGGCCGACCCCGCCCGCGCCGTGGCACCAGGCGGCTGCGGTGAAGCCGTCGCCTCGCAGGTCCACCCAGCCGAGCTGGCGGGGGTCGTACAGGGTTTCCTCGTAGGTGAAGGCGGCCTCGGCGAGCTCTTGGAAGCCGTCGAGGCGGGACAGGGCCCAGCCGATGCCGGTGGCTCCGTGGGCCAGGCCGCCGAGGCCCTGGGGGAAGCGGGGGCTGGGCCAGCAGACGCCTCCGGACCGGGTGACGGCCAGGCCGGCGAGGCGGGTGCCGATGGAGTGGGCGAGGTCGGACCATCGGGTCTGGCCGGTTCGTTCGGCCAGGCGTAGGAGGGGGACGATCGCTCCCGCCATGCCGGAGAGCAGGTCGTAGCTGTCATCGGCCTCGATCGCGGCAGGCAGCAACTCGGCGAGGGCCACAGCCCTGGTCAGCGCCTCATCACGAGAAGCGTCCAGATCGGTGACATCCAGGTCGCGGAGCAGCAGCCACCCCCAAACCTGCGAGGCAACCCCCAGGTAAGCCCCAGGCGGGTCAGGCCGCAGCCGCATGGCCTCCCCCCGCTTGGCCGCGTCCTGGTCCTCCGTCCGGCGAAGGGTGCGCAGGACCGCTTCCAGAAGCTCCGGCACCCCGTCAACCGGCTCAGCCCGCCCGGAAGAGCTCTCCCGAAGGTAGGCGGCCAGCAGGAGGGCCACTCCGTGCGCCCCGCCGTACAGGTCGGTGGACAGGGGCTGGACGGCCCAGCCGGTCGGGTTGAGGGTGGGCGTGATCCAGGTGACGGTCCCGTCGGCGCCGCGGACGGCGCTGTCGAGGACGCCACGCATGATGCCGGCCGCCGCGGCCCGTCGCCGCTGGTCCAGGTCGGTGGTGCGGAGCGGGCCGGTGACCAGGCGGGCGTCCTCGGGCATCCACCCCTCGCTGAGGTAGGCGCTGACCAGGGCGGCCTGCGCGACGCGGCGGTCCAGGCCGTGCTCGCGGGCCCGCCAGCGGTCGAGCGCCTCGGCGATCAGGTCGCGTTCTGGGCCGCAGCGCGTCCCGGCCGGCCCGGTCAGCACGCCGTACCGCGGGGTGGTGTCGAACATCGGGATGTCGCCGTGGCACAGCTCGTCCACCTCGGCCGCGATGATCGCCGCGTCGCCCGGCGCGCCGGGCACGTTCTGCGACATCTTGGCCAGCAACGCGGCGGCCTTGGCCCGCGCCGGGGTCTCGTCGTGCAGCGCGGCGGGGTGCCAGAGCATGCGGCCCAGCTCGGCGTACGACTCCGTGGAGCGCAACACCGCACGGACCGGGCAGCCGGCGAAGCCGGACAGCAGCGGTTCCAGCTTGCCGGACCGGTCGAGTTCGCCCAGCCGCTCGTCGAGCTCGTCGAACCCGGCGAGGATCACGTCCCAGTACTGGCCGAGGACCGGCGACGGGCTGGGGTGGTTGGCGGCCGGCGGCAGGTCCACCCGTTCGGTGCCCATCCGGGGGCTGTCGGTGCCCGCGCCGAGCACGATCGGCAGTTCGATCTGCGGCTGCTGGCCGGGCAGCGCGCCGGCCGCCGACATGTCGACTCCGCGCCAGCCGAGCGCCACGCCGCGTCCGGGCAGGAGGCCGGTGCGCATGACCGAGGTGTCGACCAGCTCCACGGCCAGGTCGAAGGCCTCGCCGTACCCTGAGGGCCGGGCTTTGACGACGGGGGTGAACAGGCTCTCGCAGTCGACGACCACCGGGTTCGGACCGGCGGCGATGAGGTTCTCCGCGTGCAGGTCGCTGCCGCCGAGCAGGCGCATGAGGGCCAGCCAGTGGCCCATGCCGCGGTAGAAGCCGCGCAGTTCGGCGGGGTCGGCGCAGTGGCGGTGCTCGATGTGTTCGGCCCAGCCGTACTCCTGCCTGGTCACCACGGCGGGCACGCGCATGGTGGACAGGCCGAGGTGGGTGAGCAGGCCGGCGAGGGCGGCGTCCACCGCCAGCGAGCGCGGCTTGTAGATGACCCGGCCGTCCTCGCCGTGCACGAGGATGACGCTCTGGCCGCCCCGGTGGCTGTCGCCGGCGCCGAAGTCGACCCGCGTGAGCGCGCCCCACGGCGCGCCGGGGAGCGTGGCCAGCGCCGCGCGGTCCGCGGCGAACCTGGCGGCGAAGCGGTGGGCCGCCTCGCACCGGTTGCCGATCACCGTCGCGAGCCTGGGCAGCAGGCTGGGGTACGGCTCGGCCAGCGCCTGCCAGAAGGCGGGTTCCGCGACGGAGCGCTTCCACTCCGCCCACCTCGCCGCCGGGTCGGCGCCGGTCAGCCGGCCGGCCAGCCGGGCGGCGTTGAGCTCCAGCACCAGCAACCGGGTGATCTTCCGGCGGACGTCCTCGTCGAGCGAGCGCGTGGCGCCGTCGAGGATGGCGTCGCGCTCGGCCGGAGCGAGGCCGGTGAGCGCCCCCAGCCGGGCCTCCAGGTCGGCCAGAGCCGGTCCGAGCAGCACGTCCAACGGGGGGTCGAACTCACCGGCCATGGATTCCCGCCCCCGCTCAGCAGCAGTAGCGGGTGTAGGAGCCCGAGCAGGCGGTCCCGCACTTGCCGGAGTAGCCGGGGCCGGTCATGGTGATCTCGGACTCGGCGTACAGGCCGGGCAGCAGCGGGCCGGCCGGGCTGTCCGGCTCCTCGCCCGCCCGCCAGGCGGCGATGATCTCCTCGGCCCTGTCGAGGGTCACGGTCATGCTTCCTCCTTGGTCGGACATGTCGGACTTGGCGTCAGGATCCGCCGCGAGTTCGTTGACCGGTAGCCGCCATAACTGCGCACTTGACAGGTCAATCGGGATATGAGAAAGACGGTCGTGATCACCGTTTCGCTGGTCGACGACGACCGCATGCTCATCGAGGGACTCGCCGCCTGGCTGGCCGGCGTCCCCGACGTACGGCTGGCCGGCTGCGCGGCGACCGTGGCCGAACTCCTCGCCACCGAACGGGCGCCGGCCGACGTCGTGCTGCTCGACCTGTTGCTGGCCGACCGCTCCGACCCGGTGGACAACGTGCGCACGCTGGTGCGCCTGCATCGCCGCGTGCTCGTGGTGAGCGCGGTGACCTCGGGCGACATGGCCAGGCGCATGGTCGAGGCCGGGGCGAGCGGCTACATCACCAAGGACCACGACCTGGTGGCGCTGGTGCGGAAGATCCGCGAGGTGGCGCGGGAGCAGGTGACCATCTCCCCCGAGCTCGCCCTGGGCTGGTTGGCCGACCGGGACAGCGACCGGCCGGTGCTCTCGCCCCAGGAGCGGGCCGTACTGCTCGCCTACGCCTCCGGCATGACCCTCACCGCGGCCGCGCGCAGCGCCGGGGTGCAGCCCGGGACCGCCAAGAACTACCTGGAACGCGTCAAGGACAAGTACCGCAGGGCCGGACGACCCGCCTACACCAAGCTCGAACTGGCCGACCGGGTCAGAGAGGACGGTCTGGCCACCTGAGCTCCACGCAGGTCCCCTCGCCGGGCGCCGTGATGACCGTCGCGGCGCCGCCCACCTCGCGCATCCGCCCGGCCATCGAGGACCCCCACCCGTAGCCGGGCGTCATCCCGGCCGGCTCGAACCCGGCGCCCCGATCGACCACCCGTACGGTGACCACGCCGTCCAGCACGACGGCGGTGAGCCAGGCCTCCCGCTCCCCCGAGTGCCTGGCCACGTTGTTGAGCGCCTCCGTCGCCGCCTCCGTCATCGCCGTCGCCACCTCGGCGGGCAGGTCCTCTGGCACCCCTTCGGCCGCGTAGCTCACGCACAGGCCGAGCCCGGCCGCCCTGGCCACGGCCCGCGCCAGGCCGTTGCTCAAACCGCTGGCCGGCCCGGCCGCGTCCTGCCGGAGCAGCGCCCGCACGTACGCCGCGTCGGCCGCGCATCGCCGCCGCACCTCCTCGGTGTGGTGGTCGAGCCCGCCGCGGGCGATGGCGATCAGCGTCGCCAGCACCGTGTCATGCAGTTCCCGGTAGTGCGCCAGCCGGGCCCGCTCGGCTGCCTCGGCCGCCTCGGCCGCCAGCCGCTGCTCGACCTGCCGGTCCAGCCGGGTCGCCTGGGCGGCCAGGTAGCGGCGGATGAAGAAGACGATGATCGCGAACCAGACGTAGCTGTTGACCCGCACCGCCAGCTCCAGCGCCGCCGGGAAGCGCTGGCCCAGGTCGGCCGCGTGCGCGAGCGCGTAGACCACGATCGGCGGCAGCAGCGCGGCGAACTGCGCCGGCCGCTCGCTCACCGCGCCGATCAGCGCCCCGGTGGCGAGCAGGGCGTGCGAGGACCAGTTGGTCTCGCACGTGCCGGACTCCGGCAGGCAGCCCCCGGTCACCCCCACGAGCAGGACGCACGTGACCGCCACGTCGATGACCACCGCCCACGGCGCGAACCAGCCGCGCCGTGCGACCCACAGGAACAGCGTGACGTTCCAGGCCAGGGCCAGACCCAGCAGCGCCGCGTTCCGGCCCCGGTCGATGAAGAGCTGCTCGACGGCGAACAGGCTGGACGCGGCGGGCAGCAGGTAGCTGAGGCGCTGCAGCATCAGCAACATGGCCACGAACCGGCGCACCCGCTCGCCGCTGGGCCGGGAGGCCAGGAACTGCGGGTCGCGCCAGCCGAGTGAGTCCCACCGCATGAGGGAGGCGCCCTTCTGCCGAGCTCAAGGTGCTCTACAGGGCGATCATCACCCGATTTGCGGCAAACGTTCCGTCCACTCGGTGATGCGGCGCAGCAGGGTCGCCGCGACCGGGCCCGGCGTGGCGGCCAGCATCGTGGCGTGGAAGGCGTGCGGCAGGCCCTCGTACAGGTCGAGCTCCACCGGGCCGCCCGTCGCGGCGACCGCCTCGGCGAAGCGGCGGGCGTCGTCGAGCAGCACCTCCGCGGTGCCCGCCACCAGCAACAGGGGCGGCAGGCCGTGCGGCTTGCCGTACAGGGGGGACTGGGGGGCCTCGTCGGGCCTAGCCCCGGCGAGGTACTGCGTGCGGACGTGGTCGAGGACGGCCCGGTTGACGAAGTCCTTGCCGTCGTTGGCGTCGATGGACGCGCCGGTGAGGGCCAGGTCGGTCTGCGGGGAGACGGCCAGCGCGCCGCCGGGCAGCCGCTCGCCCGCCTCGCGCAGGACGAGCAGCGCCGACAGCACCAGCGTGGCCCCCGCGGACTCACCGGCCAGGATGATCTCCGAGGCGGGCACGCCCCGGTCGAGCAGGGCCCGGTAGACGGCGAGCACGTCGTCGAGGGCGGCCGGGTACCGGTGCTCGGGCGCGAGCCGGTACTCGACCCGGAGCGCGGGCCGGCCCGTGGCCGCCGACAGGCGGTAGGCCATGACCGTTTCCAGGTGCGGGTTCGTGTACTCGAACCCGCCGCCGTGGACGTAGACCGTCACTCCGGTACGGCCGGCCGTACCGGGGGCGGTGACCCAGGTGGCGAGCCCGGGCAGCACCGGGGTGAGGTCGGCGTCGGCGGGCAGGACGGGCGGCTCGGCCTGCATGGCCATGATGGTGGCCGTGACCTCGGCGGCCTCGGCGGACGTGACGGGGATGTGCGTGAACGACAAAGAAGACTCCAGACGGGTACACGAAGCGACCGCCCGCGCGGCCAAGCATGGGCCCACGCGAAAACGGCGCAAAGATCATTTAGAGAGAAGGCTCACGGGCGATGCGTCATCGGGCGTGAGTGGAGGCGCGGCGAAGCGCGGCTAGCTCAGGTGCGGCCTGTGAAGTGTGTAGACACGACATCATCCCCAGGTACGGTGCCTCCATGCCGCCCCCGTCCTCCCGGCCGGCGACACGCGACCCCTCGACCCTACCCGACGGAACCCGGCCGTGGTGATCTCGTGTGTGCATACTGGACCATGGCCTGCCGCATCACCGAACTGTCCCTGGACTGCGCGGACCCCCGGAGCCTGGCCGTCTTCTGGCGCCAGGTCCTCGGCTTCGAGGTCATCGCCGAGGAGGAGGACCTGGTCGAGCTCGGCTCCCCCGAGTCCCCCTTCACCCTGATCCTGGCCCGCACCCCCGACCCCAAGACCGTCAAGAACCGCCTCCACCTCGACCTCAACGCCACCGACCGCGACCAGGAGGCCGAACTGCGCCGCCTGCTCGACCTCGGCGCCCGCCCCATCGACGTCGGCCAGGGCCCGGACGTCTCCTGGCACGTCCTGGCCGACCCGGAGGGCAACGAGTTCTGCCTCCTCCACCGCCGCGTCAGCCCGCTCTAGTACCGTGAGCTAGGAGTCCAGGGCTCTGGCGAAGGCGGCGTAGGCGTCCGGGGAGAACAGGACGAAGCGGAGGTCGGTCACCTGGGTCGGGGTGGTGCGGACGGTGTCCACGGCGATGCGGGCGGCGGAGTCCAGGGGCCAGCCGTAGACGCCGGTGGAGATGGCGGGGAAGGCCACGCTGGTGGCGCCGAGCTCGTCGGCGACGTGCAGGGCGGTGCGGTGGCAGGAGGCCAGGACGGCGGAGCGGTCCTCTTCACGGGAGTAGACCGGGCCGACGGTGTGGATGACCCAGCGGGCCGGGAGGCGGCCGGCGGGCGTGGCTACCGACTGGCCGGGCGGGAGGCCGCGGGGGTAGCGGGTGGTGCGGAGCTCGCGGCAGGCGGCGAGGATGTCGGGGCCGCCGCGGCGGTGGATGGCGCCGTCGACGCCGCCGCCACCGAGGAGGGTGGAGTTGGCGGCGTTGACGACGGCGTCGGCGTGCTGGTCGGTCAGGTCTCCCAGCACCAAGGTGATGTCCATGCCTCCAGTGTCAGCCCCCGGGCACGGTTTCAGATGTCCTTGCTCTCCGGTGTCGGCCCCGGGGGATGCCTGGTGGGTCAGTCGAGGACGGGGAAGTTGGCGCGGATGAGGCCGTGCGGGTCGCGGGCCTGCTTGATCTGGCGCAGCCGCTCCAGCGAGTCCGGGCTGAAGGCGTCGGCGGCGCGGTCGGTGCCGGACAGGTAGGTGTACGGCTTGCGCGGCCCGGCGTGGGTGGCGAGGGCGTCGGTTACGGCCTGCTGGCGGGCGTCGAGCGCCGGGGCGATGTCCGGCGAGAAGACCACGCCGAGCAGGTACAGCAGGTAAGGCTCGGTCAGCGGCCCGTGCGGGCTGTCGGACGGCTGGGCGAAGGCGCCGCCGAGGTGGCGCACCTGGAAGCCGACGAGCGGGGCGAGCGGCTGGTCGAGCAGGACGGCGGGCACGTCGTCCAGGGAGTCGAGCAGCAGCGCGCGGGCCTTGCCGGGCGAGGGGTCGGTGGGTTCGGCGGTGATGGCGCCCAGGTCGGCGGCCGAGATCAGGCCGCGGCTGTCGTGCACGGGGGCGCCGAGCGCCTCGAAGGGCCGCAGGAGTTCGGCGGCTTCGGCGGCGTCGCCGAGGTAGGTGAGGTCGAGGACGGCCATGGGGTCCTGGCCGGGGAACTGCACCACGCTGTACCAGAGGGCGAGCTCGTCCGGCGCGGTTGCAGTGACCTCGCGGAAGCGGTCGAGCAGGGGCGCGGCCTGCGTCCCGGGCCAGACCATCCGCCCGCCGTACAGCACGGGCGCCGGGTGCAGGCGGAACTCGATGGCGGTGACCAGCGCGTAGTCGCCACCGCCGCCGCGCAGGGCCCAGAACAGGTCGGGGTCGGTGCCGGCGGTGACGCGGGCGAGCTCGCCCTCGGCGGTGACGACCTCGAAGGCTACGACCGAGTCGGCGCTCCAGCCGTACTTGCGGCCGAACCAGCTCACGCCGCCGCCGAGGGTGAGGCCGGCCACGCTGACCACCGGCGAGCTGCCGGCCAGGGCGACGAGCCCGTGCTTGGCGGCCTCGGTCAGGACGGCGCCCCACTTCACGCCGGCGCCCGCGCGGGCGGTGCGGGTGTCGGGGTCGACGTGCAGGTCGTCCAGGCGGTGGGTGCGCAGCACGATGGCGCCGGTGGCGTTGCCGTTGGCGCCGTGGCCGTTCGGCTGGGCGGCGACGACGAGCCCGGCCTCGCGGGCGAAGCGGACCAGCGCGGCGACGTCCTGGGCGTCGGCGGCCTCCACGACGGCGGCCGGCTGCTGGGCCACGGCGAGGTTCCAGGCGCGGGCCGCCTGGTCGAACCCGTCCTGCCCGGCGAGCAGGACGCGGCCACGGACGGCGGAGGACAAACTGTCGATCATGTGGTGACTCCCTATCGAATCTTCCCGTCATCTCTCTGACGGACGCCGCCGCGAAAGTGTGACCGCCTTCAGGCGGGAATCTCGAAAGGCGGGGTCTCGGTGAAGCCGAGGTGGTCCACCCGCTGCCGGTAGCCGATCGGCAGATCGGGGCGGGCGGGGTCGCCGGCCTGCTGGGTGCCCAGGTAGGCGCCGGTGGCCGGGTCGAGGTGGAAGTCGGCCGGGCCGAGCCGGACCCGCGCGGCGGGGCGGCCGTCGAAGCTCACCCGCTCCACGCGCAAGCCGGGCCGGCCGGCGAGGTCGCGGTAGATCCGGGCCCGCAGGGCGGGCGAGATCGGCGCGGTCAGCAGGTCGGTGAGCCCGGCGTCGATCCAGCGGCGCAGCGACGCCTCGGTGGGGTCGAGGCCGCGCACCTGGACGCCGTCGAGCGTCATCGGCCCGATCTTCCAGCCGTCGTGCCGCCGCCACCGCCGCACCACCGGCTCCGGCGCGATCGAGCCGCTGCTCAGCGCCGCCGCCGGGATCGGCCGGCCGGCGCGGGCCCAGGCCGCCTCGTCCTCGGGCACGAGGCGCGGCGGCAGCAGCCGCTCGGCCATCTTGCCGAGCGTCAGGTCGTAGACGCGGTCGGTGCTGAAGGTCTCGCGCAGCCGGTAGCCGCCGAGGTCGAAGGTCTGCGTGACGGTCAGCCGCACCTGGAAGTACGGCCCAGCCGTGGCCGGGCGGTCGAGGGCGGAGGCGGCGGCCAGGAGGGTGGGGTGGCCGGAAGCGGAGGGCAGGCCGGGCAGCAGGTGCACCGCCAGAGCCAGGCAGAGCGCGACCAGGCCGGCCCGTAGCACCTCCGGCCGGTGCCAGGCGGGGGTGAGGTCCGGCAACTGCATGGTCATTTCATACCGTACCGGCCACCATAAGGTAGTCCGCATGACCGACCAGCAGGCCTGTTGCTCTCCGGCTCGTGTCGCGGAGGCGCTGCCCGCCGCGGCTGCGCCGTACCGTGGACTTGACCGGAGCGGCGGCGAGCCGCCGAGCGGGATGGTGCCGATTCCCGGCGGGACCTTCCTGATGGGCAACGAGGACGAGTACGCGCGGCCCGGCGACGGCGAGGGCCCGGTGCGGGAGGTACGGCTGGAGCCGTTCCGTATCGACCCGGTCTGCGTGAGCAATGCGAAGTTCGCCGCGTTCGTGAAGGCGACCGGCTACGTCACCGAGGCCGAGCGGATCGGCTGGTCGTTCGTCTTCCGCCAGTTCGCCTCGCGCGGGGTGATGGACGCGACGGTGCCGCAGGCGCCCTGGTGGGTGGGGGTCGAGGGGGCCACGTGGCGGTCGCCGGAGGGCCCGGGATCGAGCATCGCCGACCGGCAGAACCACCCGGTCGTGCACGTGTCGTGGCACGACGCCGGGGCCTACGCCTCCTGGGCGGGCAAGCGCCTGCCGACCGAGGCGGAGTGGGAGCGGGCCGCGCGCGGCGGCCTGGAGCGGAAGCGGTACCCGTGGGGCGACGAGCTCGCGCCGGGCGGCCGGGCGCGGTGCAACATCTGGCAGGGCCGTTTCCCGACCGCGCCGAGCCGGGGCACGATGCCGGTGAAGTCCTTCCAGCCCAACGGCTACGGCCTCTACAACATGGTGGGAAACGTCTGGGAGTGGACCGCGGACGCCTGGGACGCCACGCACAAGGTCATCCGTGGCGGCTCGTACCTGTGCCACGACTCCTACTGCAACCGCTACCGGGTGGCCGCCCGCACCGCCAACACCCCCGACTCGGCCACCGGGCACATGGGTTTCCGCTGCGCCTGGTGAGCCGGTGCTAGGGTTCCGCCGACGGCACCGGAACCTCCAGGGGGTATGAAGGCCATGCGTGGCTTCGACGAGACGCTGGCCGAGCTGGCCGGGTACGGCGAGCGGTTCCGGCTCACGGTCGAGCCGGACCCGGACGGGAGCTGGATCCCCGCCGACCGGCTGCTCGACCCCGCCTCGCCCGAGCTCGCGGCGGTGCTGGAGGCCGAGCGGATGGCCAGCGGCCAGGTCTCGGCGCACGCCACCGCGCTGACCGTGATGGCCGTCTACGCCAGCACGGTGACCACCTCGGCGCTGCTGTCGTGGGCGTTGTTCGACGAGTTCCCCGACCTCGGGCCGGGCAACGTGCTGATCCGGCTCGGCGCGGAGCACGGCTTCGACGCCGTCGCCGTGCGGGAGGCCCGTCTCGGGCGCGGGCTGGACCTGGTGGTCCGCCAGGTGCTCGGCGAGCACCTCGAACCCCTGGCCGGCTCGATGCGCGCCGCCACCAAGGCGGGGATGCGCCAGCTCAGGGGCGGGGCCGCCTTCGGCTGCGCGATGGCCTTCTGCGCGGCCAGCCGGCGGCCGGACGCCGACGTCGACCTGCTGGAGGCGGCCTACAAGCGGTTCCTGGCCGCGGCTCCGGCCGACTTCGACCGCCTGGGCCAGGTGGTACGGCTGGCCGAGGGCGACCGGTCGGGGCTGTTCTACCTGCGCAACACCTGCTGCCTCTACTACACCGCCGAGGACGGCGGGAAGTGCGCGAGCTGCTGCCTGGACAGCCCGGCCGACCGCATCGCGGTCTACCGCCGCGCCCTCACGCCCGGCTAGCCGGCTATCCGGTGACGTTGTCCGCGCGCAGGTGCCGGCGGTTGCCGTTCTGCCCGTTCAGGAGCTGCTCGAAGGCGACGAACTCCTCGGCCGGCTTGGCCGCGGGCCGCCCTTCGAGCTGGGCAGCCAGCTCTCCGGCCGCCCGGTCGATCCGGCTCGCGAGCCCGTCGCTGTTGCCCCAGTCCTCCGACGCCGCGTACACGGCGGTCGGCACGACCACGGCACGCAGGTAGGCGAACATCGGCCGCAACGCGTGCTCCAGCGCCAGCGAGTGCCGGGCCGTACCGCCGGTGGCCGCGATGAGCACCGGCTTGCCGACCAGGGCGGTGTCGTCGATGACGTCGAAGAACGACTTGAACAGCCCGCTGTAGGAGGCGGTGAAGATCGGGGTGACCGCGATCAGCGCGTCGGCCTCGGTCACCGCGTCGATCGCGGCGCGGAGCTTGGCGGCGGGGAAGCCGGTCACGAAGTTGTTGGCGATCTCCACCGCGAGGTCGCGCAGCTCCACGACCTGGACCTCCAGGCCGGGCAGCCGGCCGGCGGTGGCCTCGGCCAGCCGGTCGGCCAGCAGCCGGGTGGCCGAGGGCACGCTCAGACCGGCCGAGACGACGACGAGCTTCATCGGGACTCCTTCACGAGCTGCTTGAGGCGGGGGTGGACGGGGGCGTCCGGCACGGAGGCGGGCCGGCCGATCGCGAACTCCTTGCGCAGCACCGGCACGACCTCCTCGCCGAGGAGGTCGATCTGCTCCAGCACCGACTTCAGCGGCAGACCGGCGTGGTCGACCAGGAAGAGCTGGCGCTGGTAGTCGCCGAAGTGCTCGCGGAACTTCAGGGTCCGCTCGATGACCTGCTGCGGGCTGCCGACGGTCAGCGGGGTCTCGGCCATGAACTCCTCCAGGGAGGGGCCGTGCCCGTAGACCGGGGCGTTGTCGAAGTAGGGCCGGAACTCGCGGACGGCGTCCTGGGAGTTCTTGCGCATGAACACCTGGCCGCCCAGGCCGACGATGGCCTGTTCCTCGGTGCCGTGCCCGTAGTGGGCGAAGCGCCGCCGGTAGAGCCGGATGAGCTTCTGGAAGTGCTCCTTCGGCCAGAAGATGTTGTTGGCGAAGAAGCCGTCACCGTAGTAGGCGGCCTGTTCGGCGATCTCCGGGCTGCGGATGGAGCCGTGCCAGACGAACGGCGCGACGCCGTCGAGCGGCGCGGGCGTGGAGGTGTAGCCCTGCAGCGGGGTGCGGAAGGTGCCCTCCCAGTCCACCACCTTCTCCGTCCACAGGCGGCGGAGCAGGGCGTAGTTCTCGATCGCCAGCGGGATGCCGTCGCGGATGTCCTTGCCGAACCAGGGGTAGACCGGGCCGGTGTTGCCGCGGCCCATCATCACGTCCACCCGGCCGCCGGCCAGGTGCTGGAGCATCGCGAAGTCCTCGGCGATCTTCACCGGGTCGTTCGTGGTGATCAGCGTGGTCGCGGTGGACAGGAGCAGCTTCTCCGTCTTGGCCGCGATGTAGCCGAGCATGGTCGTGGGTGAGGAGGGGACGAAGGGCGGGTTGTGGTGCTCGCCGGTGGCGAAGACGTCGAGCCCGGCCTCCTCGGCCTTGAGCGCGATGGCGACCATGGCGTTGATCCGCTCGTGCTCGCTCGGCGTGCGTCCGTTCGTCGGGTCGGTGGTGACGTCACCGACGGTGAAGATCCCGAACTGCATCATGCCGAACCACTCCCCGTGGAACTAGTTGAAGTTTCAACGTCCAGCTCAACACCATGCGGCCTCGCCGTATTTCCCCGGCATGGGATAGGGTCGCACACGTGATCACGAACCGTCGCTGGTGGCCCGCCCCCTAGGCGGTCCCCGTGATGTCCCGGCCGCCTCGGTGAGGCGGCCTTTCTCATGCCCTTCGTCGAGGCTCGACCTCCGAAAGGCATGACATGACCTGGCCCTCGCTCTACACCCGACTGCTCTCCGGCCACTCGCTGACCGCCGCGGAGAGCTCCTGGGCGATGGCGGAGATCATGACCGGCGCCGCCGCCGACGCCCAGATCGCCGCGTTCGCCGTCGCCCTGCGCGCCAAGGGCGAGACCGCCGACGAGGTCGCCGGGCTGGCCGACCGGCTGCTGCGCGAAGCCACCCCGATCGACGTCCCCGGCGACCTGGTGGACCTGGTGGGCAGCGGCGGCGACCGGGCGAACACCGTCAACGTCTCCACCATGGCCGCCATCGTCGCCGCCGCGGCCGGCGCCCGGGTGGTCAAGCTCGGCGGCCGTTCCGCCTCCTCCGCCTGCGGCGCCGCCGACCTGCTTGAAGAGCTCGGCGTGCCGCTCGACCTGCCCGCCGAGCGGGCCGCGCGGGTGGCCGCCGAGGTCGGCATCACCTTCCTGTTCGCGCCGTTCTACCACCCGGCCTTCCGCTTCGCCTCGCGCGCCCGGCGCGAGCTGGGCATCCCGACCGTCTTCAACTTCCTCGGCCCGCTGATCAACCCGGCCCGGCCCCGGGCCCAGGCGGTCGGCGTCGCCCACGCGCGGTTCGCCCCGGTGCTGGCCGAGGCGTTCGCCCGCCGTGGCTGCTCCTCGCTGGTCTTCCGTGGCGAGGACGGGCTCGACGAGCTGACCACGACCGGGCCGTCCACGGTCTGGCTGGTCCGCGACGGGGCGGTGACGCAGACCGGCTTCGACCCCGCCGACCTCGGCCTGCCGTACACCACGCCGGACCGGCTCGTCGGCGGCGACCCGGCGCACAACGCCGCGGTCACCCGGGCGCTGCTGGACGGGCAGCCGGGTCCGGTGCGCGACATCGTGCTCCTCAACGCCGCCGCCGCGCTGGTGGCCGCCGAGGGCGCGCCCACGCCCCGGGACCTCGTCGTACGGCTGGCCGCGGCGATGGACCGCGCGGCGACGGCCGTCGACACCGGCCGGGCCGCGGCCGTCCTCGACCACTGGATCGACGCGGCCAGCACGTGACTCCGCTGGATCTGGGACGGGCGGGGATGATGTGATGGGCTCCCCCCGGAAGGAGCCACCGTGAAGGACAACCTCGACCTCGCCACCAGCGCTCAGGAGCTCGCCGACCGGGCACCCGCCGGCTCGCTCGACCGGGCCGCGGCGCACTCGGTCGCCATCACCCTCGCCACCACGCGCGACGCCGCCCATGCCCGGCAGACCCTGGACGGGCTCAACCCCGAGGAGGTACGGCACGCCGCCATCGAGCTCTTCGACCGGCTCGCCACACTTGAGTAACCCTTACTCAGGCGCACGCCCGGCCGGGCGTGCGACCGTGGTCGCATGCTCACGATACGTGCCGGCCGCCTCTTCGACGGCCACGACTTCCTGGAGGACCAGGTCGTCACCGTCGGGGACGGCCGCGTCACCGAGGTGGCGCGGGGCGGTTCCGCGCGGGTCGACCTGGGCGGGGCGACGCTGCTGCCCGGCCTCGTCGACTGCCACGTGCACCTGGCCTTCGACGCCGGGCCCGACCCGATCGCCCGGCTCACCACGGCCGGCGACGAGGAGTTGCTGGAGCTGATGCGCGAGTCCGCCGCGCGGCACCTGGCCGCGGGCGTGACCACCGTGCGGGACCTGGGCGACCGGGGCTTCCTGGCGCTGCAGCTCACCGGCGGCCCCGAGGTGCTGGCCGCGGGCCCGCCGATCACCACGGTGCGGGGGCACTGCTGGTGGCTCGGCGGCGAGGTCTCCGGCGAGGCCGAGATCCGCGAGGCCGTGCGCGAGCGGGCCCGGCGCGGCACGCACGTGGTCAAGATGATGCTCACCGGCGGCGAGATGACCGAGGGCACCCACTCCCACCTGGCCCAGTTCACCCTGGCCGAGGCTCGGGCGGCGGCCGAGGAGGCGCACGCGCTGGGCCTGCCGATCGCCGGGCACGCGCACGGCCGTCCGGGGGTGGCCATCGCGCTGGAGGCCGGGTTCGACACCGTCGAGCACTGCTCCTTCCTCACCGCCGACTCCGTGGAGACCGACTTCGACCTGCTCGGCAAGCTGGCCGGCGCGGGCACGGTGGTCTCCGTCACCGCGGGCGTGGTCCCGGTCGGCGGGCCGCCCCCGCCGCGCATCGTCGCGCTCCTGCCGAAGCTGATCGCCAACATGCAGGCGCTGTACTCCTGCGGGGTGCCCTTCGTGATCGGCACCGACGCCGGCGTCGGGCCGCCCAAGCCGCACGGGGTGCTCCCGCACGCGGTGGAGCAGCTGGCCGGCATCGGCTATGCCCCCCTCGACCTGCTGCGCGCGGTCACCTCGGTGGCCGCCCGGGTGTGCCGCGTCGGCGACCGCAAGGGCCGGATCCGGCCCGGGTACGACGCCGACCTGGTCGCCGTCGACGGCGACCCCCTGACCGATCCGTCCGCGCTGCTGCGGCCGGTGGCCGTCTACCGTGCCGGGAGGGCGACGTGACCGAGGAAGAGATCAGGAAGGAGATCCGCCGGCAGCGCCACGAGCTGGCGGACTGGGCCGAGGGCCTCTCGCCCGAGCAGTGGGAGAGCCGCTCGCTGTGCACCGAGTGGCGGGTGCGCGACGTCATCGCGCACGTCCCGCTGGCGACCGAGGTGCGGTGGTGGCAGCTGTTCGGGCCGGCGATCCGGGCCCGCGGTGACCTCAACGTGATCATCCGCGACGCCGCGCGGGAGAAGGCTCGCCTGCCGTACGAGCGGCTGGTGGCGGATATGCGGCGGGCGGCGGAGTCGCGGCGGCTGGCCCCGACGACCACGGTGTACGAGGCGCTGACCGACGTGCTGGTGCACTGGCAGGACGTCACCCGGCCGCTGGGGCAGACGCGGGAGACGCCGGCGGAGGCGGCGCGGGCCGGCTGCGAGCGGTTGTGGGCGCGCAAGCGGCTGTTCCACCCGCGCAAGGACCTGGCCGGCTACCGGCTGGTCGCCACCGACACGACCTGGACCGAAGGCGAGGGCCGGCTGATCGAGGCGCCGACCGCGACCCTGCTGCTGCTTCTGACCGGACGGCTGACACCGGAGTCGCTGATTCGATAGCGTGTTCGCATGACGACACTTCTGCTCATCGACGTCCAGCGCAACATGCTGCTCCCGCCGACGCCCGCGCCGGGCGCGACCGAGGTCGGGGCGGCCATCGAGGACCTGCTGGAACGTGCCCGCGCGGCCGGCGCCCGGGTCGTGCACGTGCGCAACAACGGCGGCGAGCTCGACCCCGACCGCCCCGGCACCGACGGGTGGGAACTGGTGCACCCGCCGCTGACCGGCGAGCCGGTGGTCGACAAGCTCGTGCCCGACGCCTTCACCGGCACGAAGCTCGGCGACCTGCTGGCGGCGGGCGACCGGCTGGTGGTGGCCGGCTTCCAGAGCGAGTGGTGCGTGCGCGAGACCGGGCTGGAGGCGCTCCGGCGCGGCCACGAGGTCCAGCTCGTCAGCGGGGCCCACGGCACCTACGACGACGGGCGGCCGGCGACCGAGATCTCGGCCGGGGTCGAGCAGGAGCTGGCCGGGGCCGGAGCGAAGATCGTGCAGCCCGGCGAGGTGATCTTCCGCGACTGACTCAGTTGCCTTTCCGCCGAATTCGCCCCAGTAAGGAACGGCGAGTCGTGCCGTACAGTGTCGGTGGGGCCCGTGGCGTCGATCACCCACGTGCTTACGTCGAGAACGCAAGCACGATTTGGGGAGGTTCGATGGCGAGAAGCGCGGTCGAGGCGCGGGGAAGTGACTTCGCCCGCCTGGCGAGGCGGATCAACGAGGAAGGGCTCCTTGACCGGCGCCCGGCGTACTACGCGGTGCGGATCGGCGCCTGGCTGCTGGCCTTCGCGGCCGGGGTGGCGCTGTTCGTCTGGGCGGGCGACACCTGGTGGCAGATCGCCGTCGCCGTCTACTTCGCGATCGTCTTCGCGCAGTTCGGCTTCGTCTCCCACGACCTCGGGCACCTTCAGGTCTTCCGGCGGCGCCGGCCCAGCTCGCTGGTCGGGCGGCTGCTCGGCAACCTGGGCGTCGGCCTGGGCTGGGACTGGTGGACCGACAAGCACACCCGCCACCACGCCAACCCCAACCACGAGGAGCACGACCCGGACGTCTCGCCCTCGGTCATCGTGTGGTCGCGCGACCAACTGGCCGAGAGCCGCGGCCTGCCGCGCTTCGTCGCCAAGTACCAGGCGATCCTGTTCTTCCCGATCCTGACCCTGGAGGCCTGGCACCTGCACATCGCCAGCTTCAAGGCGCTGCTGCGGCCCAACGCCCGCCAGCGCTGGCTGGAGGCGGCACTGCTGACCGCCCACTTCGTGTGGTACTTCGGGCTGATCTTCTCCGTGCTCTCCCCGGTCAAGGCGATCGTCTTCATCATCGTGCACCAGGGCCTGTTCGGCCTCTACCTGGGCTGCACCTTCGCGCCCAACCACAAGGGCATGCCCACGATCACCGGCGAGACCACCCTCGACTACCTGCGCAAGCAGGTGCTGACCTCGCGCAACGTGCGCGGCGGGGTGTTCGTCGACATCGCGCTCGGCGGCCTCAACTACCAGATCGAGCACCACCTGTTCCCCAACATGCCCACCCCGCACCTGCGCCGCGCGCAGCCGATCGTCCGGGCCTACTGCACCGAGCTCGGCGTCGACTACTGCGAGACGGGCCTGCTGGCGTCCTACGGCCAGGCGCTGCGGCACCTGCACGAGGTGGGCGCTCCGCTACGCGTCAAGGCGCTTGGCTAGCTCCTCCCGCCTGGCCTGCATCTCCCCGATGCGCCGCTCCTGCTCGTCGAGCTGCTGCAGGAGCAACGAGCGGTCCATGTAGTCCCCGGCGTCCGGGTCGCCCACCTGTTCGCGCAGCTCGTCGCGGGTGGCCTTGAGACTGGCGAGGTCGGAGTCGATCTCGCGCAGTTGATCCTTGATTGACATGCCTGTCCCCTACCCAGGTTAGGGTGACGCGTATGCGGATCACGACGATCGTGGTCGTGGCGGCGGTCGTGCTCGGCACGGCCCTGACCTTCGTACTCAGACCCGAACGCACCCCCGAGCTCCTCGACTTCGTGCTGCCCCTCGTGGCGTGCGGCGCGATGTTCTGGCGTGGGCGCTTCCCGGTGGCCGCGCTGGTCGTCGTCACCGCCGCGACGCTGGCGTACTACCCGTACGCCAGCATGGACGGCCCCCTGATCATCCTGCCGATCGTCGCCCTCTACACCGCCGCCGAGCAGGGCTACCTGCTGGCCGCGATCACCACCGGGGCGACCGCGCTGCTGGCGATGGGCCTGGGCGAGATGGGCGGCCCGCGGCACATCGACAACACCAGCTTCCTGGCCATCGCCGAGGGCGTGGTGGTCACCATCGCCGCCGGGGCCTACGTGCGCAACCGCCGCGCCTACCGGCACGAGGTCGAGCAACGCCTGCTCCAGGCCGAGCACGCCAAGGAGGAGGAGGCCCGGCGGCGTGAGACCGAGGAGCGGCTGCGCATCGCCCGCGAGCTGCACGACGTCATCGGGCACAACATCTCGATGATCAACGTCCAGGCCGGCTCGGCGCTGCACGGGCTGAAGAAGCGCCCCGAGGACGCCGAGACCGCGCTGCAGACGATCAAGGAGACCAGCAAGGAGACGCTCCGCCAGCTCCGCAGCACGCTCGGCATGTTGCGCCAGGTGGACGAACACCTGCCCACGCTGCCGGCGGCCAGCCTGGCCCGCCTCGACGAACTGGCCCGCGACAGCGGCCTGCGGGTGACCACGACGGTCACCGGCTCGCTGGCCGACCTGCCCGCCGAGGTGGACCTCACCGCGACCCGCATCCTGCGGGAGGCCCTGACCAACGTCTCCCGGCACTCCGGCGGCGACACCGCCTCGCTCGCCGTCACCCGCGAGCCGGCCGCCCTGGTGCTGAGCGTGGAGGACGCCGGGCCGGGGGCGAACTACGCCGACGGCTCCGGGTTCGGCCTGCAGGGCATGCGCGAGCGCGCCGCCGCGCTCGGCGGGAGCCTCCAGGCCGGGCCGAGGCCCGAGGGCGGGTACCGGGTGGTGGCGACGCTGCCGCTGAAGGAAGAATGAGGGAAATGATCCGAGTTCTGCTCGCCGACGACCAGACGCTGGTGCGTGCCGGCTTCCGCTCCATCCTCAGCGACGAGGAGGACATCGAGGTCATCGCCGAGGCCGGCGACGGCACCAAGGCCGTCGAACTGACCCGCGAGCTGCGCCCCGACGTCGTGCTCATGGACATCCGCATGCCCGAGCTCGACGGCCTGGAGGCGACCCGGCGCATCGTCACCGACCCCCGCCTGGCGGAGGTCAAGGTGATCATCCTGACCACCTTCGACCTCGACGACTACATCTACGGCGCGCTGCGCGCCGGGGCCAGCGGCTTCCTGGTCAAGGACACCGAGCCCGCCGAACTGATCCACGGCGTCCGGGTCGTGGCCCGGGGCGACGCGCTCATCGCCCCGTCGGTCACCCGGCGGCTGATCGCCGAGTTCGCCGGCCGGGTCAAGCGTCCCGAGCCCGGTCCCGAGCTCAACGGGCTGACCGAACGCGAGCGCGAGGTGCTCGTGCTGGTCGGGCACGGCCTGTCCAACGACGAGATCGCCGCCCGGCTGATCCTGTCCCCCGCCACGGCGAAGACGCACGTCAGCCGGATCATGACCAAGCTGGCCGCCCGCGACCGGGCCCAGCTCGTGGTGCTCGCCTACGAGGCGGGCATGATCACGCCCGGCTGGCTTACCCCCTGAGTGGTACGGCAGGGCGCGGCGTAACTCCCGCGGAGTAGGGCCGGTGCCCGCGCCGGCATGACGCGGCGGCGGGAGCCGTACCAGCACCATCGGGGCATGGACACGGTAGAGCTCGCCCGGCTGCAGTTCGCCCTCACCGCGGGGGCCCATTTCCTCTTCGTGGCGCTGACCCTGGGGCTGGCGACGCTGGTGGCGATCGTGCAGACGCGCGCCACCCTGTCGGGCAGCCCGGTGCACACCCGGATGGTGCGCTTCTGGGGACAGCTCTACGTCATCAACTACGCCATGGGCATCGTGACCGGCCTGGTGATGGAGTTCCAGTTCGGGCTGTCGTGGAGCGGGCTGACGCACTTCGCGGGCAACGTCTTCGGGGCCTCGCTGGCGCTGGAGACGCTGGTCGCCTTCTTCGTCGAGTCGACCTTCCTCGGGTTGTGGATCTTCGGCTGGAACCGGCTGAACCGCTGGGCGCACCTGGCGCTGATCTGGATCGTCACGCTGACCGCCTACGCCTCGGCCTTCTGGATCATGATCGCGAACGGCTTCCTGCAACAGCCGGTCGGCTACGAGCTGCGCGGCGGGGTGCTCGAACTCACCGACTTCGGGGCGCTGCTGGCCAACCCGGCGGCGATCAACGCCTTCGGGCACGTGCTGGGCGCCGGGCTGGTCGTCGGCTCGTTCTTCATGGCCGGGGTCAGCGCCTACCACCTGCGCAGGCGCACCCACGAGCAGGAGTTCTTCCGCAAGTCGCTGCGGCTCGGCGTCGGGTTCTCCCTCGCCGCGCTCACCCTGACCGCCTCCTTCGGCGGCATCTCCTTCGAGAGCCTGCAGCCCACCAAGGTGGCCGCGTGGGTGGGCAGCTCCGAACGGCTGGCCGAGGCGCAGGCCGAGGCGGTCGCACTCCACGGACCGGGCGACTACCTGCCGCCGGTCGAGGTGGTCTCGACCTCGGCGCTGGTCATGCTGGTGGTCTACGCGGTGCTCGCGCTGGTCTCGATGCTCAGCACGGTGCTCATGCTCTTCAAGGGCGCCGTCGCCCGCTGGCGCGGCTGGCACTGGCTGCTGATCGCCTGCATCCCGCTGCCGTTCGTCGCCACCATCGGCGGCTGGCTCTTCCGCGAGCTCGGCCGGCAACCGTGGGCCGTCTACGGGCTGCTCAAAACCGCCGACGCCGTCTCCGACGTCACCCGCGGGCAGATGCTGACCTCGCTCATCACCTTCTCGGCCGTGTTCGGCGTGCTCATCGTCATCAACTACTGGCTGCTGGCGCGCACCGCCCGGCGCGAGCCCGGCGCGGTCATGCTCGGCGCCGAGCGCCTGCCGGCCGCCGCCGAACCCGCCCTGACCTACTGAGGAGCCCTCATGGAAGCCTTGATCCTCGCCTTCTTCGCCATCGGCTACCTCGTGCTCGGCGGGGCGGACATCGGGGTCGGGATGCTCCTGCCGTACCTCGGGCGCACCTCCGGCGAGCGGCGGGAGGTGATCGCGGCCATCGCGCCGTTCTTCCTCGGCAACGAGGTGTGGCTGGTGGCGACCGCCGGCGTGCTGACCGGGCTCTTCCCGACCGGCGAGGGCGAGCTGCTGAGCGGCAACTACGCGGTAGTCGTCGGGCTGCTGGCCGCCTGGGTCGTCCGCGACATGGGGCTGTGGCTGCGCGGCCGGCTGAGCGGTGCGACCTGGCGGCTGGTCTGGGACGGGGCGATCGTCGCCGGGAGCTGGGGGCTGGCGATCAGCCTCGGGCTCCTGCTCGGCGACGCGCTGGTCGGGCTGGGCGGGCCGGTCGCCCTGCTGCCGGGGTTGCTGGTGGCGTTGCTGCTGGCCGTGCACGGGCTGGCCTTCGCCTCGTTGCGACTGCGGGGGGAACTGCGCGAGCGGGCCTCGGTCCTGGCCGGGCGCTCGGCCGGGTGGCGGGCCTACGCGCTGACCTCGGCGGCGCTGGCGGCCCTGGTGGTGATCGCCGGTGGTGCGGTGCGGCTGGAGGCCACCGGACCGGCCTTCCTGGCTCCGGTGATCGCCGGGATCATCCCGTTCCTGGTGGCTTCGCAGGCGTGGGTGTGGTGGACCTTCCGGCACCGGGTGACCGGGCCTTCGTACCTCTGAGCAGCCGGGACGTTAGGTTGGGCGGATGACGCCCGACCTGCTGGAGATCGCCGAGGCCCTGCTGCCGGGGGTCGGGCTCGACCGGGCCCGGCTGTTCACCGGCGGGCTGCACGACGTGGTGCTGCTGCCCGGCGTCGCCGCCGTCAGGGTGAGCCGGCGGCCCACCGAGGCCGAGGCCCTGCCCGCCCGCACCGAACTGCTCCGGGTGATCGCCGCCGCCGGGCTCCCCTTCGAGGTGCCCCAGCCGCTCACCCCGGTCACCCGCTTCGGCGAGCGCGCGGCGGTCGCGCTCTCCTGGCTCGACGGCACCGCCCTCCCGGACGGGGTCGGCGACCCGGCGCGGTTCGCCGACCTGCTCGCCGCCCTGCGCGACCTGCCCGTCACCCCCGAACTGCGGGCCGTCGTCCCCGCGCCACGCGGCTACCCGGGCGGGCAACGCTGGATGGACATCTTCGCCGGCGAGGTCATCCCGCGCCTGCCCGCCGAGTGGCGCGAGGACGGTGAACGGCGACTCGCTGCGGCCCTGGCCCTGGAGGAGGTCCCCGACGCACTCGTCCACGGCGACCTCGGCGGCCACAACGTGCACTGGGGCCCGGACGGCAAGCTGATCGGCGTACTCGACTGGGACCGCGCCAAGCTCTTCGACCCGGCGGTGGACGCCGCCTTCCTCGGCTGGATCCACGGCTGGGCCAACGTCCGCGACGCCGTCGACCCCGGCACCTACCGGCGGGCCCGCGTCTGGGACGCCACCTTCGGGATCACCCACCTGGTCGCCGCCCTCGACCGCGGCCCCATCGCGCACGCCGACAGCTTCGTCCGGCACATCGTCGCCTGGCTGGAGAACCCGGCGGAATAGCGCGGGCTCGGCCCGGCTTGTCGCTGTTCATGAGCGTGAAAGAACTCCGCCTGGTCGTGACGGCCGAGGACTACGAGACCGCCCTGCACTTCTACCGCGACGTCCTCGGACTGCCGGAACGAGCCGCCTACTCCTCCCCCGACGGGCGGGTCACCATCCTGGAGGCCGGCCGCGCCACCCTGGAGATCACCGACCCCGGGCACGCCGAGTTCATCGACGAGGTCGAGGTCGGACGCCGCGTGGCGGGGCACATCCGGGTGGCCTTCGAGGTGTCCGACTCCCGCGAGGCCACCGTACGGCTGGCGCAGGCCGGGGCCGAGGTCGTCGCCGAGCCGGTCCGCACCCCCTGGAACTCGCTCAACTCCCGGCTGGAAGGACCGGCCGGGCTGCAGCTCACCCTGTTCGAGGAGCTCGGATAACGCGTTGCCCGGCGCCCGCGCGCCGGGTCATGATCGAGCATGACGGTGACTCGCGAAACCTTGCTCGCCTACTACGCCCAGGACCGTGAGCACACCCGGCTGCGCGAGGGCCACGGCCGGTTGGAGTTCTGGCGCACGCAGGACGTGTTGCGCCGGGTGCTGCCGCCCGCGCCGGCCCGGGTGCTCGACGTCGGCGGCGGCACCGGCGTGCACGCCGAATGGCTGGCCGCCGACGGGTACGAGGTGGAGCTGCTCGACCCGGTGCCCCTGCACGTGGAGCGGGCCGCCGAGCTGCCCGGCGTGACCGCGCGGCTGGGTGACGCGCGAGACCTGCCCGTGCCCGACGGCAGCGTCGACGCGGCCCTGCTCCTGGGGCCGCTGTACCACCTCGCCGACCGTGCCGACCGGGTGCGGGCGCTGGCCGAGGCCCATCGGGTGGTACGGCCGGGCGGGGTGGTCGCGGCGGCGACGATCAACCGGTTCGCCGGGGTGCACGACACGCTCCGGACCGGCTCCTACTTCACCGAGGTCGAACGGGTGGCCGCTCGCTCGGCCGCGGACACCGGGGCCATGCGCTCGCCCGGCGGGTTCGTGGCGTACTTCCACTCGCCGGAGGAGGTGCCTGTGGAGTTCGCCGAGGCGGGGCTGGGCGGGGTCACGCAGTACGGGCTGGAGGGGACGCTCTGGCTGTACACGCCGGTCAACGAGTGGCTCGACGATCCGGAGCGGCGGGCTCAGGCCCTCGACGCGCAGCGGGCTATGGAGTCGGTGCCGTCCCTGCTGGGAGTGAGCGGGCACTTGCTCACCGCGGGGTTGCGCCAGCCGTAGGGCTCGTTTTCGGGGCACTCCTCGGGCGGGTCAGGCGGCTCCGCCGTACTCCTGGGTGAAGCGGCCGGTGAACAGGTCGGCGCCCTTGTAGGCGGAGACCGTCTCGGCCGGGACCACGGAAGGCCCGTCCGGGCCGGGCAACTGGCCGACCCCGCCGCGCGGCCCCAGCGGGAGCAGGATCATCGGGTACGGCAGCGGCCGATAGGTCGCCGCCGGGCGCTCGCCGCGGAGCTGGGCCAGGATGTTCGCGGCCACCACCTCGGCGTGCTGCATCGCGTACCCGGCCATCTTGGCCTCCGGGACATCGGTCAGGTCGCCGACCGCGTAGACGTGGTCGTGGCCGGCGACGTTGAGCGTCTCGGTCACCGGCACCTGCCCCAGCGGCGTGCGCGTGGTCAGCCTGCCGTCGGCGAGGTAGTCGCTGTTGGTCCGCACGCCGTACGCCTGGAACCAGATGTCCGCCGCGATCTCCTCCCCCGCGGTGGTCGTGACCGTGAACCCGCCCGCCCGACCGGCCGGGATCGGCGGCGGCGTCGCCAGGCCGTGGCCCAGCCGCAGCTCGATCCCCTGTTCGTCGAGCTGGCGGCGTAGGTCCTGGCGCATCTCCTCCGGGAAGGCGGCCAGCAGGCTGGGCGCCGGGTCCACGAGCGTCACGTGCTTGTGCGGCCAGACCTCCTTGATCTCGCCGGCCAGCTCGATGCCGACCGGCCCCGCGCCCAGGATCAGCACCCGCTCCGCCCCGGCCAGTTCCTTGTGCGTCTCGCGCAGGTCCTCCAGGGCCGCTTCGGTGGAGTCGGAGGCGGGCTTGGCCGGGTAGCTGTAGCTGGAACCGGTGGCCAGGACCAGGTAGTCGGCCTCGACCCGCTGCCCGGACGCCAGCGTGACCCCCTCGGGGTCCGCCGCGACCACCCGGTCCCGTACCACCGTGCCGCGCTTCAGCCACTGGTCGTAGGGGAAGAACATCGCACCCGCCCAGTCCGGCTGGGCGAGGGCGCGCAGCGAACCGGCCGAGTTGACGAAGGCGTCCCTGGGGTCGATCAGGACCACCTCGGCCTCCGCATCCAGCGCCTTGGCCACCGCGGCCCCACCGTACCCGCCACCCACGACGACAACTTTGCGACTCATGATCACTTCTCCATTTGTGCGTAAGTTCGCCTCACGAACCAATTTGTTCGCGTTACGAACCATATTGGTTCGTGTCACGAACTTCAAGTCTGGGATCGTTGATTCATGACCTGCGTCTTCTGCGACCTGCTCCACCGCGACACCGCCCGCTGGGTCGCCCGCACCCCCGAGGCCTGCGCGTTCGCCCCCCTGGACTCCATCGCGCCGGGGCACACCCTCGTCATCCCGGTCGCCCACCACGCCGACCTCTTCGACATCCCCGCGCCCGCGCTGGCCGCCACCATGGCCCTCACCCAGCAGGTCGCCCACGCCATGCGCACCCGCCTGGGCGCCAGCGGCGTCAACCTCCTCCACGCCAGCGGCCCAGGCTCGGAGCAGTCGGTCTTCCACCTGCACTTCCACGTGATCCCGCGCTGGCCCGACGACGGCTTCTCCACCTGGCCCACCGCCCGATCGGGACACGACCTCCCCGCCGACCCGATCCCCCTCCTCGCCAGCGCCTTCGAGACCTCCTCCGGGCCCTCATGAGCTCTCGCGCCCGAAAACCCCGATGAAGGCGGCTCCCGAGAGCTGCTACCGTGTCCGCGTGCCGAAAACGGACAAGGTGCGCCGTCGCTGAGAGCGGCGGCGCGAAAACCAGACACTCGCCGTCGCTCCTGACCTCTGGCCAGGAGCGCCCCCGTGGCGCTCGGAACTCCTCTTTCCGGAGCGCACTCCGTGTTCACCTTGTCCCGACGTCACCGTCGGCGTGTCCTGTGGGCCGCCCTCGTCTCTGACGCCGTCTTCCCGCTGGCCATCACCGGCGCCACCGCCGTCGTCCCCGACGTCACCCGCCACCTGCCCGGTCCAACCGCCCTGGGGCCGTGGATCGTGCTCGCCTACAACGGCATCTTCGCCGCAGCCCTGCTCCTCGCCGGCACCATGGCCGACCGCACCGCCCGCACCCGCTTCTTCGCCCTGGGCAACCTCGTGGTCGCAGCCACCGGCGCGGCCTCCGCCTTCGCCCCCGACCTGCTCTCCCTGGTGGCCCTCCGTACGGTCGCCGGCTTCGGAGCGGCGATGTGCGCCGCAGGCGCCTCGTCGATGGTCCTGGCCGTCTACCCGCCCGAGGACCGCCGCCGCGTCTACGGCTACATCGGCGCGGTCATGGGCGGCGGCCTGGCCATGGGCCCCCTCGTCGCCCAAGGCCTGATGGCCCTGGGCGGCTGGCCCCTCGTCTTCGTCGTCCCCGGCGCAGTCGCCGCCTTGGCCGCCCTGACCACCCTCGGCCTCCCCGGCCTCCGGACCCCCCGTGCTCGTGGCGATTACGACCTGGCCGGCGCAGTGCTCTTCGGTGTCACCATCTCGGCCGTCGTCACCGCCCTCGGCCTGGGCCTGGGCTCCGGAATCCCCTGGTGGGTGCCGGGCCTCCTTCTACTCCTCGCCTTCATCACCGCACTGCTCCTCGTCCGCGTCGAGCGCCGAGCCGAACACCCGGCCATCCCGCTCGACCTCCTCCGCATCCCGGCCTACCGGGCCTACGCGGTGGCCACCGGCGCCTTCATGGGCCTCCTCGTAGTCGGCCTGGCCGTACTCCCCCAACTGGGCGCCGCCGAGCGGGTGGGTCCAGGCGAGGCCGCCCTCATCCTCAGCCTGCTCACGGTGCCGTCCACCCTGCTGCCGCTCATCGCCTCCCGCCTGGCCCGGCGCTGGGCCCGTCAGCTGGTCACCGGCGCCCTCCTCGCCGGCGCAGCCGCGTCCGCCCTGCTCCTGTTCACCACCCACCTCGCCGCCCTCCTGATCGCCGCCGCAGTCGCCGGTGCCGTCCTCGGCCTCACCGAAGGCGTGCCAGACGGCCAGGCCCTCAAGCACGTCCCCTCCGACCGAGGCGGAGCCGGCGCGGCACTGTTCAACACCGCCCGGATCAGCCTGGAAACCCTCACCCTGGCAGCAGCCACCGGCGTCATGGCCGCCACCGGCCCTTCGGCCGGCATGGCGGTCGCGGGGGTGGTGTGCCTGACCGCAGCAGCGATCGTGCTGCGCCTGGTGCCACGCACGCGCTAGACGGCGGCTCCCGCCACTTCCGGGCAGGCACCTCGCGCCTGCCCGGAACTTCAAGCTGATCCGCATACTTCAGCTCTACCACGGTAGAATTCTGGTATGCCTGAGCCGATGACGAGCATCAAGGTCCCCGAGCGCGTCCGCGACCAGCTCAACCAGGTCGTCGCCGATCTCACCCGCGAGCGCGGACGCACCGTCACCGCCGCCGAAGCGCTCGAGTTCCTCTACGACGCTCACCAGGCCACCGTCCACCGGCGACGCGAAGCCGCCGAACGCCGCCTGGCCGAGGCGGCGGGCAACCCCGAGGCGGTGGCCCGGGCCAAGCGCATCTTCGACAGCCTGAGCCTGCTCCGGCAGAACCGCCTCGACGAGGACGGCACGTGAGCGGTTACGTCCTGGACGACCTGTTCCTGCGTGAGCTGGCGCGCGGGGACGACATGACGGCCAACCTGGTCGCCGCCTTGGACTTCGCCGCCGAACGCATGAGCGTCCCCGCCGTCACGCTCGCGCACGCCCAGGCCGGCCTCAGCCCCCGCCAGCAGGACACGCTCAACGGCTTGGTGGAGAACCTGCCCAACGTCCTGCTGGACGTGGTGGCCAACCTGGACCACACCCTCCGCATCGCCGCCATCGCCGAGCACTTGGGCGACGCCCCTGACCTGTCCGCGTCCCACGTCGTCGCGGTGAGCCGCTACCTGGACTTCCCCATCCTCACGCTGGACCGCGAGCGGTGGGCTCCCGTGCTCGACGTGTTGCCCTGGCAGGTCACCGTCGTCGAAGCGTCCGACCCCGTGTAGACCTGGCCACGAGGGCAGGACCCGCTCGGTGACGGCGTCAATCCTCGTCCGTTCACTCTCTCGCACCTGCCGCTGGTTCGTTCGACCATCCGCTCTCAGGCGAGGCCAGTCGCGCGCGGTACGTTCGCCCGCACCGGTGGGAGCACTAGTTCCAGTGGATGGGGCCGCTTCCACTCCCGTACTGGTAGCCATAGCGCGCGACCTTGGACCCGGTGGGGCAGTTCGTGGCGCTGAACTCTCCCGCGTTGCGCTTCCAGGGGCCGTAGTACTTCTGCGGGATGCTCACGTGGATGCACATCATGACGGCCCGGATGGCGTGCTTGGGCTTACAGCCGTTGAGGTTGATGTAGGCCACGGCGACGCGGTCCTGCCGGGTGACCGACACCGAGTAGCAGCCACCCGATCCCAGCGTCGTGGGGTCGTCCGGGTTGACGGCGGCGCTCGCCGCACCGGGCGTCAGGAGCGCCGCCGCCAAGGCCAGGGCGGATACGCCGATGAACGGAACTCGCATGGATGAAGCACTCCTCAGGTAGGAACGTCCGGGACGCGAGCACCGTAGGATGCCGCCCTTTTGATGCGCTATCGGTGTGCCCAGACACCGATGGCGCGGTGCGGCAGCTAGCGGTATGCCGCCTCCGCCTTGGTGTAAGCCTCCTGGGCGATGTGCGGCAGGAGCACGGCGGGATCGACACGCGGGCTCGGTTGCTGGTTCGGGATCCGGATCTCCAGCACGTAGCGGGAGGTTTGGATCACCGCCACCCAGTGCCAGATCGGGACCTCCCCGCTGCCGGTGACCCGATAGGCCCAGGAGCGCTCGCCCAGGGGTGGAACGGCCAGCGGCTGGATGCTCCCCGTTCCGACCGCGGCGTCGGACAGGTGGCGACATGCCGCAGGCAGGGTCGGATCGCCGAGACGGTCCAACATGGCGCGGGGACCGGTGATGATCGCCTCACTGAAGACTGCCGCCTCGGGCCTTTCTTGCAGCCCTGCCACGGAGTCGCGTTCGCTGAGGGTCGTGACGGCCATCTGCACGCCGGGGGTGTTGTACCGCTGCAGGACCTCGAACCACAGCCCGATGGTCCATTTGTGGCACTCCTCCCGTTCCAAGAAGGCGGTGCTGTGCTGGCGCAACGGTATGAAGAGCGACTCCAGGTCGGTCACCGGCAGCGCAACGACGGCTCCCGGCAGGCCCGGGCGCTCCTGCGCATCCTGGAAGCGAGCGAGCAGGGCCTTCGCCAGCCGGGGGTCACCCGGGCCCGATCCGGGGTTGGGGGTGTCGTCCTTCTCCTCCCGTCGCGTGATCTCCAGTTCCAGTGAGCGCGACGAGGACGCTTCCGGTGTGGCGGACTTAGGTGCCGTGGTACGGGCTGGTGTTCCACATCCAGAGGCGGCCAGTGCTGCGACGGCCGCCATGACGGCCGCTGCACACCTCGACAACCGGTGACCCGCCACCTGCCACCTCCCGACGGCTATCGCAGGGTGAATCTCACTTCGGCCAAACCCTCCCACAGCCCAACAGCCCTCGTCTCGACCATCCAGTCCGGCCACTCCAACGCCCCCCATCCAGAGACCGCCCAAGACACGGGGGTCCGGGGGCCGGGAGGCCCCCGGCTAGGGGGTCTGGGGGAGCTCGGCTCCCCCATGAGAGGAGCCCAAGCCGAAACGCGCGAAGCGCGCCCAGAGCGAAGGTCCGAGTAGTTGCGCGCTCAAAACGAAGGACCCTGTAGTCAGAGGGGCAAGTCCACCCGGACGCTGTACCCACCCTGGGGAGCGGGGCCGGCGGTGAGGCGGCCGTGGAAGAGGGCGACACGTTCCCGCATGCCGATAAGGCCGTGCCCCGGCGGGCCGGGCTTGCCGGTGAGGCCTTCGTCCTCGATGTCCACCCGGAGTTCGCGCGGCCGGTAGGAGAGGGTGACGGTGGCCTTGGTGGGGCCGGCGTGTTTGAGGGTGTTGGTCAACGACTCCTGGACGATGCGGTAGACCGACAGCCCCAGTCCCGGGGAGAGGGGCACGGGGTGGCCGTGGACGATGAGGTGGACGTCGAGGCCGGCGATGCACATCTGCTCGACGAGTTCCTCCAGGCGTTCGAGGCCGGGCTGCGGGGTGCGCTCGTCGTCGCCGGGGGTGCGGAGCAGGCCGAGCATACGGCGGAGCTCTTCGACCGCCTCCCGGCCGGCGCCCTCGACGAGGGTGAGGGTTTCCCGCTCGGTGGACTGCTCCTTCTTGAGCATGAGCCGGACCGCCCCCGCCTGCATGGTCATGACGCTGACGCTGTGCGCGACGATGTCGTGGAGTTCGCGGGCGATGCGGTTGCGTTCCTCGACGACGGCCTGGCGGGCGAGGAGTTCGCCTCGTTCGTGGGCGGCGAGCGCGGTCTCCTGGTGGCGGCGTACGGCGACGCCCGCCCCGCAGGCGATGGCGGCCATGAAGAAGGCGATGGTGACGTCGCCCACCGCGATGGGTGTGGGGCTGAAGACGAACAGGCTGACCATGGCGAAGGCCCCGCAGCCCAGGCCGAGCAGGAGCCGCCTGCTGGGGAAGGCGGCCTCCGCCATGAGGGTGAACAGCAGGAGCAGCTCGACGTACCAGCCCCAGGCCGCCGGCACGCCGTTCCCGAAGTAGAGCGTGACGGGGAACTGGGCGCTGTAGACCGCGAGCACGGTGGCGGGCAGGCGCCGCCGTACCAGCACGAGGACACCGGCGGTCACCGCGGCGGCCAGCCATAACGGGCGGCCTCCGCCGTCGCCGAGTTCTTCGGCCAGGGCGAAGACCAGGACGGCCACGGCGATCGTCCAGTCGAGCGGCGTGGGGGGTACGCGGTGTCTCAGGACGGGGTGAGTCAAGACGCGGTGTCTCAGCACCCGTTGTCTCAACACGCGGGTCTCGCGGGGGTCATGCCGTGAGGTTAAAGCAGCTCTCGCGCCGTGAAATCACCCGGAATGTGGATTCGATGTGATCACTGAGATTTCACCGAAGCATCCTCTGGGGGGACGTCAGGGGCGGATGCTCTCAGCCATCGGGAGCCGTGCGGGTCGAGCGGAAGCTCCACCCGCTCGTCCTCGCCGACGTCGAAGACGGCGTCGGTCAGCAGGTCGGTGAGCCGGCAGTGGGCCAGCCCTTCGAGGGTGAGCTCGATGTCGGCGGCGGTGTCGGACAGGTTGTGGACGACCAGGACGGTGGCGCCGTCGGCGTCGCAGCGGTGGGCGAGCACGGCGGGGTGGTCGCAGTCGAGGACGCGTTTCTCGCCCCAGGCGAGTTCGGGGCATTCGCGGTAGCGCTCGATGAGGAGCTGGAACCAGCGCAGCAGGGAGTCGCCGTCGCGTTTCTGGGCGGCGACGTTGATGCGTTCGGGGGCGTAGGCGCCGCCGGGCATCTCGCGGTCGGGTTCGGCCTTGCTGAAGCCGCCTTCGGGCGCCCACTGCATGGGGATGCGGACGGCCATGCGGCCTTCGGCTTCGAGGTTCTCGCCGAGTCCGATCTCCTCGCCGTAGAAGATGACGGGGGTGCCGGGCAGGGAGAAGAGCAGGCTGTAGGCCATCTTGATGCGCCGCAGGTCGCCGCCGAGCATGGTGGGCAGGCGGCGTCGGAGGCCGCGTCCGTAGATCTGCATGTCGGGCGAGGGTCCGAAGGCGTCGAAGACCTCCTGGCGTTCCTCGTCGGTGAGCTTGTCGAGGGTGAGCTCGTCGTGGTTGCGGAGGAACATCGCCCACTGGCAGTCCTTGGGCGGTTTGGGGCGCTCGCGGAGCGCGCTGGCCAGCGGCTCGGCCTCGGAGCGGGCCAGGGACAGCCAGGCGCGTTGCATGGCGATGAAGTCGAAGCACATGGTCAGTTCGGTGCCGTTGCCGTCGCCGAAGTAGGTCAGGGCCTCGTCGTAGGGGACGTTGACCTCGCCGAGCAGGATGGAGCTGCCTTCGCGGCGGCTCATGAAGGCGCGCAGGTCGGCCAGGAAGTCGTGCGGGTCGGGCAGCTTGGGGCTGACGTTCTGGATGAGGAACGGCACGGCGTCGACCCGGAAGCCGGACAGCCCGAGTTCCATCCAGAAGCCGAGGATGCGGGTGATCTCGTCGCGCACCTGGGGGTTGCCGACGTTCAGGTCGGGCTGGTGCTTGTAGAAGCTGTGCAGGTAGTACTGGCCGCTGTCCTTGTCGAGCTCCCAGAAGGAGTTCTCCTTGTCGGGGAAGACGACCTGCTTCGGGTCGTCCGGCTCGGGGGTGTCGGACCAGACGTACCAGTCGCGGAACGGGTTGTCCTTGGAGGAGCGCGCCTGCTTGAACCAGGGGTGCTGGTCGGAGGTGTGGTTGACCACGAGGTCGGCGATGACGCGCAGGCCGCGGTCCTTGGCGGTGCGCATGAACTCCACGAAGTCGCCGAGCGTGCCCAGGCGGGGGTCGATGGAGTAGAAGTCGGTGATGTCGTAGCCGTCGTCGCGGTTGGGCGTGGGGAAGAACGGCATCAGCCACAGGCAGGTGACGCCTAGTCCGGCGAGGTAGTCGATCTGCTGGGTGAGGCCGCGGAAGTCGCCGATGCCGTCGTCGTTGCCGTCCTTGAAGGTCTCGACGTCGAGGCAGTAGACGACGGCGTTCTTCCACCACAGGTCAGAGGTTTGGGTGAGTCTCATTTGACGATCTCCGCGAAGGCTTCGACGAAGGCAAGCTGTTCCTGCCCGACGTGGTGGAGGAAGATCTCCTCAAAGTCGCGATACTGCTCCAGCATCTCCCGATGGTGTGAAATATCGCTGGAAATCTGGACGACCTCGGCCACCTGGGCCTCGCTCACCCCGGCGGAGACGGCGTCGAACACCTCGACGCTGTCGATGTCCCAGCACGCCGGCGGCGGGAAGACGTTGGACCGCCACTGCTCGTGCGCCAGCCGTACCGCCTCCTCCTGGGTCGGCGCCCAGCTCAGGTGCACCTGCACCCGCGCGGGTCCGCGGCCGCCGGCCTCGCGGTAGGCGCGCAGGACGTCGGCGGCCTTGGGCCCGCCGACGGTGATGAGGCCGTCGGCCCACTGCGCGCACCAGCGCGCGGTCTCCTCGCTGACCGCGGCGCCGACCAGGAGCGGCGGCTCGTCGGGCAGGGTCCAGAGGCGGGCGCGGTCGACGGTGACCAGCCCGTGGTGGGTGACCTCCTCGCCGGCGAGGAGCGCCCGGATGATCTCGACGCACTCCAGCAGCCGGGCGTTGCGTTCGGCCTTCGGCGGCCAGCGGTCGCCGGTGATGTGCTCGTTGGAGGCCTCGCCGCTGCCCAGCGCGGCCCAGAAGCGGCCGGGGAACATGGCGGCCAGCGTGCCGATGGCCTGCGCGGTGATCGCCGGGTGGTAGCGCTGCCCGGGCGCGGTCACCACCCCCGCGGGCAGCGAGGTGCTGGCCAGGGCGGCGCCCAGCCAGGACCAGGCGAAGCCGGACTCCCCCTGCCTGGCGCTCCAGGGAGAGAAGTGGTCGGAGGACATGAAAGCCGAAAAGCCCGCCTGCTCCGCCGCGATCACGGCGTCCAGCAGGTGTTTCGGCTTTACCTGTTCGTGGGAAGCATGAAGCCCGTAGCGCGGCATAGGGCACCCGCTACCCCGAACACGGGTACGGTGAACGCGTGAGGATCAGACTGCCCGCGGCGCTGGTCCTTCTGCTGTCCTCCATCTTCTTCGGCACGGGCGTCCATCCGCCCGCCGCCGCGTTCGCCCCGACGGCCCAGACCGCCGTCCAGGACGGCGCCCAGCACCGCCAGGCGACGCAGGTCCCGATGACCGCGCAGCCGGGGACCAAGGCGGGCCCGCAGGCGGGCTTCGCCGCCGTCCCCGCCGCCGGCCCGCCGTCGCCGGCCCTCCCGGTCTCCACCGGTACGGCGGAGCGACCCGCCACCCCGGTGATGGCCGACCGCCTGGCCAGCCCCGCCCGAGCCCCGCCCGCCTCCGCCTGATCCGGCGTCTTTTCCTTTCCTGATCATGTGGAGGCTTTCGCATGTCTGTTTGGCGTGCGGTGATGGCGCTTGCCGTCACCGCCCTTTCGTTGTTCGTCGCATTCACCATGTCGCCGCGCCTAGGGCTGGACCTGCGCGGCGGCACCCAGATCGTCTTCGAGGCGCAGGACGGCGCCGACGCGGAGGCGGTCGACCGGGCCCGTGACGTGCTGGCCCGGCGGGCCGACGCGCTCGGCGTCGCCGACCCCACGCTCGTGCGGTCCGGCGAGCGGCGCATCATCGTCGAGCTGCCCGGCGTGCTCGACCCGCGCGAGGCGGCCGAGGTCATCGGCAAGACCGCGCAGTTGTCCTTCCACCCGGTGCTCGCCTCCGGCGGGCAGGCGCTGACCGACGAGGACGGCCGGCCGCTGTCGGCCGGTCCGGCGGTGATCTCGGGCGACGGGGTGACCGGGGCCGAGGCTCGCACCGATCCGCAGCGCGGCCCGGGCTGGTTCGTCACGGTCGACTTCCGCGAGCCGGGGCCCTGGCAGCGGCTCACCGGCGAGGCGGCCTGCCAGCCGTACGAGGCGCCGGAGCGCCGGGTGGCGATCGTCCTGGACGGTGAGGTGATCTCCTCGCCGATGGTCGGGACGGACACGCCCTGCCGGGCCGGCCAGGCGGGCGGCGCGACCACGATCACCGGGCAGTTCACCGCGCAGCAGGCCGAGGAGCTGGCCGTCCTGATCAAGGGCGGCGCGCTCCCGGTGCCGCTGGAGATCGTCGAGCAGCGCACGGTCGGCCCGACGCTGGGCGCCGCCGCGATCGAGGCGAGCGCGCAGGCCGGGGTGATCGGCCTGGCGCTCACCGCGTTGTTCATCGTGCTCGTCTACCGGCTGACCGGGTTGCTGGCCGCGATCGCGCTGGGCGTCTACGGGCTGCTCTCCTACGCCGCGCTCGTCGCGCTCGGGGCCACGCTGACCCTGCCGGGTCTGGCCGGGTTCGTGCTGGCGATCGGCATGGCCGTCGACGCCAACGTGCTGGTCTTCGAGCGGGCCAGGGAGGAGTACGGCAAGGCGGGCCTGCGCCGCGCCCTGGACCGCGGTTTCGGCAAGGCGTGGAGCGCCATCGCCGACTCGGGCGTGACCACGCTGCTCTCCGCGGGTCTGCTGTTCTGGCTGGCCTCCGGCCCGGTGAAGGGCTTCGGCGTGACGCTCTCCCTGGGCGTGCTGGCGTCGCTGGTGTCCGCGATGGTGATCACCCGCGTGCTGGCGCAGTGGGCCGCGGGCCGGATGCCGGCGCGCTGGTCGGGCCTCGCCTCGCCCGGCCGGTTGCGGACCTGGCTGGCCGCGCGGAATCCGTTCGTGTTGCGGCGCGGCCGGCTCTGGCTGGGGGTGGCCGGGCTGATGCTGGTGGTCGCCTTCGCCGGGCTCGCGGTGCGCGGGCTCAACTTCGGCGTAGAGTTCACCGGCGGCCGGGTGATGGAGTTCGCGACCGCCCAGAGCGCGGACGCCGCCCGGCAGGCGGTGAGCGACGTGGGCTTCCCGAACGCGGTGGTGCAGGCGGCCGAGGGCCGGATCACCGTACGGACCGGCGAGCTGGGCTCGGACGAGGCGGCCAGGATCGGCGAGGCGCTCGGCCCGAAGGTGCGCGACGAGCTGATCGGCCCGTCCCTGGGCGCCGAACTGCGGCAGGGCGCGCTCATCGCGCTGGGCGTGGCGCTGGCCGCGCAGCTGCTCTACCTGGCGATCCGCTTCCGGTGGACGCTGGCCACGGCGGCGGTGACCGCGTTGTTCGTGGACGCGGCCGTGGTGCTCGGCGCGTTCGCCTGGCTGGGCAAGCCGATCGACGGCGTCTTCCTGGCGGCCATGCTGACCGTGATCGGCTACTCGGTCAACGACAAGGTGGTGGTGTTCGACCGGGTCCGTGAGCTGCGCTCGGGCAAGGAGCCGTTCCGCCGGGTGGTGAACACCGCGATCCTGCAGACCGTGCCGCGCACGGTGAACACCGGCCTGGGCGCGTTGTTCATCCTGGCGGCGCTGGCCGTGCTGGGCGGCGACTCCTTGCGCGACTTCGCCATCGCCCTGCTGATCGGCATCGTGACCGGCACGCTGTCGTCGTGCTTCGTCGCCGGGCCGATGGCGATCGAGCTGGAGGCCAGGGCGAAGGAGCCCGCGCCCGTCCGCCCCCGCGAGAAGGTGCGGCCGGGAGCGGTCGTCTAGTCCAGGTAGAGCTCGCGGAGGGCGGCCAGGTCGGCCTCCGCGAGCCCGAGTGCCTCGCGGGCGTAGCCTTCGACGCCGCCGTAGAACTGGGCGGCGGTGTCGAAGGCCGCGTCGAGGTAGACCTGCCGTACCTCCAGCAGCGGCCGGACCACCTCCGGCTCGGGCACCAGGTCGTAGATCCCGGCGTAGGAGGCGGCCAGGTGCTCGTTGCTGGCCAGGTAGTCGGTCGTGACCGTGGCCCGGTCGACGCCCAGCAGGGTGAGCAGCACCGCCGCGCCCCAGCCCGTGCGGTCCTTGCCCGCGGTGCAGTGCATCAGGGTGCCGGGCTCGCCGAGCGCGCGGAACAGGTCGCGGTAGGCGTCGTGGGCGTCGGTGGTCGTGACGAAGGCCCGGTAGACCTCGGTGAGGAACCGTTCGGCCGATTCGGGCGAGCTGAGCGCCTCCGCCCCCTCCGGCGCGGAGAAGAGCGCGGCGATGTCGGCCCCGTGGCCGCCGGAGCGCTGGACGTCGCAGACGAGGTAGTCGACGCCCTCGGGCAGCAGGTCGGGCCCGTCGGTGCGCTCGGTGGCGGTGCGCAGGTCGCAGACGCGGCGGACCCCGGCTTCGAGCAGTTGCCGCTGGTCGTCGGGGCCCAGCAGGTTGAGCGCCCCCGATCGGTAGGCCAGCCCGGTTCGCACCTTTCCACCATCGGTCGTGCGGTGTCCCCCGATATCGCGCAAATTAGGCGCTGATGCGATGAGCATGTGTCCTATTACACCTGACCGCTTTCGGCACTAGGGTGCCTACCTATGAGCGACTACGAGGTCACGTTCAAGCTGATCGACGTCGACAACGACGGCCTGATCTCCCCCGCCGAGCTGGTGCGCCTGATGGAGGTGCTGGGCCAGCCGATCACCATGGAGCGGGCCGAGGCCGCCGTCAAGCAGCTCGACCTCGACGGGGACGGACTCATCAACCAGCAGGAGCTGGGCAACTTCCTCGACTGGTGACCGTTGGTGCGTGTCCTGCTGTCCCTGGCGGGTGCGGCGTGCCTGGCGTTGACCGGCCTGCCCGCACTCGCCGACCCTCCCCCTCCGGCCTCGCCGCGGCCCAGCGCCGCGCCGCCGGCCGCGGTGCCGCCCAACGACGGTGACCCGCGCTTCACCCCGGGCCGGCCCGCCCTCCCCGGTACGGCAAGCGTCGTGCGCGAGCGCTGGACCGGGCCGCGCATGCTGGACCTGCTGGTCTCCTCCCCCGCCACCGGCCGCCTGGTCCCGGTCCGGCTGCTGCTGCCGCCCGGCTGGAGCAAGACCGACCGGATCCGCACCTGGCCCGTGCTCTACCTACTGCACGGCCGCGCGGACAACTACACGGCCTGGACCAGGATGAGCGACGTCGCGGCGATGACCGAGGGCGTCGAGGCGATCGTGGTCATGCCGGACGCCGGCCGGGACGCCTCCTACGCCGACGCGCGATGGGCCGCCTTCCACACCCGCGAGCTGCGCCGGCTGCTGGAGCGGGAGTATCGAGCCGGTCGCCGCCGGGCGGTCGCCGGGCAGGGCGAGGGCGGCTACGGGGCCCTGGCGTACGCGACGGCGGTACCCGCGTTGTTCCGCTTCGCCGGAGCCTACGGCGGACCTCTGACCGGCCCGGGAACGGGCGGCGATCCGCTGGTCCTGGCGCCCCGGCTGCGCGGGCTGGGCGTCTATCTGGCCGGGGAGGGGGCCGGGGCGATCAGCCGGCGGCTGGGCGCCCTGGGCATCGAGCACACGCTCAGCCCGGCCAGGCCCGCCTCCTGGCCGGCCTGGAACCGCGCGTTCGCGAGCTCGTTCCCGATGATCCTCACCGCTCTCGGCCTGCCCGGCGGCGGACCGGCGAGCGAACTGCCCGAGACGCCGGACGCGGCGGCCGGACCGGCGCCGGGCATCCCCGACGCCGTGCCGCCCGCCCCGCTGCCGCTCGGCGTGCTGCCGTCCGCGCAGGGCGGCTAGCGGCTACTCGGCCCGCAGGTAGACCTGGCCGAAGACCTCGGCCAGCTTCTTCAGGTCGCCGGTCACGTCCACCTCGGGCGTGGCCGGGTCGTAGATGGTGGCCAGCCGCGGCTTGACCGCGGCGAGCTTGCGCAACTGCCCCCAGGTGGCGTTGTCGGCCAGCTTCTCGCCGAGCACCCGGTGCACGGTGCCGTCGGCGGCCTGCCAGCGGGTCCAGAGCACCACGCTCTCGGCCGCGTCGGACTGCAGTGGGGCGACCACGCGCTCGGTGATCGCCTTGGTGGCCTGCTCCTCGGTCAGCGCCGAGGAGCCCGCCGCGGTGAAGGTCGCGTCCTCGGCGGCGATGTGCCCGTAGGCGTCCCACGACTTGGCGCGGATCTCGATCGACTGGTTGCGCTGGGCGGTGACGGCGTCGATCTTCCAGGCGGCGTACTCGGTGGCCAGGTGGCCGTTGTCCAGGCCGAGCTGGTCGATCAGCGACTTGGCCAGGAAGGCGCCAAAGGCGTCCGGGTTCAGCAGCGGGTACTTCTTGGCCAGCTCGCCCTTGCAGGCCTCGTCGGCGCCGCAGCCGAGCACCGGCAGGACGGTGTGCACGGCGAGCTTCTTGCCGGGCAATGCCTCGCGCAGCGAGGCGGAGGTCTCGGTCACGAACTTCTCCAGCTCCTCCGCCGAGGCGAAGGCGCGGGAGTCGTAGCCGAGCTGGGTGGCGAAGCGGATGCCGACGACGCCGGGCTGGGCGGCCAGGGCGCCGACGCGCTTGACCGCCTCGGCGAGCTTGCCGTTCTTCCAGTCGTCGGACAGTTCGGTGTCGATCCAGGTGCGCAGGCCGGTGCCGGTGGCGTTCTTCGCGCTCTGCCCGGCCGGGGTCAGCGCGGCCTTCTCCACCTCGGCCTGGGAGATCTCGTCCGGGTCGGTGTAGCAGGTCTCGCCCTGCGCGCACTCGGGCTTGCCCTCGTCGTCGGTCGCCTCGGGGACGTCCGGGTCGCCGATCTCGTGGGCGACGCCGTCGCCCTCGGTGTTGCAGGTGATGCCCTCGCAGACGCCGAACTTGCCGGGGTTCGGGTCGGCGGCCTTCATGTTCTCGCCGTCGTTGCCGAGCCAGAAGCGGGCGATCTCGGCGGCCTCCTCGGGGGTGGCCAGCCAGGTGCAGACGACGAACGAGGGGGTGCCCGGGGGCAGGTCCTCGCACGGGCGGGCGGGCTGTGCGTGGGCCGAGGCCGGAGCGACGATGCCCAGCAGGGCCAGGACGAGTCCGACGATGAGGATCTTCCTCTTGGTCATGCGCGCCACTCCTGGGGGGACATTAGGGCATTCAGCACACTATCCATCCTCGTACCGGAGATCCACACAAACGCCGGTCAAGAAGGTGACCACCCGCTGAAAAATGGCGCGACACGACGTGACAGCCTCGGAAGAATGGCGAGAATGCACAGCTTTCAGCAGGACCTGTCCCTGCTCAAGGACCACCGCTTCACCCTCCTGCTGACGGCTCGCACCATCTCCACCCTGGGCAGCACCTTCGCGCCGGTCGCGCTGGCCTTCGGCGTCCTGCAGCTTCCGGGCGCGAACGCCACCACGTTGTCGGTCGTGCTGACCGCCGAGTCGCTGCCGATGGTGCTGTTCATGCTGGTGGGCGGGGTGGTCGCCGACCGGCTGCCGCGCCAGCGGGTGATGATGGCCGGCGAGGCGGCCAACGCGCTGGCCTTCTGCGGCCTGGGCGTGATGTTGCTGACCGGCTGGGCGCCGCTGCCCGCCCTGGCCTCCGCCGCGGCGGTCAGCGGCATCGCGATGGCGCTGCTCTTCCCCGCGCTGCAGGGCATCATCCCCGAGGTGGTGCCGGTCGACCGGCTGCAGACCGGCAACGCGCTGCTGGCGCTGGGGGCCAACTCCTCGCGCATCCTCGGGGCCGTGCTCGGCGGCGGCACCGTCGTGCTGGTCGGCGGCGGGTGGGCGCTCATGATCAGCGGCCTGCTCTTCGCGGTCGCCGGGGTGTGCATCGCCCAGCTCAAGCTGCGTCCGGCCGGCGAAGCGCCGGCGGGCAAGCCCGGGGAACGGCATTCGGTGCTGAAGGACCTGCGCGAGGGCTGGCGGGAGTTCAGTTCCCGGCAGTGGCTGTGGGTGGTGGTCGCCCAGTTCTCCATCATGTTGCTGGCCATCCAGGCCGCGCACGGCGTGCTCGGGCCGATGCTGGTCGACCAGGAGCTGGGCGAGAGCGGCCCGGCGGCCTGGTCGGCGGTGCTGGCCGGGGAGGCGGTCGGCACGCTGCTGGGCGTCTTCGTGTCGCTGCGGCTGCGGCCCAGCCGGCCGATCCTGGTCGCGACCTGCCTGACCATCCCGACGGCCATGCCGTACCTGCTGCTCGGGCTGTCGGCGCCGCTGTGGTTGGTGGTGCTGGGCGCGGTGCTGATGGGGGTCTGCTTCGACGTCTTCGGCGTGCTCTGGCAGACCACCATGCAGCGGGAGATCCCGGGCGAGGCGCTGTCGCGGGTGAGCTCCTACGACGCGCTCGGCTCGCTGATGTTCGGGCCGATCGGCCTGATGCTGGCCGGGCCGGTGGGCATCGCGATCGGGCCCAAGGGCGCGCTGGTCGGCTGCGCGGCGATCGTGATCATTGCCTGCCTGGCGGCGCTGCTGTCGCCCGGCGTGCGCAACCTGCGCGCCCCTGAGGCGGACCGGCTCAGCCGTCCGTGAACCCGCTGGTCCGCAGGCCGCGGGCCGGTGTGCGCTCGTGCAGGCCGAACCGCGGCTCCGGCGCGTACTCGCCGTCCAGCAGCCCCGCCACGTAGCCGGCGAGCGCGGGCGCGTGCTTGAAGCCGTGCCCGGAGTCGCCGCCCAGCACCCACACCCCCGGCGCCGTCTCGTGGATGATCCACTCGGCGTCGGGCGTCAGCGCGTACTGGCAGACCTGGCTGAACAGCACCCGCGACCCGGCCAGCGCGGGGAAGCGCCGGCCCAGGTAGGCCGAGGCCGCCGCCACGCTCTCCGGGTCGACCGTGCGCGAGCCCTCCTCCGGCTCGTACGGCAGGCCCTCGGCGTCGGAGGTGCACTTCATGCCCACGCCGTCCACATCGCCGTGCCCGTAGGCCGAGACGTCGTAGTCCACCCAGGCCGGCGTCCCCCGCCAGGCCACGTCGAAGTGCAGGGTGTCCTGCTTGGTCACCACCAGCGGCAACTCCGGGAAGAGCGCGGGCAACCAGGCCCCGCCCGCCCACACCACCCGGTCGGCCCGCAGCACCTCACCGGCCACCGAGATGGCCTCGCCGTACGGCACGGCCCGCCCGGTGACCAGCCGCACCCCGGCCTGGACGGCCAGCCGCGCGATGACCTGGGTGGCCCGGCGGGCCCTGAGCACCCCGGCCTCGGGCTCCCACAGCAGGAAGGCGAGCCCATCGGGCGCGAAGTCCGGGAAGAACCGGCGCCCGTCTGCCGGGTCGAGCAGTTCGTGCGGGATGCCGAGCGAGCCGAGGACGCCGGCGCTGGCCCGCTCCCAGCCGTGCTCCTCGCGGGCGAACCACACCGTCCCGTGCTCGTGGTAGAGCGGTTCGCCGATGCGTTCGCCCAGGTCGAGCCAGCCTTGCCGGGCCGTGCGGGAGAGCCGGGCGTACCACTCGTCCGTGCCGTGCGCGCTGCGCAGCAGCCGGGTCTCACCCGCGCTGGCCTGCCGGACATGACCCGGGGTGTGCTGCTCGACGAGCGTGACCTGCCACCCGGTTTCGGCCAGCCGCAATGCCAGCGACGATCCCCAAATCCCTGCACCGACCACAATGACCGATTTCATGGCGACAAAGCGTGTCACACGATGATGAGGGTGACCACTACTCCGGCGCAGTTGCCCGCCAGGCAGATGCGCACCGGCACCTCGTAGACACCGCGCCGCTCAGGCACCCCGCTGACGTACCCGTCGGGGCCGATGACGACCCCGGGCGGCAGCGCGGCCGAGTCGGTGACGGTGAAGGTCGCCAGGACGCTGCCGGGCCCGCCGAGGATCGGGATGCGCCCCTCGACCGGCTGGCCCACCCGGCCGGGGAAGGTCAGCTCGCCCGGCTGCCACGACACGTTGCGGTGCACGACCAGGGTGACCTGGTCCTGGACGCAGAACCGGCCCCGGCACATCGACACGGGATCGGTGTAGGAGCCGGGCCGCAGCGGCGTGCCGCGCAGGTGGCCGAGCTCGTCGACCCGCACCCCGGGGGCCAGTTCGGCCGGGCGGAAGGCCACCCCCTCCTCCAGCGGGATCAGCCGGTCGTCGACCGGGATGCCCTCCGAGACCTCGAAGACGTTCTCCACGAGCTGGGTGGGCGGCGGCGGAATCCCCCGGCTGACGGGCGTGTCCCTGACCATGAAGGTGGAGGCGTCGACATCCGGCAAGCGTGGGATGGCCAGCACGGCCAGCAAGACCGCGGACAGCAAACCGAGCCACATCGTCCGCACCCTCCCCCTCCTGCCCCTTTCGTGACTAAGCGCATTCCTACCCCCACGCCTAGGTCATCAAGCCACCACTCAGGCGGCCCGATAATCGACCTCATGGCCGCCGAATCAGCACAGACCCTTGAACGCGGGCTACGCCTGCTGCGCCTGCTCGCCGAGGGGCGCGGCGGCCTGACGCCCACCGAACTGGCGAAGGAACTGGCGCTGAGCCGGCCGGTGATCTACCGGCTGCTGACCACGCTCCTGCAGGAGGGTTTCGTGCGGCGCGACACCGAAGGCCGGGTGCACCTGGGGTTCGGCATGCTCGCGCTGGCGCAGGCGGTCCAGCCGTTGTTGCGGGCGGCGGCGCTGCCGGTGTTGCGGAAGCTGGCCGAGCAGGTGGGCGCGACCGCGCACCTGACCGTCGCCGAGGGCGACGACGGGCTGGCGGTGGCGGTGGTCGAGCCGTCGTGGACGACGTTGCACGTGGCCTACCGGGAGGGTGCGCGCCATCCGCTGAGCCGTGGCGCGGCCGGGCAGGCGATCCTCGCGCTCCGGGCCGGGGAATCGGGGTATTTCGTGAGTGAGGGGCAATTGCAGGAGGGCGCGCGAGGGGTCGCGGCGCCCGTTGTCGGCGTGCCCTGGCTGGAGGCCTCGGTGGGGGTGGTGACGTTCGGGCCCTTGCCGGACGGGGACAACGTGCTGGACGCGGCTGTGGAACTGGCCGCCGCCCTGGCCTAGGATGGTCCTTATAGAGGACATGAGCGTCCGCTAAGCGGACGCGCTGGAGGAGGGCAGATGCCGCACTACCGTCTCGTGGGCGAGGTCCCGCGCAAGCGCCACGTGCAGTTCCGCCGGCCGGACGGCGGGCTCTACGCCGAGGAGCTGATGGGCGAGGAAGGCTTCTCCTCCGACTCCTCGCTCCTCTACCACCGCTACCTGCCCACCGCGATCGTCAAGGCCGAGGCGGTCGAGCCGCTGCTGTCCGAGACGCTCCAGCCCAACCTGCCGCTCTCCCCCCGGCACTTCCGCACCCAGGACCTCGCCTCCCAGGGCGACCTGGTCACCGGGCGGATGATGCTCAGCGGCAACAACGACGTCCGGTTGTCGTACGCGACCACCGACCAGCCCAGCGAGCTCTACCGCAACTCCAAGGGCGACGAGTGCGTCTACATCCAGGCCGGCTCGGCGCGCTTCGAGTCCAGCTACGGAGCCCTGGAGGTCGGCGCGGGCGATTACGTCGTCATCCCGACCGGCACGATCCACCGCTGGGTGCCCAAGGGCCGGGTCAACGCCCTGGTCATCGAGGCCGCCGGGCACATCCGCTCGCCCCGGCGCTACCTGTCGCAGTTCGGCCAGCTCCTGGAGCACGCGCCCTACTCCGAGCGCGACTTCCGCGCCCCGGACCAGCCGCTCATCGTCGAGGGCGAGGAGGTGCCTGTGCTGGTCCGCACCCGTGGCGGCCTCACCCGGCTGGTCTACCGCAACCACCCCTTCGACGTGGTCGGCTGGGACGGCTGCCTCTACCCGTTCGTCTTCAACATCGACGACTTCGAGCCCGTGGTGAAGAAGACCCACGCGCCGCCGCCGGTGCACCAGACCTTCGAGGGGCCCGGCTTCGTGGTCTGCTCGTTCATGCCGCGCCCGCTCGACTTCCACCCCGAGGCAGTGCCGATCCCCTACAACCACCACAACGTCGACTCCGACGAGTTCATGTTCTACGTCGGCGGCGACTACTCCGCCCGCGCCGGCTCCGGCATCGACGTCGGCTCGATCTCGCTGCACCCGGCCGGCTTCACCCACGGCCCGCAGCCCGGCGCGGTCGAGGCGGTCATCGAGGCCGGCGCGACGCACACCAGCGAGATGGCGGTCATGGTCGACACCTTCCGCCCGCTCGACCTTGGCCAGGGCGCGCTGTCGTGCGAGGACCCGGGCTACGCCTGGACCTGGGCCCGATGAACCGGCTGTTCCAGGCCCTGGTGGACGACGCCGGCCTGTTCCCGCCGACCGCGTTGCCGCTGCCGGAGGCGCTGGAGCGGCACGCGAGCGACCGCGCCGCGGGCAGCCCGGTGCTCACCCACCGCTTCCTGTGCCCGGCCGGCCGCCTCGACGACCTGCGTGCCGCCCCGGTACGGCCCGGCCGCATCGGCCTGATCATGGACACCGCCGAGCCGCCCGCGCTCGACGGCCTGCCCGTGGACCTGGTCGAGGTACGGCTCCCGCCGGACGGCGTCCTGCCCGCCCTGCCCGCAGGACCCGCGGTGTTCGTCGAGGTCGCCCCCGAACGGCTGCCCGTCGAGCTGCCGGACGGCGCCGGGCTCAAGGTGCGCTGCGGCGGCCTGACCGCCGAGGCCTTCCCCACCGCGCAGGCGCTCGGCGGCTTCGTCACGCACTGCGCCGAGCGCGGCATCCGCTTCAAGGCCACCGCCGGGCTGCACCACGCGGTGCGGCACTTCGACCCCGCGCTCGGCGTCGACCGGCACGGCTTCCTCAACCTCGTGCTCGCCGTCTGCGAGGCTGTCGAGGGGCGCGACCCCGTGCCGGTGCTGACCTCGACCGACGTCGGCGGCCTGGTACGGCTGGCGCAAGCCGTACCGGACGAGACGGCCGAGCAGGCGCGGCGGCTGCTGGTCTCCTACGGCTCCTGCAGCACCAGCGCGCCGGTGGAGGACCTGATCGCACTAGGACTGGTGGACAAGCAATGAGCTGGGGAATCGACAACCTGCCCTACGGCGTCTTCTCGCGTCCCGGCCAGGCGCCGCGGGTCGGCGTGCGCTTCGAGGACCGGGTCCTCGACCTGGCCGCGGCGCTGCACGACGAGGTGTTCGCGACCGGGAGCCTCAACGCGTTCATGGCGCGCGGGCGCACGGCCTGGCACGACACCCGCGCGGTGATCCAGGAGAAGCTGGCCTCCTCGCGCTCGCTGGTGGAGGAGCACCTCGTCCCGCTGGACCAGGTGAGCCTGCACCTGCCCATCGAGGTGGCCGACTACGTCGACTTCTACTGCTCGCTGGACCACGCCTCCAACATCGGGCGGATCTTCCGCCCCGACGCCGAGCCGCTGCTGCCGAACTGGCGGCACCTGCCGGTGGGCTACCACGGCCGTTCGGGCACCGTCGTGGTGTCGGGCACGCCGGTGCGCCGCCCGCACGGCCAGCTCCGCGCGGGCGTCTTCGGGGCGTGCGCGAAGCTGGACATCGAGGCGGAGCTGGGCTTCGTGGTGGGCGTGCCGTCCGAGCTGGGCAGCCCGGCGGGCGCCTTCGAGGACCACGTGTTCGGCGTGACGCTGCTCAACGACTGGAGCGCGCGCGACATCCAGGCGTGGGAGTACGTGCCGCTCGGGCCGTTCCTGGGCAAGTCGTTCGCCACCTCGATCTCGCCGTGGATCACGCCGCTGGAGGCGCTGCCGCGGATCCCCGGCCGGGCCCAGAGCCCGGAGCCGCTGCCCTACCTGGAGCGCAAGGCGGACTGGGGCTTCGACATCGAGGTGGAGGTCTCGCTCAACGGCGAGGTCGTGAGCCGCCCGCCGTACGCGAGCATGTACTGGACGCCGGACCAGATGCTCGCGCACCTGACGGTGAACGGCGCCTCGCTGCGCACCGGCGACCTGTTCGGCAGCGGGACGATCTCCGGGCCGGAGCGGGAGCAGCGCGGTTCGCTGATCGAGCTGACCTGGAACGGCAGCGAGCCGATCAAGCTGGCCGACGGATCGGTGCGCACCTTCCTGGAGGACGGCGACGTGGTGACGCTGTCGGCGCGGATCGGCGAGCTGTCGCTGGGCGAGGTGTCCGGAAAAATCGTATAGGTGACTCCGCGTGCCCGAGTCGTGACATGCCGCTACTCTGGTCTCTCCCCGGTCTTTGACAACAGGAGAGCAGATGCGCGTGCCCCGGCTCGGCGCGGTCTTCGCCGCGGCTTGCTGCGTCGCCCTCACCGCATGCAGTTCGGTCACCGCCGAGACGCCGCAGGCGCCCCCGCCCGTGGTCACCGTCTGGCCGGCCTTCGACAGCCAGCGGGCCCGGCCCGACCGCGGGCTGGTGATCCGCGCGCAGGGCGGCACGCTGGCCCAGGTGCAGGCGCACGCGGGCGGCACGCCGGTGCCCGGCCGGCTCGACCCGACCGGCACGACGTGGCGCTCCGACTGGACCCTCGCCCCGGGCACGGAGTACTCGGTGACCGCCAAGGCGGCCGGCGGCCAGGTCTCGACGCTGGCCGCGGGCCGCTTCCGCACCCGGCCCGCCCCCGAGACCTTCAAGATCGCCTCGGTGGTGCCGGCGCCGGGCGAGACCGTGGGCGTGGGCATGCCGATCATCGTCACCTTCGACCGGCCGATCCGCGACCGCGCCGCGGTCGAGCGGGCCCTCGAAGTGCGTGCCGCCACCCCGGTCGAGGGCGCCTGGCGCTGGGTGAGCGACCAGCAGGCCGTCTACCGCACCCGGCACTACTGGGCCCCCCGCCAGCCGGTCCGCGTCGTCGCCCACCTGACGGGCGTGCGGGCCGCCCCCGGCGTGTTCGGCACCGCCGACCACGAGCTGGAGTTCGCGGTCGGCCGCAAGCAGATCAGCACGGTCAGCACGATCACCAAGCAGATGACCGTGCGCCGCGAGGGCCGCGTCGTGCAGCGCATGGCGATCAGCGCGGGCATGGCCACCACCAGGGAGTACACCACCACCAGCGGCGTGCACCTCACCATGGAGAAGGGCCACCCGGTCCGGATGATCTCGCCGGGCCGCACGAAGGGCGACCCCGGCTTCTACGACGTGCTGATCGACCACGCCGTGCGCATCTCCAACAGCGGCGAGTACGTCCACGCCAAGGACAACGTGTGGGCGCAGGGCCGGGTCAACGTCAGCCACGGCTGCATCAACTCCCGCCCCGACCAGGCCGCCTGGTTCTTCGACAGCTCCCTGCGCGGCGACCCGGTCACCATCACCGGCACCGACCGCGAGCTCGAATGGCACAACGGCTGGGGCTTCTGGCAACTGCCGTGGGACAAGTGGATCCAGGGCAGCGCGCTGTACGACCCGGCGCCCAAGAACGGCTGGGTCGAGCCGGCGCCGCCACCCCCGACCACTACGAGTTGATATCCGTTCTGGGATCAGCCCTGCGCAGGGCATACGGTGGACAGTGGGGAACCAACTGCGAAGGCAGGTCCGTTCTTCCTTCAGGAGGGCCGACCCATGGATGAATGGATCATCTGGCTAGTCCTCGCGGTGGTGCTGGGCATCGCCGAGCTCTTCACCCTGACCGCCGCGCTCGGCCTGCTCGGCACCGCGGCGCTGCTCACCGCGGGCGTGGCCGCGCTCGGCCTGCCCGTTCCCGTGCAACTTCTGGTGTTCGCCCTGTCCTCCGCGGCGGGGATCCTGGTGATCCGCCCGATCGCCATGCGCCACATCCGCCAGCCACAACTCCAGCGCTTCGGGGTCGAGGCGCTCGTCGGCAAGCCCGCCTACGTCGTCCAGGAGGTCACCGGACGCGAGGGCAGGGTGCGCATCGGGGGCGAGGAGTGGTCGGCACGCGCCTATGACGAGACGTTGGTCATCCCTGCGGGCACGGCCGTCGACGTCATCGAGATCGAGGGCGCCACCGCCCTCGTCTATCCACGGGAGTACTGATATGGACGCCCTCCTGATCGTGGGGATCCTGCTCATCCTCTTCGCCGCCATCACGGTGCTGCGCTCGGTGCGCATCGTGCCTCAGGCCCGCGCGCGCAACGTCGAGCGCCTGGGCCGTTATCACCGCACGCTCAAGCCCGGGCTCAACTTCGTCATCCCCTACATCGACCGCGTCTACCCGATGATCGACCTGCGCGAGCAGGTGGTGTCCTTCCGGCCCCAGCCCGTGATCACCGAGGACAACCTCGTCGTCGAGATCGACACCGTGCTCTACTTCCAGGTCACCGACCCGCGCGCGGCCGCCTACGAGATCGCCAACTACATCCAGGCGGTCGAGCAGCTCACCGTCACCACGCTGCGCAACGTGGTCGGCTCCATGGACCTGGAGAAGACGCTGACCTCGCGCGACACCATCAACTCCCAGCTTCGCGGCGTGCTCGACGAGGCGACCGGCAAGTGGGGCCTGCGGGTCAACCGGGTCGAGATCAAGGCGATCGACCCGCCCAAGACCATCAAGGACGCGATGGAGAAGCAGATGCGCGCCGAGCGGGACAAGCGCGCCGCCATCCTGACCGCCGAAGGCCAGCGGCAGTCGCAGATCCTCACCGCCGAGGGCGACAAGCAGGCCCGCGTGCTGCGGGCCGAGGGCCAGCGCACCGCCGCCATCCTGGAGGCCGAGGGCCAGTCGCGCGCCATCGACCAGGTCTTCCAGGCCGTGCACCGCAACGACCCCGACCCCAAGCTGCTGGCCTACCAGTACCTCCAGGTGCTGCCCCAGCTCGCCCAGGGGCAGGGCAACACCATGTGGGTGATCCCCTCGGAGGTCACCTCGGCGCTGCAGGGCATCTCGAAGGCGTTCACCGAGAACCTGCCCCGCTCGGCGGCCACCCGCGACGAGGGGGACGACTCCAGCGAGGCGGCCCGGCGCGAGATCGAGCAGGCGGAGCGGGCCGCCGCCTCCGCCGTCGCCGACGCGCAGGAGGCCGAGACCGGGCCGCGGGCGCTGGGCTCCGCCGTCCCCGAGCCTTCCCCGCTGCCCGACCTGGAGCGGGAGCGCGCCCGGCACGAATCCGAGCGATGAGTTCCGCCCGGTGCGGGTGTCTGTCTCGCCGACACCCGTACCCGAGGAGGAGCCATGACCAGGATCCACGCTGACATCACCGTCTCGCTCGACGGCTTCGTGACCGGACCGGACCCCCGGCCCGGACGCGGCCTGGGCGAGGGCGGCGAACGGCTGCACTACTGGATCTTCGGCGGGCCCTGGACCTACGACTCCCCGTCCTCCGGCCAGGAGGCCACCCGCGCCGACGCCGAGGCCGCCGCCGACCTGGTCGACGCCGGCGCGGTCATCGTCGGGCGCGGCATGTTCGACGACGGCGAGCAGTGGGGCGGCGAGAACCCCTACCCCATGCCGATCTTCGTGCTGACCAGCCGGATCACCGACGACCTGCCGGCCGGCTTCACCTACCTCTCCGACCTGGACAGCGCGCTCACGCAGGCCGCCGCGGTCGCCGGCGAGCGCCCGGTGCTGATCGGCGGCGGCCCCACCGTGATCCGGCAGTGCCTGCGCGCCGGCGTGGTCGACCGGCTCACCCTGCACATCGCCCCCGTGGTGCTGGGCGGAGGCACCCCGCTCTTCGACGGCGGCTTCGCCGCCGACCTGACGCCGGTGCGCTGCCGGCACTCGGCGCTGGCCACCCATCTCACCTACGACCTGGGCCGCTAGACTCCCCCGGTGCTTCTCGTGGAACGGCTTCGCGCCGCTGGATGTGTCTTCGCCGAGGAGGAGGCCGACCTGCTCACGGCCGCCGCCGGCTCACCCGCCGAGCTGGAGGAGATGGTCGCCCGCCGCGTCGCCGGCCACCCGCTGGAGCAGGTCGTGGGCTGGGCCGAGTTCGCCGGCCTCCGGATCGTCGTCGACCCCGGCGTCTTCGTCCCCCGCCGCCGCAGCGAGTTCCTGGTACGGCAGGCCGCCGCCCTCGCCCGGCCGGGCGCGCTCGCCGTGGACCTGTGCTGTGGCGCCGGCGCGCTCGGCGCAGCCCTGGCCGCCTCCGTCGAGGTCGAGGTGCACGCCGCCGACATCGACCCGGCCGCGGTGCGGTGTGCCCGCAAGAACCTGCCGCTCGTCTACGAGGGCGACCTGTTCGCCGCCCTGCCCGGCGCGCTCCGGGGCCGGATCGACCTCCTTCTGGCCAACGTCCCCTACGTCCCCACCGCAGACCTGGGCCTGCTGCCGTCCGAGGCCCGCGACCACGAGGCCCCCGTCGCCCTGGACGGCGGCGGCGACGGCCTCGACGTCTTCCGCCGCGTCGCCGCCGACGCCCCCGCCTGGCTGGCCCCCGGCGGCCACCTGTTCTCCGAGACCACCGCCCGTCAGGCCCCCGTCGCGGTCGAGATCCTCACCGCGCAGGGCTTCACCGCCTGGTCGGAGGAGTCGGAGGAGTACGAGACCACCACGGTGATCGGCCGCCGATGAGCTACCTGCGGTTCGGCCGGACCGGTCGCGGTGCACTGGGCGGACCGGGTGCTGCCGACGGGCCCGGGCACGAGCTCGACGACCCGGCGATCAGGGCCGTGCTCGGCTGCTGAACTCCGCGTACGGCAGGCCCGCCTTGGAGCCGCTCCACATCTTCTGGGCCAGCACCGGCAGGCTGTCCTCGATCAGCTCGTACATGCGTTCCTGCGGGTAGGAGGCGCGGACGAGGTCGTTCCAGAGGGCGGGCATGGCGCCGAGCAGGCGGGGGTCGCCGGGGTCGAGGCGCTCGCCGTCGGCGAAGACGTGCGGCTCCCAGTGGTCGTAGAGCCACTCGTTGTCCAGGCCGTGGCCGTGGTAGTAGTCGGCCTCGGGGACGAGGTAGAGCAGGGCGTCGTTGCTGTTGATCAGCGGGTAGGTGTCGCCGCGCGCCCCTTCTGGACCGTAGAAGCCGTTGTTCCAGCTGTTGACGACCACGTCGGGGTCGAAGCCGGTGGTGTCGCCGGTCGGGGAGAGCCGGGTGAAGCCGCCCCAGGCGCGGGGCTGCTTGCCGAGCGAGCGGATGTGCGCGGCCATGTCGTTGAAGAAGCGCTGCCACAGCTCCTTGCTCTGGTAGTACTCGTCGGCGCCGAAGTGCACGGCCGGGCCGCGGAACCACGGCACGAACTCGGTGATCACGGCTTTGACCAGCTCGGTCGCGGCGGGGTTGGCGAGATCGAGGTGGTCGGAGTCGCCGCCGTCGTGCCCGAGAGAGGGGTCGTAGGCGATGAAGGACCGGGCGTGGGCCGGGGCGTCGATCTCGGGGACCAGGGTGATGCCGTGCGCGGCGGCGAGGTCCTCGAACCCGTCCCAGTCGGCGCGGGAGTAGGACTCGGGCGAGGCCAGGCCGGGGAAGGCGGCCGAGCGCAGCCGGAAGCCGTGCAGGGCGCGGTTCCAGTCGCCGTCCGGGGGCTTGATCTCGTTGTCGTTGAGGTGGAGCTGGAGCTCGTTGAGCTTGAAGCGGCCCATCAGCCGCAGCAGGCGGTGGATCAGCTCGGGGGTGACGTAGCGGCGGCCGACGTCCAGGAGGTAACCGCGGACGGGGTAGTTCGGCCAGTCCTCGGCCACCCCGCAGGGCGCCGGGCCGCGGGCCAGGAGCTGGTCCAGGGTGGCGGCTCCGTGGATGAGGCCGCGTTCGGTCTCGGCGGTGACGGTGGCCGCGTCGGGGGTGATCTCCAGCCGGTAGCCCTCGTCGCCCAGGCCGGTGGGCGCGAGCTCGCGCCGGACGACGCCGGGGACGAAGACGCCCTCCCCACCGGTCCATTCCTGGAGGGCGGGGACGACGAAGGGACGCTCGTTCTTCACCATTCCACGATCACATATCCCCGGTGCGGCACATCCGCGTCGATCACGAAATTTCCGGACTGCTGGTGGATGGGCACAGGGCGAGGCTCCCGCAACGGCTCCAACAGAGTCGCCTGCATCGACCCGGTGCCGGTCACCACAGGACGGGCCGGGTCGGCGGAGCCGTTGGCGATGGCCAGCCGGTGCCGCCCGCCCACCACGGCGTACTGCGGCATGAGCAGCGGCCCGCCGGTGACCAGCGGGAACTCGCCGCCGAGGAAACGCACCGCCCGGTGCGCCAGGCGCTGCCCGTCGTCGCACCGCCCGAGCTCCTCAGGCTCGCAGGCGGCCAGCGTGACCACCCGGCCGCCGAGCGAGTTGCGGAAGGCCACCCGCCCCTCACCCCAGTGCTCACCGCGCGGGCTGAGAAGCTGCGTCCACACCTCCGCCCCGGGAACCGCCGCCAGCCGGGCCACCGCGGGCTGCACGTTCACGCTCAGCAACGCGCCGCCGTCGGCGACGCGCTCCATGCTGTACGGCAGGCGAGCCGGCGTGAACCGTTCGGCGATCTCCTCGACCTCGACGCCGAGCAGCGAGCCGTACCCGCGCTCGGTCAGCACCAGCGCCGCGTGCCCGTCGAGCAGCACCCCGCCGGCGAGCAGTTCCTCGACGGCCTCGTCCGGGACGCCCCAGGCGACCTTGCCGAACACCGCGCTGACCGGCGCGAGACCCGCCCGGACCGGCACGCCGTACGGCAGGAGGTAGCGGGCGGCCCGCAGCGGGTCGGCGGCGAGCCCGTCGAGGGTGCCGTCGCCCCAGATCCGCGCCGCGGTGTCCGGCCACCACGGGATCCCGACGCCGATGGTCTGCAGGTCGGGCGTGGCGGTGGCGTCGAGCGCGGGGCGGGAGCGGTCGAGCATGGTGCCGACGCGCGGGTAGCGCGCCGGGTCGCCGGTGACGAAGGGGTGCACGTCGAGCAGCAGGCCGTCCGCGCCGGACAGCCGGGCGGTGACCATCTCCGACCAGGTCTGGGTGTCGGACTTGGTCCACTCGGTGTGCGGCCAGTTCTCGATCTCGGGCGTCACCTCGACCCCGGCGGGGCGCAGGCCGCGCTGGAGTTCGAGCATGGCGATCGAGTAGGCGAGCGACTTGCCGGGGGTGTCGCTGTAGGCGGCGAAGTGCGGGCGGTGCACCTTGGCCCGGTCGAAGAGCTCCGCCCAGTCGCGGCCCTCGACCGAGGCGATGCCGAGGCCCGAGCTCATCAGGCCCAGCTCGGCGCGGCCGGCGACCGCCTGCCGTACCAGGTCGAGGGCTTCGAGCTGCGCCTCACGCCAGGTCCGCTGGAGCAGCGCCCGCCAGGGGTGCGGCGGGCCGGCGGCGGTGATCGCCGCGACCAGCTCGGCGCGGCCGACCTTCTCCCCGGCGAGCAGCGCGAAACGCTCCAGCATCTCCGGCTCGAAGCCGCCGCCCCAGGTCAGCGGGCCGTGGTTGTGGAAGCGGAAGTCGTCCTCCAGCCACAGCACGCGGAAGCCGAGCGCGGCGAACCGCCCGTAGTGCCCGGCCAGCCAGTCACGCCAGACCGGGCAGGCGAAGGAGGCGGTCGCGGTCGCGACCTCGCCCGACGGGGAGACCATCGGGGCGAAGCCGAGATCCTGCGTGCGGCCCCGGTCGGCGTGCCCGACGGTCACCCACGGGTTCAGGCTCGCACCGATCCCGTGCGCGTCGAGCACGCGCTTCACCCCGGCGACGTGCTCGAACCACAGGTCCTCGCCGACCCCGGCCGGGTGCCCGGAGTGCAGTTCCTCGGAGCCGTAGATCAGGACGACTTCGGGGATCGCGTGCTCGGCGCACCAGCGGGCGAGCTCGCGCGGGTCGCGGCCGGGCAGGACCTGGTAGCGGAGCCGGTAGGTCATGCCCGGATCTGACCGGCCTCGAAGTAGGCGATCAGCTCGGGGTCGAGCGCCGGCACGTCGTACGGCATGCCGCCGTCCCGCAGCGACATCGTGGCCATGTACCCCGCGGCCACGCTCATCCGCGCGGCGACCGGCGAGGTGTCGGTGACGCCGCCCTCGCGGACGAACCGGCAGAACTCGCCGATGATCCCCGGGTCGGCCCCGCCGTGCCCGCCCTGCGCCTCCGGCACCCGGTAGGCGATGTCGCAGTCCTCGCGGTAGCCGGTCGGGCCGGTGTTCCAGACCTTGACCGTGTCGCCGGGGCCGTCGCCGAAGTTCTCCAGCCGGCCCTCGGTCCCGATGACCGTGTAGTTGCGCACGTAGTCGGGGCTGAAGTGGCACTGCTGGTAGGCGGCGATGACGCCGTTGTCCAGGCGCATGTTCATCACCGAGACGTCCTCGACGTCCACCACGTGGTTCAGGTTCCGGCGCTCGGTGGGCGGCCACTCGAACTCGCGCAGCCAGCCCTCCGGCCGCGGCGTGCCCGGCTCGCGGCGCGGCAGGTCGCCGTAGAGCATCAGGTCGCCCAGCGCGTTGACCCGCGTGGTGTACCCGCCGGCCAGCCAGTGGATGACGTCCAGGTCGTGCGCGGCCTTCTGCAGCAGCAGGCCGGTCGTTTTGGTGCGGTCGGCGTGCCAGTCCTTGAAGTAGTAGTCGCCGCCGTAGGAGACGAAGTGGCGGACCCACACGGTCTTCGGCTCGCCGATGACCCCCTTCCGGATGATGTCGCGCATCAGCCGGACCACGCCCATGTGGCGCATGTTGTGCCCCACGTAGAGCCTGGTCCCGGTCTCGTAGGCGGCGCGCAGGATGTTGTCGCAGCCCTCGACCGTGATGTGCAGCGGCTTCTCCAGGTAGACCGGCTTGCCCGCGCGCAGCGCGTCCACCGCCAGTTGCTCGTGGGTGTCGTCCGGGGTCATCACGATGACCGCGTCGATGTCGGCCCGGTCGAGCAGGTCGCGGTAGTCCTCGGTGAGGAGGTCCGCCTCGAACCGCTCGGCCTGCCGCTTGAGCACTGCGGGGTCGGAGTCGCACAGCGCCGACACCACCGACCCCTTGCCGGGCCGGTGCGCGGCCAACGCCAGGTTGGTCCGCAGGCCGAGGCCGATCACTCCGATACGCAGGTCTTCCACTTCGTTCCCTTCTCGATTGGTACGGCAGGCCGTCAGCCCTTGGCGATCGACGCCTCGTACTCGGCCTTCATCGCGGCGCCGCCCTTGGCCATCCACGACTTGACGAACTCCGGCCAGTCCGACATCGACTTACGGCCCGCGACGATGTCCTTGACCATGTCGTTGCCCATGGTCGACAGCTCGCCGTTCTTCTGGGTGAAGGTGTCGGAGAAGTGGCCGGTGGTCACCCGCTGCTGGACCATCGGGGCGACCTTGGTCTGGAAGTCGTGGATCAGCTTCGTGCGGTCGGCCTTGCCCGGGATGAACAGCGCGGCGGGCGAGCCGATGACGAAGGAGATGGGCTGCTGGGTGGTGGGCACCTCGGTCTTGCCCCGGTCGGTGAAGACCAGGTCGCCGTTGGACTTGGTGAAGTGGGTGCCCTCGACGCCGTAGTTGACGAGCTGGTTCTCCTCGGTGCCGAACGGGGCGGCCATGAAGTCCAGGACGCGCAGGAGCATCTCGACGCGCTTGGCGTCGACCTTCTTGTTGATCGAGGTGAAGCCGACCGAGCCGAGCGCCATGTTGAAGACCGGCTTCGAGGTCGGGGTGGCCGCGAACGGCACGATCACGCCGAGGTCGAAGTTCTGGCTGCGCGAGTCGTTGAGGAAGCCGGGGAAGGACTCGATGTAGGCGCCGATCTGGCCGTTGGCCGCCTTCTCCTTGATCGTGGTCAGGGTCGGGTCGGGCCAGAACAGGCCGGCCTTGTAGCACTTGATCGCGAACTCGATGGCGGCCTGGTACTCGGCGGTCTCGTACTGGTGGGTCAGCTTGCCGCCCTCCAGCTTCCAGGTGTTCGGCGCGCCGTACCAGTGGCTGAACATGTGCACGGCGTTGGCGTAGGCCGGCTCCAGCGCGTACTTGTTCTTCTTCGGGTCGATCAGCGTCTTGGCCTTCTCCAGGAAGTCGTCGGCGCTGGTGAAGGCGTTGTCGCCGCCGACCGGCTTCCAGAACTCCCGGTTGGTGAGGAAGACCTGGCCGAAGCGGCTGTAGGCGACCGCGACGCCGAAGATCTTGCCGTTGGTGACGGCCGACTTCCAGGCGGTGTCACCCAGGTTGGCGAGGTTCGGGTACTTCTTGATCGCGTCGCCGGACAGGTGCGGGGTGAGGTCGTGGAACTTGGCCTCGAGCAGTTCGGGGACGCGCTGCAGGCCCTGGTTCGGCGGGAACCACACCAGGTCGGGCAGGTCGTCGGAGGCGATGATGGCGTTGAACTTGTCGGGATAGCCGTCGCCGACGACGATGTTCATCTCCCACTGGGCGTTGAGCGCCTTGTTGAGCGCCTGCAGGTAGGCGCTCTTGTCCACGGTGGGCGGGGCGACGTCCCAGGTCTGGGTCAACGCGGTGATCTTGCTGCCGTCGCCGGGCGGGGTGGCGACCGACTTGACCAGGGTCTCGGGGTACTTCAGGTACGCCGGGTCCTGGCCGGCGTCGATGGGCAGGTCGGGGGTGGGGATCTTGGCGGCGGTGAAGGTGGGGAGCTGCAGCTTCTTGGACAGGTCCGCGCCACCCTTCTTGACGCCTGCCGTACCGCCCTCGCCGCTGCACGCGGCGAGCCCGGCGACGGTGACGCCCGCGGCGACGAGACCCAGGAAACCACGACGAGAATGCATTGGTTCTCCATAAACGCAGCCAGCCCTTGGGCTGACAGACCGACGAAGGAGGGCTGTTAGCCCTTGATGGCGCCGGTGAGGACGCCCTTGGCGAAGTACTTCTGGAGGAAGGGGTAGACCGCGACGATCGGGATCAGCGCGATGATCAGGACCGCCATCTGGACCGAGGCGGTCGGCAGGCTGCTGATGACGCCGATGTCCGCGCCCGCCTGGGCGTTGCCGCGGAAGATGTACTGGCGGAGCACCACCTGGATCGGGTGCTTCGTCTGGTCGTTGAGGTAGAGGATCGCGTTGAAGAAGGTGTTCCAGTAGGAGACGGCGTAGAACAGGCCGACCACGGCGATCACCGCCTTGGACAGCGGGAGCGCGATGCGCCACATCATCCGCCACTCCGAGCAGCCGTCCATGCGGGCCGCCTCGAAGAGCTCCTCCGGCAGGTTCTGGAAGAAGGCCCGGACGACGACCACGTTGAAGGCGTTGACCAGGACCGGCACGATCAACGCCTGGTAGGTGTCGATCATCCCGAGCTCCTTGACCATCAGGTAGCTGGGGATCATGCCGGGGGTGAACAGGAAGGTGGCCAGCACCATCAGCAGGATCGGCTTGCCGAACAGCACCCCGCGCCGGGAGAGCGCGTAGCCCAGGAAGACCGTGCAGGCCAGGCTGAGCGCGGTGCCGACGAGGGTGATGCCGATGCTGATCAGGACCGACCTGGTGACCGTGCCGCCGGAGAGGATGACCTTGTAGGCCTCCAGCGTCGGGTCGCTCGGGAACAGCACGTAGCTGCCGCCGTTGGCGACGCTCTCGGCCTTGCCGGTCAGGCTGGTGCCGAGCGCGAGGCCGAAGGGGTAGAGCACGGCCAGCGTGATGGCGGTCAGGACGACGAACTTCAGGGTGCGCCCGGCGATGGTCGGGCGTTCCATCCACGGCGGCCTCATCGGTAGATCCCCTGTTCTCCGAAACGGTGGGCGAGTTTGTTGGCCGCGTAGATCAGCGCCGCGCCGATGAGGCCCTTCATCAGGCCCGCGGCGGTGCTCATCCCCCAGTCGCCGTTGATGACGCCGTGGTAGTAGACGTAGGTGTCGATCACCTCGGAGGCCGCCGGGCCGACCGCGTCTCGCTGCAGGACCATCTGCTCGAAGCCGACGCTGAGGATGTCGCCGAGGCGCAGGATGAGCAGCATGAGGATGACCGGCCGGATGCCCGGCAGGGTCACGTGCCACAGCCGGCGCTTCCAGTCGGCGCCGTCGAGCGCGGCGGCCTCGTACTGGTTGACGTCGATCGCGGTGATCGCGGCCAGGAAGATGATCGTGCCCCAGCCGGTGTCCTTCCAGATCACCTGCGCGGTGACCAGCAGCTTGAAGGTGTCCGGGTTGGACATCAGGTTGCCGATGGTGACGCCGTGCTCGTTCAGGAACTGGGTGAGCGTGCCCGCGCCGCCGACGACCTGCTGGAACATGGCGACGACCACGACCCACGACAGGAAGTGCGGCAGGTAGACCACGCTCTGGATGAAGCGCTTGATCCGGTGGCCGACCAGCGAGTTCAGCAGCAGCGCCAGGCAGATCGGGGCCGGGAAGTAGAGGATGAGCTGGAGCGCGGTGATCTGCAGGGTGTTGCCGACCGCGGTCCAGAACTCGGGCTCGGCCACGAGCATCACGAAGTTGTCGATGCCGACCCACGGGCTGCCGTTGATCCCGAGGAAGGGCGCGTAGTCCTTGAACGCGATCACGTTCCCGAGCACGGGGACGTAGAAGAAGATCACGAAGTACAGCACGCCGGGCGCGGCCAGCAGGAGCAGCGTCCAGTCGCGTCGCAGCCGGTCGCGCAGGGTCCGGCGCGGCGGCGCGGGCACTGCCGGCGCCGGCAGGTCCACGGGTGGGGCCGTCGTGGCAGCGGCCACGTCTCACCTCCAGGTCATGACGATTGCCTGGAGGTTAACGCTCATTTATGCAAGCAACTAGAGTAAATACGCTCGTTTTGGACAACTGATGCGGCGTAGCGATCTGGCTGAGACCATTTGGTAACTGATTTTTTCAAGCCGTCTGCGTAAACAGCAGGCGTTCGGCCTGATCGAGGGCTATCCGGACCGCGCCGAGCGTCACGCACTCGCTGCCGAGCCCCGAGGCGACCACGCGGGGCGGGTAGAGGCAGTACTCGTCGAGGAGCTCCTGGATCGGCTCCACCAGCAGGTCACCGGCGAAGGCGAGGGCGCCGCCGATCACCACGATCTCCGGGTCGAACGGGTTGACCACCGGGATCAGCCCCGCGCCCAGCCCACGGCCGAACGACCGGACCGCCTCCAGCGCCTTCCCGTCACCCGCGCGGGCCCGCGCGATGGCGAACTCCGCGCTCTGCCGTGCCCCGCGCAGTTCCCCCGGCTCCACGGCCATCGCGTAGTCGATCACGTGCCGCAGGCCCGCCCAGTTGTCGTTGGGCTGGCGGCCGATCTCCCCCGAGGCGGCGTGCGCCCCCCGGTACGGCCGGCCGCCGATCAGCAGGCCCAGGCCCACGCGGTCGCCGGTGAACAGGTAGACCACGTTCTCGGCCTCTCGGGCCACGCCGCGCCAGTGCTCGGCGAGGACGGCCAGCCGCATGTCGTTCTCGACCATCACCGGGACCGGCAACCGGTCGGACAGCTCCCGTTGCAGGTCGAGGCCGCTCCAGCCGGGCAGGACGATGCTCTTGACCACCCGGCCGGCGCCGTCCACCACACCCGTCGTGCCGACGCCCACGTAGGCGAGCTGGGCGGTCTCCAGGCCCGCTTCGGCGACCGTACGGCTCAGCAGCTCGCACACCGCGTTCAGCCGCTCGTCCGCCGGGGCTCCCGACGCCATCGGCGTACGGCCCGCCGCGGCCGGCTCGCCGTTGAGGTCCGTCACCATCACCCGGACGCTCGTGTGTCCGATCCCCACGCCCGCCACGTGCCCCGCCGCCGCCCGGAACCGGAACCGGCGGGCCGGACGGCCCCGCTGGCGTTCCCCCGGCTCCTCCGCGCACTCCTCCGCCCAGCCCTCGCCCAGCAGTTCCTCCACGATCGCCTCGGCGGTCGGCCGGGAGACCCTGCTGGCCTTGGCCAGCTCGGTCAACGTGGCCACCTCCGCGGTGCGGAGGCTGCCGAGGATGGCGGCGGTGTTCAGCCGCCGCAGGAGGGAGGCGTCGCCACTCTGCTGGTGCACCTGACCATCCTACTTAACAAAACAACTTTCAATAATCCATCGACGGGAGCTGCGGAAGCGGGGGTGCGGCGGTGGCGGGTCTCAGAAACCCGACCCCCCACCCAACCAATACGGCGAGCCCCCCGTACGGCGGAACCTGCCCCTGTCCGACAAGAACCCCCTACGGCGACCCAAAACCCCGACAACCCAGCGCGTGAAGCGGATCTGAGGGGGGAGTTAAGAAAGCCTCGATGGACACCACCACGGTGCCCTGGAGGAAGATGGTTCACTATGAAAGCGCTGGTCAAAGAGAGGGCCGAGCCGGGCCTGTGGTTGGTGGACGTGCCAGAGCCCACCGTCCGCCCCGGCGAGGTGCTGATCAAGGTCCTCCGGACGGGGATCTGCGGCACCGACCTCCACATCCGCAAATACGACGACTGGGCGAAGAACACCCTGCGGCTCCCGCTGATCGTGGGCCATGAGTTCTCCGGCGAGGTCGTCGAGGTGGCGCCCGGCGTCGAGGACATCCAGGTCGGCGATCTGGTCAGCGGCGAGGGGCACCTGGTCTGCGGCAAGTGCCGCAACTGCATGGCCGGCCGCCGCCACCTGTGCATCAACACCGTCGGCCTGGGGGTCAACCGCGACGGCGCCTTCGCCGAGTACGTGACGCTGCCGGCGAGCAACGTGTGGGTGCACCGCATCCCGGTCGACCCGGACATCGCCGCGATCTTCGACCCGTTCGGCAACGCGGTGCACACCGCGCTGTCGTTCCCGATGGTCGGCGAGGACGTGCTGATCACCGGCGCCGGCCCGATCGGGCTGATGGCCGCCGCCGTCGCCACGCACGTGGGCGCGCGCAACGTGGTGATCACCGATGTCAGCTCCGAGCGTCTCGACCTGGCCGGCAAGCTCGGCGTCAGCCTCGCGCTCAACGTCGCGCAGAGCAGTCTCCAGGAGGGCATGTCGCAGCTCGGCATGCGCGAGGGCTTCGACGTCGGCCTGGAGATGTCCGGCAACCCGGCGGCCATGCGCGACATGATCGCGAACATGACGCACGGCGGCCGCATCGCCATGCTCGGCCTGCCCGCCGCGGAGTTCGCCGTCGACTGGGCGACCGTGGTGACCTCCATGCTCACCATCAAGGGCATCTACGGCCGCGAGATGTACGAGACCTGGTACAACATGCAGGTCCTGCTCGAGAAGGGCCTCGACCTGTCCCCGGTCATCACCGACCGCTTCTCCTACCGCGACTTCGACGCGGCCTTCGACACCGCCGCCAGCGGCCGCACCGGCAAGGTCATCATGGACTGGAGCAACTGATGTTCGACAGCGTGCGCGGCCAGCTCCGCGAGACCCTCGACGAGATCGAGCAGGCCGGGCTGCTCAAGCCCGAGCGCGTCATCACCACGCCGCAGAACGCCTCGGTCGGCGTCGGCTCGGCCGAGGTGCTCAACTTCTGCGCCAACAACTACCTGGGCCTGGCCGACAACCCCGAGGTCATCGAGGCGGCCAAGGTCGCGCTCGACCGCTGGGGCTTCGGCATGGCCTCGGTCCGCTTCATCTGCGGCACCCAGTCGGTGCACAAGGAGCTGGAGGCGCGCCTGGCCGACTTCCTCGGCCAGGAGGACACCGTCCTGTACTCCTCGTGCTTCGACGCCAACGGCGGCGTCTTCGAGACGCTGCTCGACGCGCAGGACGCGGTCATCTCCGACGCGCTCAACCACGCGAGCATCATCGACGGCATCCGGCTGTCCAAGGCCCAGCGCTTCCGCTACGCCAACCGGGACATGGCCGATCTGGAGGCCAAGCTCAAGGAAGCCGGTACGGCCCGCCGCAAGCTCATCGTGACCGACGGCGTCTTCTCCATGGACGGTTACGTGGCTCCGCTCCGGGAGATCTGCGACCTGGCCGAGCAGTACGACGCGATGGTCATGGTCGACGACTCCCACGCCGTCGGCTTCGTCGGCCCGACCGGACGCGGCACGCCCGAGCTGCACGGGGTCATGGACCGGGTCGACATCATCACCGGCACCCTGGGCAAGGCCCTGGGCGGTGCGTCCGGTGGTTACGTGTCGGCGCGCAAGGAGATCTGCGACCTGCTGCGGCAGCGGTCACGTCCGTACCTGTTCTCCAACTCGCTGGCGCCGATGATCGCTGCGGCTTCGCTGAAGGTCCTCGACCTGCTGGAGACCACGAGCGAGGCGCGGGAGCGGCTGCGGGCCAACACCGAGCGGTTCCGGACGAAGATGACCGAGGCCGGGTTCGACATCCTGCCGGGGGACCATCCGATCGCGCCGGTCATGATCGGGGACGCCGCCAAGGCTTCCGCGATGGCTGACCGTCTGCTTGACCTGGGGATCTACGTGATCGGTTTCTCCTACCCGGTGGTGCCTCAGGGGCAGGCGCGCATCCGCGTGCAGCTCTCGGCGGCGCACTCGGCCGAGGACGTCGACCGGGCCGTCGAGGCCTTCATCACAGCCCGCGGCTGACGACCGAGGATCTGCAGCGGGGAATCCGTAGACTCAGCCCCGTGATAGACACCCGGCGCCTGCGGACCCTGCGCGCGGTGGCCGACCATGGGACGGTGACGGCCGCCGCCGCAGCCCTGCACCTCACCCCGAGCGCCGTCTCCCAGCAGCTCGGCGCGCTGGAGCACGAGGTGGGCCACCGGCTGCTCACCCGCGACGGCCGGGGCGTACGGCTGACCGCGGTGGGCCGGATCATGCTGGCGCACGCCAACGAGGTCCTGGCCCAGCTCGAACGGGCCGAGGCCGAGGTGGCCGCCTACGCCAGCGGCCAGGTGGGCGAGGTGACGGTGGCGGCGTTCGCCACCGCGATCGGCGCGGTGCTGGCCCCGGCGGTCCGGACGCTGCGCGAGGTCGCGCCGGGCCTGCGCGTGCACGTCCGGGACGCCGAGGGCGACCAGGCTTTGAGCCTGCTACTGGACGAGGCCGCCGACCTGGCCCTGGCGGTCGAGTACCGAGGCGCCCCCGACTCCTCCGACCCGCGGCTGTTCCGGCTGCCGCTGTACTCCGAGCCCTTCGACCTGGTCCTGCCGCACGACCACGCCGGTTCCGACGGGCTCACCGACCTGGCGGGCGCGGACTGGATCGGCCCCTACCCGGGCAACCCCGTGCACGACGTGATCACCGTGGCCTGCGAGCGGGTGGGCTTCACACCCGACTTCGCGCACCACTCCGACGACTTCCGCGCGGTCGTGGCGCTGGTCGGGGCGGGGGCGGGGGTGGCTCTGGTGCCGCGGCTGGCCCTGCGTGACCTCGACCTCTCGCAGGTCGTCGTCCGGCCGGCGGCGGGCCCCGAGCGCCGGGTCTTTGCCGCGGTACGGCGAGGCGCGGAGAAGCACCCGCTGCTGCGCCCGCTCCTCGACGAGCTGACCCGGCACCCGCCCCAGGACCTCACCGTCGAGCAGAACCTCCTCGACTGACCACCATCAACCTGCTCGCCGTACTGCCTCCGTGAAGGCGGTGTAGCGCCCGAGTTCCGCCTCGACCGGCTCCAGCACGTCCCGGGCGGCCACCGCGGCGACGGCCCGGCGCAGCTCGCGGGCGGCCCGGGCGGCCCGGCGACGGCCGCCCACCCACGCGGCCAACCGGGACAACACCGCGACCAGCACCCCCGCCAGCGCACCGCCGAGCAGCAGCGCGGTGGGCCACGGCAGGTCGCCCACCGTGGGCACCGGCATCTCCGGCAACCGCAGCCAGTCGACCGCGAAGAGCACTCCCAGCCACAACAGCCCGGCCACCGCCACCCCGAGGATCAGCCACTGCAGCGCCCCCACGAAGCTCCACCAGCGGGGCCGCCGCGTCACCTGCTGGGAGACGCCGCCGACGGCCCGGTCGAGCGCGTCCGGCAGTTCGGGCGCGTGCGCGGTGGCGGCCCGCTTGACCGCCGCCGCCCACGGCTGGGGCAGCCCGGCCGACGCGGCGCCGGTGAGGTCGCGGATGGCGGTCTCCACCCGGGCGGTCTGCACGGCCGAGGCGGCCGGGAGCGAGGTCCGGCCGGAGGAGCCGGCGCCGATCCGCAGCCGCTTGAGCGGGTCGGGCCGGAAGCGCCGCAGCCATCGGGTCACCGGCCAGCCGGTCGCCGTCACCGCCCGGTGGGTGTGCGCCTTGCGTACGGCCTCCACCACCAGCGGCACCCCGGCCGCCTCCGACAGCGCCCGGACCAGCGGCTTGTCCAGGCTGCCCGCCGGTCGCGCGCCCGAGTCGGGGTCGGCGTCGCGGGGTGAGGCGCCGGCCAGGGTGTCGGCCGCGGTGGTGACGTCGGCGGCGAGCCGGGCCGACCAGGCGCGGCGCTCGTTCACCCGCTCGGCCAGGATGGCGCGCAGCTCGGCCACCCCGGCCCCGGTCCGCGCCGAGACGCCGAGCAGGGGCACCCCGGACAGCCCGTCCTCCTCCAGCAGCCGCCGCAGGTCGCCCAGGCAGCGGGCCACCGCGTCGGGCGGCAGCCGGTCGATCTGGTTGAGCACGACCACCAGCACGTCCCGGTGGCGGGCCAGCGGCCGGAGGTAGCGCTCGTGTACGGCGGCGTCGGCGTACTTCTGCGGGTCCATCACCCAGACCAGCAGGTCGACCAGCTCGACCAGCCGGTCGACCTCCAGCCGGTGGGCGAGCTCGATGGAGTCGTGGTCGGGCAGGTCGAGCAGGATCAGCCCGCCGAGGTCGTCCCCCTCGACCGCGTGCCGGGTGGGCACCGCCAGCCACTCCAGCAGCGGCCCGGCCCCGTCGCCGTCCCAGAGCGCGGCGCGGGCGGTGGAGGTGGTCGGGCGGGTGACGCCGACCTGGGCGAGGTCGGCCCCGGCCAGCTCGTTGAAGAGCGAGGACTTGCCGCTGCCGGTGGCTCCGGCGAGCGCGGCCACGGTGTGGTCGACCGACAGGCTCCGCCGTACGCCGGCCCGGTCGGTCACCGTACGGGCGGCCAGGACGAGGTCGGCGGGCAGGCGGCCGTCGGCGAGGTCGGCCGCCTCGGTGAGGGCGGCCAGGCGGTCGTCGAGGGAGGGGCCGTCCTTGCGGCGCAGCAGCTTCACATCGCCTCCCCGCGCTCGCGCAGGGCGGTCGCGCTCTCTCGCAGGGCCGGGGCGGCCTCGGCGTCGGGTTCGAGGCCGTCGAGCAGCGCGGTGAAGCGCCCGGCCTCCTCCGCCAGCAGGCCGCGGACCCGTTCGCGCAGGTCGGCGCGGGCCTTGGCGGTGAGGGTGCGGACGGCCTGGTCGCCGAAGACGGCCTCCAGCACCTTCTGCGACAGCACGCTGGTCCCTCCCGCGATGCCGACCTCGATGCCGGTGAGGCCGCCGGTCGAGGCGAAGACGGCGAGCATGAGCAGCAGCCCGGCCCCGTTGACGCCGAAGGAGGCCACCCGCGCGGTGGTCCGGCGGGCCGCGCCCTCCTCGCGCACGAGGGCGAGCACGTACTCCTGCCAGGATCGCACCAGCGCCTCGGCGCGTTCGCCGACGTCCGGGGAGGCGCGGCCGAGCCGGGTGGCGGCCACCGCGCCGCCCCGGTCGAGCAGTTCGGCGCCGCCGGGCGCGGCCGACCAGCCCTCGACGCTCTGTTCGGCGGCCCGGTCGGCGACGCCACGGATGAGCGTGACGACCCCGCTCTCCAGGGCCACCCGGAGCTGCGCGGAGGCGGTGGGACGGCCGGTGAAGACGCCGACGATCCGGTCGCGCAGCCAGCCGACCCGCGATTCGAGCGCGCGCATCAGGTCGCCGGTACCGATGAAGTCCTGCCAGCGGGCCAGCACCTCGCCCCGGAGCAGCGAGCCGTCGGCCAGCCCCTCGTCGAAGGCCTGCCCGGAGTAGGCCTCGGCGACGATCGAGCGCAGCTCGTCCAGGGCGGCACGCTGCCGCTCGACCCCGGCGGCCAGGCCGGGCAGCCGGTCGGCCACGCTGTCGAGCGCGCCCGAGAGCGTCTGGCGCACGATGCGGCCACGTTCGGCGGCGTCGCGGGCCAGCTCGCCGAGCCAGTCGGAGATCGGCGCGACCGCCGCGAAGGACAACATCGCCTTCTCGCTCGGCAGCGCCTCCTCGCGCACGGTGAACAGCCGCGTGCCGCCCAGCCCGTTCTCGGTCAGCAGCCTGGACAGGTCGGCGGCGACCGCCTCCAGCGCCTCGGGCGGCACCCGGTCGAGCACGACGGCCAGCGCGGTCGAGCGCTCGCGGGCCGAGCGCAGGAAGCTCCAGGGCACCTCGTCGGCGTAGCGGGCGGCGGTGGTCACGAAGAGCCAGAGGTCGGCCGCGGCGAGCAGTTGCGCGGCCAGCTCGCGGTTGGCGGTCACCACGGAGTCGATGTCGGGCGCGTCCAGCAACGCCAGCCCGGCCGGGAGCGAGGCGGCCACCGCGACCCGGAGCGAGCCCGGCTCGGCGTGCCCGGTGGTGCGGGCCAGGCCGGGCAGCACGTTGGCGGCCATGAACCACGGCTCGTCGGCGGGACTCACCACCAGCGTGGGCGCCAGCGTGGTCGGGCGCAGCACGCCCGGCTCGCTGACCTCGCCGCCGACCAGCGAGTTGACCAGCGTCGACTTGCCCGCGCCGGTCGAGCCGCCGACCACGGCCAGCAGCGGCGCGTCGATCGTCGCCAGGCGCGGCAGCAGGTAGTCGTCGAGCTGCCCGATCAGCTCCGCGACCGCCCGCCGGTCGGCGGCGGCGTCGCCGACGTCGAGCGGGAACAGCTCGCCGCCGAGCCGCTGCCGTAGCGCACGCAGAACGCCGAGCAGGTCCATGGCTCCACGCTACGCTGGCGGCTCGCGCAGGACGTAGCCGACACTGCGCAAGGTGTGGATCAGCCGGGGTTCGACGTCGTCCACCTTGCGCCTCAGGTACGACACGTAGGACTCCACCACGCCGGCGTCGCCGCCGAAGTCGTAGTTCCAGACGTGGTCGAGGATCTGCGCCTTCGACAGCACCCGGCCGGCGTTGGTCATGAAGTAGTGCAGCAGCTTGTACTCGGTCGGCGACAGCCGTACCTGCCGGCCGGCCCGCCAGACCTCGTGCGCCTCCTCGTCGAGCACCAGGTCTGCGACCTGGAGCCGCACCCCGGAGACCACCTCTCCCCTGGTACGGCGGAGCACCGCCCGGATGCGGGCCTGCAGTTCCTCCAGGCTGAACGGCTTGGTCACGTAGTCGTCGCCGATGCCGAGCCCGAGCAGCTTGTCCTCGGCGGCGTCACGCGCGGTCAGGAAGACCACCGGCGCCGAGAGCCGCTTGGCCACCTCGAACCCGTCGAGGTCGGGCAGCATCACGTCGAGCACGACAAGATCGGGGTGGACGCGCTCGGCCGCCTCGATGGCCTCGTAGCCGTCGGCGGCGGTCAGCACGTCGAAGCCGGAGTAGCGCAGGCTGGCCGAGAGCAGGTCTCTGATGCTCGGCTCGTCGTCCACGACGAGGATCAACGCCTCTGTCACCCTCGCAGCATGGCAAACGGATCTGAGAGGAAGCTGAAGCCTCACTCCAAGGCGAGTGGGAGTTCCACGCGGAAGGTCGCGCCCTCGCCGGGGGCGCTGGTCACGCCGACCGTGCCGCCGTGCGCGGCGACGAGCGCGTCGACGATGGCCAGGCCGAGGCCACTGCCCCGATCGTCGCCGGAGCGCCGGGAGCGGGCGGTGTCGGCGCGGTAGAAGCGCTCGAAGACCCGTTCCAGCTGGGCGGGCGACAGGCCGGGCCCCTGGTCGGCGACCTCCAGGAAGGCCATCTCGCCCGACTGGCCGACGCGGATCACCACGGGCGTGCCGTCGGGGGTGTGCACCAGCGCGTTGGAGACGAGGTTGCCGACGACCTGGCGCAGCCGCACCTCGTCGCCGGAGACGATGAGCGCGGCGCCACCGACCACGTCGAGGCGGATGTCGCGGCTGGGCGCGAGGATGCGGGCGTCGTGCACGGCGTCGGCGGCCAGGGCGAGCACGTCCACCGGGTGCATGCGCAGCGGGCGGTGCTGGTCGACGCGGGCCAGCAGCAGCAGGTCGTCCACCAGCACGCCCATCCGGGCGGCGGCCTCCTCGATGCGCTTGAGCATGCCGGCGGTGTCGGCGTCGGGGTCCTGTCGGGCGAACTCGGCGAAGCCGCGGATCGAGGTGAGCGGGGTGCGCAGCTCGTGGGAGGCGTCGGCGACGAAGCGGCGCATCCGGTCCTCCGAGCGGCGGGCCGCGACCTCCGACTCCGAGCGGGCCTGGAAGGCGGCCTCGATCTGGGTGAGCATGCTGTTGAAGGCCCTGGCCAGGCGGCCGACCTCGGTGCGGGGGTCGCCGTCGGGCACGCGACGGCTCAGGTCGCCGGCGGCGATGGCCTGGGCGGTGTTCTCGATCTCGTTCAGCGGGCGCATGCTGCGCCGTACGGTGGCGACGCCGACGACGGCGAGGACCAGCAGGATGGCGCCGCCGGCGAGCAGTTCGATGAGGACGAGCTGGCGGGTGATGTCGGCGACCTCGCGCAGGTCGACCGCGACGACCAGGCGTCCCTGAGGGAGCAGGTGCTGTTTCACCCGCCACTCGCCGTCGCCCTTGGCCGCCCGGACGGTGATGTTCTCCCCGAAGGTCGACTCGGGCAGCACCGGCTTGGGCAGGCCGTCCACGTCGCGCACGTCACGGACCAGCGACTGCCACCGGCCGTCGCGGCGGCCGAGCAGCACGATGGTGTCGGCCTCCAGCACGGTGAACTGGTCGGGCCCGACGGCCTTGGCCAGCTTGGCCTGCGACTTGTGCATGACCAGGTCGAGCTGCTGGTCCACGCGCTGGATCAGGTAGGTGTGCAACATCGAGACGCTGCTGACGCCGATGAAGACCAGCGCCACCGCCAGCAGCGCCAGCGTCAGGGCGGTCAGCTTGATGCGCAGCGGCAGGGCACGCATCAGGGCTCCGGCGGCGTGCGCAACACGTAGCCCACGCCGCGCAGGGTGTGGATCAGCCGCGGGTTCCGGTTGTCGATCTTGCGGCGGAGCACGGAGACGTACGACTCCACGATGCCGACCTCGCCGCGGAAGTCGTAGTCCCAGACGTGGTCGAGGATCTGCGGCTTGGACAGCACCCGCCCGGCGTTGCTCATGAAGTAGCGCAGCAGCTTGAACTCGGTGGGCGACAGCGCGACCGGCCGGCCGCCGCGCCACACCTCGTGGCTCTCCTCGTCGAGCTCGATGTCGGCGAAGGTGAGCCGAGGCGGCGGTGGCGGCGCGTCCCCGCCGGTACGGCGGAGCACCGCGCGGATGCGGGCGACCGTCTCCTCCAGGCTGAACGGCTTGGTGACGTAGTCGTCGCCGCCGATGGTCAGCCCGCGGATCTTGTCCTCGACCGCGTCACGCGCGGTCAGGTAGACGACGGGCGTGCACGTGCCGGTGCCCCGCAGCCGGCGGACGACCTCGAAGCCGTCCATGTCCGGCAGCATGACGTCGAGCACGATGAGGTCGGGCCGGTGCCGCTGCACGGCGGCCACCGCCTCCAGGCCGGTGCCGGCCGTGTCGACGTCGAAGCCCGCGAACCTCAGGCTCGCGGCGAGCAACTCGAGGATGTTGGGGTCGTCCTCGACGACCAGCAGTCGCGCTTCCATCGCTTACAGGATGCCTCACCGGGTGAGTGCCGGAACAATTCCGGCAATATGTCGGGCAATCGCCAGACTCGAGGTCGCGCCCGGGGAGGGCGCGTTGCGGACCAGCACGATCGGGCCGTGCACGTCCAGGGCGAAGTCGTCGACCAGCGAGCCGTCACGGGCGACCGCCTGGGCGCGCACCCCGCCGTGGCTCCGCTCCAGGTCGGCGGCGGTCAGCGCGGGCACGTACCGCTGCGCGGCCCGGACGAAGGCGCCCTTGGCCAGCGAGCCGTAGACCTCCTTCAGGCCGGTCCGCCAGTGCCGGCGGGCCATCCGCCAGGCGCCCGGCCAGCGCGCGATGTCCAGGACATCGCGCACGTCGCGCCGGCGGTAGCCCTCGTAGGCCAGCGCCAGCACCGCGTTCGGCCCGACGAGCACCTCGCCGTCGATGTGCCGCGTCAGGTGCACGCCGAGGAAGGGGTAGCGCGGGTCGGGCACCGGGTAGATCATGCCCTTCACCAGGTCGCGGGAGCCGCCGCGGAGCGCGTAGTACTCGCCGCGGAAGGGCACGATGCGCACCTCGCCCGGCCGGCCGGTCATCGCCGCGAGCGCGTCGGAGCTGAGACCGGCGCAGACCACCAGCCGGTCGAAGGCGAAGCGCCGCCGGGCCGCGATCAGCTCGACCCGGCCGGCCCGCTCCCGCACGGCTCGCACGGGGTGGGCGAGCCGTACCGAACCGCCCAGCTCGGCCACGTCCTGCGCGAGCCGCCGCGCGACCGCGGGGAAGTCGCAGATGGCGGTGCGCGGCGAGTGCACCGCGGCCACGCCCACCGCGTTCGGCTCGATCTCGCGCAACCCCAGCGCGTCGAGCTCGGCCAGCTCCGGCACCCCGTTGGCCCTGGCCCGCTCGGCCAGCCGGCGCAGCCCCGCCAGCTCGCTCCTGGTCGAGGCGACGACCAGCTTGCCCACCTCCTCGTACGGCAGGCCGTGCGCCCGGCAGTACTCCCGGAGCATGGCCACGCCCTCGCGGCACAGGGTCGCCTTGAGCGAGCCCGGCGGGTAGTAGAGCCCGGCATGCACCACGCCGCTGTTGTGGCCGCTCTGGTGGGCGGCCACGCGGTTCTCCTTCTCCAGCACCGTCACCTCGGCGTCCCGGGTGCGGGCGAGTTCGCGCGCGACCGCCAGGCCGACGAGTCCCGCGCCGACGACGCCGATCCTCTCTCTGGTCACGGGGCAAGTGTGCCGATTTCCGAGGCTTTCAGGTGGCCTTCGGCGGCGAGCCAGCGCAATGTGTCCGAAATCGTGTCCTTCACCGGGCGGAGCGCCACCTCCTCGCCCTCGGCGACCGGGACGTTGGTCAGCATGATCTCGGCGGCGTCGCGGGTGAGCGGGTAACTGATCGGGATCACCTTCTTCAGCAGGTCGAGCGTGCTGCCGAGCCCTCTGAGCAGGGCGGGCGGCAGCCGGTAGCGGCGGATGCGGCGGCCGGTGACGGCCTCGCAGAGGTCGGCCATCTCCGACCAGGTCACGAACCGCCCGCCGAGCAGCACCCGGCGCGGCTCGCCGGGCCCGTCGAAGCAGGCGGCCAGCGCGTCGGCCAGGTCGCGCACGTCGATCACGCCCACCCCGCCGGGCACCAGGGGCCAGCCCTGCCGGACGCCGGCGCGGATGCCCTCGTTCAGCGCGTCGAGCCGCGGCTGACCCGGTCCGGCGACGCCGCCGGGGTAGACGATGGTGACGCGGCCCAGCCCCCTGGCGGACCGCTCGCCGGCCACCTTCGAGCGGCCGTAGGCGTTGCGCGGGCTGGCCAGCGGGCTCGCGGCGGTGATGCGCGGCCCGGCCGGCGGGACGAACACCGCGATCGTCGAGACGTGCACCACCGGGTCGAGGCCCAGCTCCACCGCCTGGCCCAGCACGTTCTCCAGGCCCTGGCCGTTGGCCCCGGCCAGGTCGGCGGCGCGGCCGGTGACGCCCATGTCGGCCGCCGCGTGCAGCACGGCCTCGCATCCGGTCAGGGCGCGCCGGACGGCCGCCGCGTCGCGGATGTCGCCGCGCACGAGCCCGTCGCCTCCGCCGAGCACCCGGGCGGCCCTTTCGGGGTCGCGCACCAGGAGCCGGCAGTCGTGGCCGGCGGCGCGCAACGCGGCCACCGCGTGCGAGCCGACGAAGCCGGATGCGCCGGTGACCAGCACTCTCATGATCGCAAGCTAGCGCTTACTTGCTCTTCGCTCAAGTCGAACACGAGTACGATAGGAGCCATGTACCTGCCGCCAGAGTGGCCGCCGGAGGTCCGGCCGCCGAGCGCGCCCGACTGGGAGACCTCCGCCGTGACCTGGCTGCTCGACGCCGTGCCGCCCGACTACCGCGCCTACGAGGTGCTGCGCCGCTTCCCGCTCGCGCTGGCGCGGATGGCGATCCATCACGTCAACTCCGCGGTCGAGGCCGCGCGGGCCGGGTACCGCGGCGCGGCCGTCGAGCTCAAGCCGCACCTGCCGCCGCACGCGGTCGAGGCGGTGCTCGACGTCTACCGCGAGGAGGGGCCGCGGCTGGTCCGGCTGGCCCGCTCGATCGAGGTGGTCGAGCGGGCGCTGCGCGGCGAGGGCTTCACCGAAACCATGCGCCGCCGCCGAGCCTGACCAGTCCTTGGGTTTTCAGGTCATGCGCGTGACCGCGGCCTTGAGGCGGCGTACGTCGCGCAGCCGTGCCTCGTAGGTGGCCCCGATCGCCAGCAGCGCCAGCCCGCCCACGGCGATCGGGATCCACTTCGGCATCACCGAGACCAGGTCGGCGATCCACGGCGACAGCTCCCGCACCGCCACCACCGCCAGCGTCACCCCGCCCAGCAACGCCGGCGCCTGCAGCCGCATCCGCGCCCCCGACACGGTCACCACCAGCGCCGCCGCCCCCAGCATGAGCGACCGCACCGGCGTCGGCTCGGCCAGCACCGACGGCACGAAGGCCAGCAACAGCCCCGACCCGTACACGCGCCACGAGCTCATCACCCGCCCGCGCGCATGCCACCAGCCGAGCCCGAGCAACACCAGCGCGAACGGCAGCGTGTAGGCCTCGACGACCTCCACCCCTTCGGCGCTCAGCCGGATCCACGACGCCGCCAGCAGGAACCCGGTGCCCAGGTAACCGACCGCCCGGCTCCGCGCCGCCAGCCCCGCGCCGATCGCCACCACCGCCGCGGCGGCACACGCCAGGCTGGCCGTCCGCTGGTCGATCACGGCCCACACCGCCACGACCTCCGTCACCGCCAGCACCGCCGCGAGCGTCACCCCGAGCGGCTTGACCGGCCCGAGCCACGCCGCCAGCGCCGCGACCGCGGCCAGCACCGCCAGCACGGTCAGCAACGCCCCGTCCGAGGCCCCGGCCGCGCTCGCCGCGATCGTGCCCAGCCACCCGGCCGCCACCGCGGCGGCCACCCGGTTGCCCACGCCCGGCGCCCGCGCCGGGTTGCGCCCGAGCCACACCGCCACCGCCGCCGCACCCGCGCAGCCGGCCGTCACCAACCCCACCACCAGCCCGTACGGCAGGCGGACCGTGACCGGCACCAACGCCACCAGCAAGGCCCCCACGAGCGTCGCCGCCCCCGCCCAGAGCCCGGTCTTGCGGCGGCGCATCGCCGACACCCCCACGCCCCCCGCGACCGCCAGCCCTCCGAGGAGCACCGGATGCGCGGACGTCAGCGGGATGTCCAGAGTGCGATACCCCTCCATGGTCGCCGCCAGCGCCGGAACGGCCGGCACGAACGCCGTCCAGGCGAAGATCTCCCCCAGATGCCAGTGCTGGTCACCCGGACGCCGCCGGAACTCGGCGACGAAGGCGAGCAGCCCGGCGGCAGCCAGCGCCGCGACACACCCCTCCACCAACGGCACGCCGAGATCCAGCAACCCCGCCCAGACCAGCCCGCCCCCACTCGCCGCGGCCCCGGCCAGCGCCGCCGGACGCCGGTACAGCGGCGCCCAGCAGGCCAGGAGCACGCCGAGCGCCAGGTAGACCAGGTTCGGCACGCTCAGCGACCAGGCCACCGCCTCGGCCGCGGCCAGCCCGGCGCCGAGGGCGAACCCCCAGGCGCGCAACGCCAGGAAGGTCAGCAGCACCGCCAGCACGAGCGGCACCGCCATGGCCACCGGCCTGGGCGCGCCGAAGGCGACCGGGGCGCACAACACCGCGAGGACCGCCAGGCCGTACGCCGGCCAGAGCGCCCGCCGTACCCGCACCGACCCGGCGGCGAACGCGGCGGCGAAGAGCAGGAGGATCACCACGGTGGAGTGGCTGTGCTCGGGGCCGGGGGTGATCGCCCGGCCGTCGTCCCAGAGGACCGGGGCGAGCAGCAGGCCGAGCGTGCCGGGCACGGCGGGGATCGCGGCCACGCCGGCGAGCACCAGGCCGGTGATCGCGCCGGTCTTGCGCAGGCGGGCCGGGAGCAGCATCGAGGCCAGCATGAGCGCGAGCGCGGCGGCCACGAAGGGCACCACGACCCAGAACTCCTCGGTCAGCGGGTGCACCGCCGTACCGGCGGCCAGGGTCAGCGCCAGCCACGCGGGCGGGACCGCCGCCGCACGGGCCTTCGCGCCGAGCAGCGGGACCGGCACCAGTGCGACGGCCAGCGGGATCGCCGCCAGCACCAGCAGCCCGGCGGCGCGCGGCAGGGAGTAGTCGAGCCATTCGGCCAGCAGGGCCGAGAACAGGCCGAACAGCAGCGCGGCGCCCCACATCAGGATGAGGCACACCATCGTCGTCACCTCGCGCGCCCGCCAGCCCGTGCCGCGGCGGGCGAGCGCGAACCAGATCAGCGCGTCGAGCACCGCGGTGGCGGCCAGCGCGGCGTACAGGGTGTCGCCGGCGGGATGCATGGCCGCCAGCGGGAGCGGGACCTGGGCCAGCACGATCGCGATCAGCGCCGGGGCGCGGAGCGGGAGCACTCTCGCGTACACCGCCGCCGCCAGCGCGGCCACCGCGACCAGCAGGGCCGCGTAGACCTCCGGCCGCAGGTCGGGCAGCAGGCCGACGCGGCGGGCGGCGTACCCGTCCAGGAGCAGCAGGGCCAGGCCCAGCACGCCGATCGTCTCGGCGGTGGCGGTCAGGTGGCGCTTCAGGAGCACCACCGGGGCGGCCAGCGTCACGGCGGTGAAGCCACCCATGATCGCCGCGCGCCCGGCGAGCCCGATGTGGCCCCAGCTCACGACGGTGAAGATGATCGCCGCCACCGCCATCAGCAGGCCGCCCAGGATCAGCAGCAGGTTCTGCGCCCCCCGCCGCGACACCTCCCCCCGATCCTGGTCAACGCCCTGCCCGACGCCCTGCTGGAAGCCACCGGCACCCGCACCGCCGGACCCTACGCCACCGGGACCCGCACCGACGCCCACCGGCAGCGCGACAGCCGGGATCCCCGCACCCACCGGAACCCCGGGGACCACCGGAGCTCCCGCGGCGGCGGCCGGGGTCAACGGCGGGGCTTCCTTGGCCAGACGGTCACGTTCGGCCCGCAACAGCCCGAGCAGTTGGTTCCGCCGCCCCCGCAGGTCCGCCAAAGCCGCGTCCACCTGCCAGAGCTCCGCCGCGACCGGCCCACTGAGCGGCAACCCGCAGTTCGGGCAGGCCGAAACGCCACCGGGCGGCAACCCCACCCCACAGTCCGGACAAATCAGCTTTCGCGCGTGCATGCCCCCACCCTCCCGCGACCTGATTGCAGACCGCTTGAGCAGAGGTACTCAACTCCGCCCGAGTACCCTCACCGCGTCCGCCGAGCCAGAAAGACGATCACCCCGACCGCTCCAGCCGCCGCGGCCAGCCAGAGCAGCACATCCCCGATCGACAGCGCGGCCCCCGACCCGTCCGACGCCTCAGCGGCCGCCGCCCGGGAGGCCTGCCCGCTCGGCCGCTCCGGCGAAGCCTCCCCCGACGGCTCCTCCTCAGCCCCCGAAGCCAGCACCCGATCCGGCAACGGCACCCGATGCACAGGGCTGTCCACCCCTTCGCTCCCGGTCAGCAAAGCCCGCCCGTCCCGGGTGAACGCCACCGACTCGGCCTGCTGCAGCTCCGGCATCGAGACCCGCGTGATCATCTCGCCATCGGCCCGGAAGAGCGTGGCGGAGAAGTACGTCCGGACCACATAGCTCTCCCCGTCCGGCGCGTACGCGGCGTCGGTCGCCATCAGCGGCGCGGCCGCCACCCGCCGCAGGACGTTCACCCGATCGGTCCGCAACCGCTTGGGCGCCGCGTAGACCGCCCCCGAGAACTCCTTCGTCACCACGTACAGCCGCCCCGTACGCGGATGCACCATGATCCCCTCGGCGTTCCGCGGCCCGTCCTCGTACCGGAACCGGTAACGCACCGCCGGAAGGGTCGTACTGCGCACCACCGACGGCTCAGCCACCCGATACACCGAAATGTCCTGCCAGAGCCCTTGGTTGTCGCCGATGTCGCCGAACCACAACACCCCGCGCCCCGTGGCCGGGTCGGTCGAGGCCGCCATCGCCTCCCAGTCCCTGGCCATCGCCCCGCGCACCCGGAAGACCGCCTTCGTCCGCCCACGCCCGTCCACCGCGAAGAACTCCGGCGCGGCGGCGCTGTCGTTGTGCGTGTAGTAGACGCCTTCGTGGGTCGGCGAGAGCGCCAGCCCGCTCGACTCGGTGATCCGGTCGTCCCGGAAGGTGAACAGCCGCTCACCCGCCTCGTCCGGCTCGGCCGCCCAGGCCGCGGCCGGCGTCAGACAGACCAGGACGACAGCGGCAAGCACCCGAATCAGGACATCCCCCATCCCGCCATCATGCCCACTGATCACCGATGGGATGTGCACCGATCCGCGGAGCGGACCGCCAAAAGCCCTTCCAACCAGCCGCGCAGCCGGAACGGACCAGGGGACGCCTACAGCCAGCCGTGCTGCCGGGCGGTGCGGGCGGCCTCGATGCGGTTGCGGGTGCCGGTCTTGGTGATCGCCGCCGACAGGTAGTTACGCACGGTGCTCTCCGAGAGGTGCAGCCGCGCCGCGATGTCGGCCACCGTCGCCCCGTCCGCCGCGGCGGCCAGCACGTCGCGCTCGCGGTCGGTCAGCGGGCTGGCCCCCGCGCTCAACGCCGCCGCGGCCAGGGCCGGGTCGACGACCTTCTCCCCGGCCAGCACCCGCCGGATCGCCGCCGCCAGTTCCTCCACCGGACCGTCCTTGACCAGGAATCCGGCCGCTCCCGCCTCCATGGCCCGGCGCAGGTACCCGGGCCGCCCGAAGGTGGTCAGGATCAGCACCCGGCAGGCGGGCAGGGCCTCCCGCAGCTCGGCGGCCACCTCCAGACCGCTCCGGCCGGGCATCTCGATGTCCAGCAACGCCACGTCCGGCCTGGCCTCCAGGGCCGCCGCGAGCACCTCGTCCCCCGCGCCCACCCGGGCGACGATCTCCAAGTCCGGCTCCAGGCCGAGCAGCAGGGCCAGGGCGTCGCGCATCATGCCCTGGTCCTCGGCGAGCAGCACCCGGATCACGGCAGCTCGATCCGCAACACGAACCCGCCACCCGGCCGCGGCCCCGCACTCATCGTCCCGCCGGCCGCGGCGACCCGCTCGTCAAGCCCGCGCAACCCATGCCCATGAGCACCGCCGGCCGGTGCCGTCTGGGCGCTGCCGTCGTCCCGGATCTCCAGCACGGTGCCGTCCTCTCCGCCCGCGAGGCTGATCTCGCAGGTGCTAGCCCGGCTGTGCCGGATCACGTTGGTGGTCCCCTCCCGTACGGCCCAGCCGTACAACGCGTCGGTCTCCGGCGCGAGCCGTACCTCGGCCACCTCCACGGCGAGCGCGACACCGGCGTCGGCCAGCGCCACCCGCGCGGAGTCCAACTCCGCCGCCAGCCCCCGCCCGCGGTACCCGGTGACGGCCGCCCTGACCTGGGTGAGCGCCTCCCGCCCCAGAACCTCGATGTCCCCCGCCTGCCCGGCGGCGGCCTCGGGGTCGCGCGGGGCGAGCCGGCGGACGGCCTCGGCCTTGACGACCATGACCGAGAGCGTGTGCCCGAGCAGGTCGTGCAGGTCGCGGGAGAAGCGCAGCCGCTCCTCGGCCACCGCCGCACGAGCCAGCTTCTCCCTGGTCCTGGCCAGCTCGCCGATGAGCGCGTGCAGGTGCAGGAAGGCGGCGAGCACCGCGCCCGCGCCGAAGGTGCCCCAGGCGAAAGCCATGATCTCCCCGATCCCGGCCCCGTCGCGCCAGCTCAGCAGGGCGACCAAGGCCGTGCAGGCGAGCAGCACCCGCGGCACCGCCCGGCCGGTGAGCGCGGCGCCGCACCCCAGGCCGACCAGCGGGAAGAGGTAGAACCAGTCAGCACCCCAGCCCAGGCAGGCCGCGGCCGACAGCGCGCCGAGAGCGGCCAACGGCAGCCACGCCGCCCTCCCCCGGCCACGGGCGGCCAGCAGCACCACCGCCACGAAGAGCCCCGCGCCGAGCACCGCGACCGTCCACGCCAGCCAGACGGGCCGGTAGTGCCCCTCGACGGTGCTCCACACCGGCCCGGCCACCATCAGGCAGAACGGGCTGAGCCGCCGCAGGTCGAGGGCGTGGTACGGCCGGCCGTCCGGCGGTTCGAGCCAAGCGCTCACCGCACCAACCTAGGCCGTGCGCGCCGGAAGCCGGACACGGCACGACCACGATCCACTCATCGCTCTCATGCCCTCGACCTTAGGAACCAGCCGGTACGGCCCGGCAGATCCAAGAATCCCCGGCGCGGCACGACAAATGTCCTAAACCCTGGCCAGCCGCCGATGAAAGGCCCACATCCCCACGCCGAGCAACACCAGCGCATAAGCAGCCAGCACCCCCAGGCTCGGCAGAATGTCGAGCACCGACGCCCCCGGCGCCCGAAGCGCCCCGAACCCCAGATGCCCCCACGCGTGCGGCGTCAAGTGCGCGAAGGTGCGCAACGGCTGGTCCATGTGCTCCAGCGGCGGCGCCAGGCTGCCGCCCAGCGTCGGCAGGCTCAGCCCGACGATCATCGCGACCGCGAACACCGGCCCCTGCTGCCGCAGCACCGACCCGAGCACCAGCGCGGCCCCCGCCCCCACCAGCACGAACAGCACGGTCAACGCCGCCACCCCCAGCGGATCGCCCCACCGCACCCCGTAGAGCGCCGCCGAACCGGCGATGATGATCAGCGCCTGAGCCAGCGCGATCAGCACCCGCCCGAGCGCCTGCCCCAGCACGATCGCCCCCGCCGGGACCGGACCGGCGTAGACCCGGTACAACACCCCCGACTCGAAGCTCGCCGCCAGGTTGATCGCCACGATCAGCGACATGAAGAAGACGAACATCAACACCATCGCCGGCGCCGTGACGTGCTCCGGCGGCTCGGCCCGGGTCCGGTCGCCGAAGACCGAGCCCAGCAGGTACACCAGCAGCAGCGGCATCAGCCCCATGTAGAACAGGTTGCTGCGCTCCTTCACCGCCCGGCGCAGCTCCACCAGCGCGATCGCCCACACCTTCATGGCCGCAACGTCCTTCCCGCTCTCGCCACCGCGACCGCCCCGGTCACCAGCGCCATTCCCAGCAACACCGCCACCGGCAGCGCCGGCTCGCCCTCCTCCAGGCCCCGCAGGAACCAGTGGTGCGGGGCCAGCAGGCTGACCCACTCCACCCAGCCGGTCCGGGGCAGCGGGAACAACGCGCCGCCGGTCAGGCCGAGCACCACCGCGAGCGCGCCCTGCTGGTTCACCGCCTGCTCCGCCGTCCTGGCGAAGGCCGCCACCGCCGCCGACAACCCGGACGCGGCCAGCACGGTCGCGGACACCAGGGCGGCCACCTGCAGCGGCGGGCCCCAGCGCGCGCCGTACAGGAAGGTGGTGATCAGCACCAGCGCGGTCATGCTCAGCAGGCCGAGCAGCACCCCCGCGACCAGCTTCGCGCCGAGGATCGCCGCGTCCCCGACCGGCGCGGCCAGCAGCCGCGGCAGCGTGCCGAGATGGCGCTCGCGCAGCAACCCGGTCATCCCGGAGACGACGAAGAACAGGAAGAACACCGACGAACCGGCCGCCAGCCGCGTGGTCAGATCGAACCCCGGCCCCGCCGGCTGGTCGCCCAGCGCCAGGCCGAGCACGAACGCCAGCACCAGCGGCAGCACCAGCCCGAACAGCACGACCGTGCCCTCCCGCGTCTGCTGGCGCAGGTCCTTGAGCAGGATCGTCCCCATCAGTCCCGCAACTCCCGCCCGGTGAGCTGCAGGAACACCGACTCCAGATCGGGCTCGCCGACCAGGCCGGTGAGCTCCTCCTTCGTGCCCTCCGCCCGCAGCCGGCCCTCGTCGAGGATGCCGACCCGATCGCACAACCGCTCGGCCTCCTCCAGATAGTGCGTCGTGTACAACACCGCCACCCCCTCCCCGGCCAGCCGGCCGACGCTGTCGAGGATGGCGTTGCGGCTCTGCGGATCCACCCCGGCGGTCGGCTCGTCCAGCACCAGCAGCCGGGGGTGGTTCAGCAGGCCGATGCCGATGTTCAGCCGCCTGGCCATGCCGCCGGAGAAGCCCGACACCGGCTCGTCCGCCCTGGCCTCCAGGCCGACCACGCGCAGCACCTCCTCCACCCGGCTCCGGCCGCGCAAGCCGTACAGCCGGGCGAAGAAGCGCAGGTTCTCCCGCGCGCTCAGCTCCGGGTAACACCCCAGCTCCTGCGGCACATAGCCGATCACCGCCTTCACCGCGGTGTTGCGCACCGAATGCACCACCCCGTCCACCCGCACCACGCCCGCGTCCGGCCGCATGATGCCGACGATCATCGAGATCGCCGTGGTCTTCCCCGCCCCGTTCGGGCCGAGCAGCCCGTACGTCTCCCCCTCGGCGATGGTGAACGACAGCTCCGCCACCGCCACCCGATCCCCGAACCGCTTGCTCAGGCCCTCGCAGGCCAGGACCACCTGTGTCATGCCACCAGTGCACGCCGTACGGCCCGCGCCGCGCACTGGTCCACCGGCCACCACCCCTGGCCGATCGGCCAGAGTGCGCCTGGCCCGGCGAACGTAGGCTCGGCGGTATGACCCCCCGGCACCAGCCCGTCCAGGCGCCCTACTGGCTCATGCCCGGCGAACTCGTGCCCGGCCGCCGCCGCCGGACGCCACGGGACTGGGCTTCCGACGCCGCCCTCTTCGCCTTCGCCGTCGCCATGTGGTTCGACGGCGTCATCGGCTACCCGCCCGCCGGCGTCGACTTCGTCCCCGAGTGGATGATCGCGATCAACCCCTGGGTCGGCGCGCTCGCCTGCCTGGCCGTCTGGGCCCGCCGCCGGTACCCCGTCGCGGTCGCGCTGCTGCTCCTGCCCGCGCTGTTCCTCTCCGGCGCCGCGCTCGGGGCGGCCATGGTCGCCGTCTTCACCCTCGCCGTGCACCAGCCCTGGACCCGCGCCGTCGCCGTCGCCGCCCTCCACCTGCTCGGCGTCAGCTACTACGCCCTCTTCGCCGACCCGCCCGGCATGAGCCGCATCACGATCATCCTCTGGACCGCGCTGCTGTTCGTCGGCCCGCTCTGCGCCGGGTTCATCGTGCGCAGCCGCCGCCTCGTCCTGATCGACCTGCGCCGTGAGGCCGAGGTCCGTGAGCGTGAGCACCGAGCCCGTCTCGCCGACACCCGCCGTGCCGAACGCACCCGCCTTGCCCGCGAGATGCACGACGTCCTCGCCCACCGCATCTCGCTGCTCTCCGTGCACGCCGGTGCCCTTGCCTACCGTACGGCTCGCGCCGGCGCCGGCCAGGCACCCGCCCTCGAACCCACCGAGGTCGACGCCGCCGTCCGCGTCATCCACGACAACGCCCGCCTGGCCTTGGACGAGCTGGGCCAGGTCCTCTCCATCCTCCGTGACGACACCCCCACCCTCCCCCCTCACCCGACCCTGCCCACCCTCCCCCCAACCGCCCCTCCCGCACACCGCCACCTGACCGCCACTCCCACATCTCCCCACCCGGCCGAAGCTCCCGCACCCCGCCCCTTGACCGGCCCACCCGTGTACCCCCGCCTGGCCGACCTTCCCGCGCTTGTCGCCGACGCCTCCGCCGCAGGCCAGCCCGTCACCTTGGACTGCCCCACCACCCTCGACGGTCTCCGCCCCCAGCTCGAACGGGCCATCTACCGGGTCGTCCAGGAGGGCCTCACCAACGCCCGCAAACACGCCCCCGGCGCGCCGGTCCACGTCACCATCACCCCAGGCCCAGCCCTCACCGTCCACATCACCAACCCCAGCCCCCACCCCGCCGCAGCCAACGGCGGCTACGGATTGGTCGGCCTCACCGAACGCGTCACCCTGGAAGGCGGCACCCTCACCCACGGCCACACCAACGGCACCTTCCACCTCACCGCCCACCTCCCCACCCACACCCCCTGACCCCCGCCACCCCACGGCGGGCCAGGTGGGGTGGCGGGGCTGATCGGTGATCAGGGGGCGGGCTCAAGTGGAGGCGGCGGGCTGATCGGTGCTTAGGGTACGGGCCGCCAGGTGGGGCGGCGGGAAGACCGATGGCCAGAGGGACGGGCCAGGTGGGGGGCGGGATTCGGCCGGAGAATGAGGGCGGCGGAGCAGGGCTAGGTGGGCGGGGCAGAGCCAGGAGGGCCTGCGAACGCCAAGTGGGCCTGCGAACGCCAGGTGGCCTGCGAACGCCAGGTGGGCCTGCGAACGCCAGGTGGGCCTGCGAACGTCAGGTGGGCCTGCGAACGTCAGGTGGGCGGGGGAACGCCAGGTGGCCGGGCGAGATGGCCCACCCACCCCCCATCGGCCCGAAGCTCCATAGAGACGGCACCCCCACACCCGCCCCCACCGAGCTACGTTGTGACCATGGCCGACGTCATCCGGGTCCTGCTCGTCGACGACGACCCGTTGGTCTGCGCAGGCCTCCGCCTGATGTTGCGCGGCGACCCCGACATCGAGGTCGTCGGCGACGCCGCCGACGGCGCCGACGTCATGGACGCCGTCGACCGCCTCACCCCCGACGTGATCCTCATGGACGTCCGCATGCCGTACCTCGACGGCATCTCCGCCACCCGAGCCGTAACCACCCGCCAAGGCCACCGCCCCGAGGTCATCGTGTTGACCACCTTCGACGGCGACGCCACCGTCCTGGCCGCCCTCCGCGCGGGTGCCGCCGGTTTCCTCGTCAAGCACACCCCGCCCGACCAGATCGTCCGTGCGGTACGGCAAGCCGCCGCCGGCGAGCCGGTCCTGTCCCCCGGCGTCACCCGTACCCTCATCTCGCACGTCACCCGGGACGCCACCCGCGACCACCGCACCGCCCAGGCCAGCGCCCGCCTGTCCCTCCTGTCCCCCCGCGAACGCGAGGTCGCCCAGGCGGTGGCCGAGGGCATCTCCAACAGCGAGATCGCCGACCGCCTCCACCTCTCGGTCGGCGCCGTCAAGGCCCACATCTCCAGCGCCTTGACCAAGCTCGGCATGGTCAACCGCATCCAACTCGCCATCCTCGCCCACGACGCCCAACCCCCAACCCCTTAACCCCGCCCGCCCTCGAAGCTCCACCCCACTCGCCCTCGAAGCTCCACCCCACTCGCCCTCGAAGCTCCACCCCACTCGCCCTCGAAGCTCCACCCCGCCCGACCCCCGACCCGCCCCCGTGGCTCCGCCGCGCCCAACCTCACCCTCCTCCGCCTCCGCCCACCTCCACCTCTGCACTGAGAGCACCGAGCCAGCACGCACCAACCGAAGTCCAATCCAGCCCCCGCCGTCGGGGCCTCGGGAGGAGAAGGGCGGGGCACAGCGAGGGGGCTCGGGGGAAGGTGATCCGGCGAGCCGGACTCACGCGGAATGAACCGGGCTACGTGGAGCGGGAGGAGGGCCAAGGCAACTGAGCGGACCAGGTAGCCGGGAGGAGAGGTTGCTGCGCGGGCCGAGGTGGCTGAGCGGGCTGGCCTCAGCGCGGGATCGGCCCTGCTGAGGGGAGGGAGCAGTCGAGGTGGCCGTGCGGGGCCAGGGGCCCAACGCGAGTTCAGCCGAGCTCAGCGCGGGCCGCCCGGCGGCCGAGGGAGGAATGGACGAGGTGCCTGCGCGGGCTTGGGGCTCAGCGCAGGAACGACCGGGTCAGCGCAAGGAACGACTGGTTCAGCACGGGACCGGCCGGGCTCAGCACGGGATCGGCCGGGCTCAGTGTGGGATCGGCCGGGCTCAGTGTGGAGTCGCGGGCTCAGTGTGGAGTCGGGCTGGTGGCGGAGGTGGAAGGGGTGGTGGTCGGGGGCGGGGTGGTTTCGAGGCGGCCGCTGAATCGGTGGAAGCCGTAGCTCTGCAGACCGATCAAAACCACCCCGTTGGCCAGCATGGCCCACCAGATCCCAGCCAACCCCCAGGTCGACACCACCGGATGGATGGCCAGCACCAGAACCCCGTAAGACCCGGCAAAGCTGGCCAAGCTCCACCAGGAGCGCTTGAGGCCGCTGAGGCCGAATCCCATGACCATCTGCACAGCATCAGCCAGTGAGGCCAGGACGAGCAGCCCCACCAGGGAAGCCGCCACGCCGCGCACCGCCGGGTCAGGTGTGAGCAGGCCGAAGATCGCGTCCTGGAAGAGGAGCACCGCCACGGCCCCCACCAAGGCAACCCCACCGCCGACGGTGAGGGCGGCGCGGGTGACGCGGCGGGCTTCGGCGACGGTCTGGGCGCGGGCGACCTCGGGCATGGAGGCCATGGCCACCGCCAAAGCGCCCAGGAACAGGAACCCGATCGTCGAGCTGAGCACGGCATGCGCCGCCGCACCGGCCACCCCGGTACGGGCGGCTGCGTAGGTGACGACGGCCAGGGCGGCGAACTTGACCAGCGTGGTGCCGGCCATGGGGAGGCCGACCCGGGCCATCCGCAGGATCTCGGCGGTCCGGGGGCGGCCGGGCCAGGCGGAGTAGGACTCCAGGCCGGGCACGCGGCGCAGGAAGAAGCCGGCGACCTGGGTGCTGACCAGGGCGGAGGCGAGGAAGGCCAGTCCCATCCCGGGCAACCCCAGCACGGGCACGAGCACCAGGGCGAGCACCACCTCGGTGATGGTCGCCGCCAGCGAGGCCCAGAAGACCGGGCGGCTGCGTCCGAGCGCGATGAGTGCCGCCCCGGCCCCGCCGCTGGCCGCGAAGACGGCGATGTAGGCCGCCAGCCACCAGGGCAGTGCGCCGAGTTCGGCGAGCACCTCGGCGGGTGCGCCGGACGCCCGGGCGATGAGCGGGGTGCACGCCACGACCACGGCGCCTGCCGTACCGAGGGAGAGTGCCAGCCAGCGCGCGTCCCGCAGCACCGGGAGGGCGGCGGCCGGGTTGCCGCGGTGGGGGGCGAGGAAGGGCGACATGCCGCGCAGGGCGCCGGCCACGGCGGCGGTGGCGGGGTTGAGGACCGCTTGGGAGAGCGCGAAGGCGACCAGTGCGGCGGTGGCGTGGTGGCCCAGGACTGCGGTGCCGATCAGCACGCCGACCAGGCTGGTGATCATGGACAGGAAGATCGGGACTGCCGCGCTGATCAGCGTGCGGTGGGGCCCACGAGGCGGCCCAGGCGTGGGCTGGGACCCGCGGGACAGCTCAGGCGTGGACTGAGCGCCGCGGACCAACGCAGCCGTGGGTTGAGGGCCGTCGGGCAGCGCAGGCGTGGGCTGGGGGCGGGGCACGCGGGACAGTGCATCAGACGGCACCGACAGTTTCCGGAACGAGCTCATGGAACAGCGAAACCCGCCGGGCAACTTCCAGATCTCCCGTCGGGCCACTCTCGGTCTACCAAGAACGGCCTCTGGCGGTCGCTCGGAAACGGCCTCTGGCCTGGAGTGCACTCCAGGTCTTTAGGGTTGACCGCATGGACTATGTGAACCTAGGACGAAGCGGGCTCAAGGTCAGCCCCCTCTGCCTCGGCACCATGAACTTCGGTCCGCAGACCACGGAGGAGGACTCCTTCGCGATCATGGACCGGGCCCACGAGCTGGGTCTCAACTTCTTCGACTCGGCCGACGTCTACGGCTGGAAGACCGGCGAGGGCGTCACCGAGCAGATCGTCGGCCGCTGGTTCGCCCAGGGCGGCGGGCGGCGCGAGAAGACCGTCCTGGCCACCAAGTTCCACGGCCGGATGAGTGACTGGCCCAACGACAACCTGCAGTCGGCCCTGCACATCCGCCGCGCGGCCGACGCCTCGCTCAAGCGGCTGCAGACCGACTACATCGACGTCTACCAGGCCCACCACATCGACCGGAGCACGCCGTTCGAGGAGTTCTGGGAGGCGATGGAGGTCCTGCGCCAGCAGGGCAAGATCCTCTACGTCGGCACCTCGAACTACGCCGGCTGGCACCTCGTCAAGTCGCAGAACGTCGCGGAGAAGCGCGGCATGTTCGGCATCGTCAGCGAGCAGTCCCACTACAACCTGCTCACCCGCAAGGTCGAGCTGGAGGTGCTGCCCGCCGCCGAGGACCTCGGCATCGGCGTGATCCCGTGGAGCCCGCTGGCGGGCGGCCTGCTGGGCGGCGTGCTGCGCAAGATCGACAAGGGCCGTTCGGCGAGCGAGCACATGGTCAAGGAGCTCGACAAGCACCGCGACAAGATCGAGGCATACGAGAAGTTCTGTGACGAGCTGGGCGAGCAGCCCGCGGACGTCGCCCTGGCGTGGCTGCTCCGGCAGCGCGCGGTGGTCTCACCGATCATCGGGCCGCGGACCATCGAGCAGCTCGACGGCAGCATGCGGACCCTGGAGATCGACCTGGACGAGCAGGCGCTGGCCCGCCTCGACGAGATCTTCCCTGGTCACCGCACCGCGCCGGAGGACTACGCCTGGTAGGTCACTGCAGCAGCGCGCCGACCACGACGATCACAAGGAGCAGGCCGAGCACGATGGGCAGCAGCCAGAGGCGAGGACGATCCACGCCCTGGAGCCTAGCCGAGCCCCCGGGATGCCGAAGCCCGCACAACCAGGTGACCCAGCTACCAAAAGGCTCAGCCGAGCGCCCAGGAGGCCAGTGACCGGTACTCCAGCGGCGGTCCCAGCACGCTGCGCATGAGGTGCACCTCAGCCGCCCGCCAGGTCGAGCCGCGAAAGCCCGCCAGCGACTCGACCAGCGGGCGCAGGTCCTGCTCGTCCCTGGCCCTGGCGAGGGTCAGGTGCGGGTGGAAGCGCTTGGTGTCGGTCAGCGGCACTCCGGCCCGGCGTCCGGCGGCCTTGACCGAGTCGCTCAGCCGTTCCGCCGAGTCGCCGCTGACCCCGGCCCAGAACACCCGGGCCCGCCGCGCGCTGCCGAACGCCCCGAACCCGGTGAAGGCCAGGTCCAGGGCGGCATGCCGGTGTACGGCCCGCGCCAGCCGTACCCGCAGATCGGGCACGACCGCGTCGGGCACCTCGCCGTAGAAGGCGAGGGTGATGTGCCAGGTCGCCCGGTCCGGCCAGCGCAGACCGGGCACCTCGCCCACGTGCGGCGCGATCGCCCGCTCGATCTCGTCGAGCACCTCATCCGGCGGCAACAGCGCCGCGAAGAGTCTCATCGGTCAATTCTGCGCGCTGGACGCGCGCGCCGATCACCCGGCTGAGCAGGACGGCCAGCCCGGTGCCTGCCACGACCAGCGCACCGGCCAGGGCCACGCCCATCCGCGGGCCGCCGAGGTCGGACAGCCAGCCGATCAGCGGTGCGCCCAGCGGGGCTCCGCCGGTGAAGACCAGCAGGTAGATGCCCATGACCCGGCCTCGCATCTCGGCCGAGGTGGCGAGCTGGACACTCGCGTTGGCGGCCGTGTTCACCGTGATCAGTGCGATTCCGGTGGGCACGAGTAGCAGGAGATACAGGGGGTAGAAGGGAGCAATGCCCGTCGCGATCTGGAAGAGGCCGAAGCTGAGCGCCCCGGCGACCAGCAGCTTCTTGCTGGGCCGGGCCCGCCGCGCGGCCAGGAGCGCGCCGCCGAGCGCGCCGACCGCGAACATGCTGGAGGCCAGGCCGAAGGAGGAGGCGCCCGCGGCGAAGACCTCGGTGGCCATCAGCGCGATCGACATGGAGAACGACTGCGCGAACATCGACACGAAGCCGACCAGCAGCACCGGCATGAGGAGGTCCTGATTTCGCAGGACGTAGCGGAAGCCTTCTCGCAACTGCCCCTTGGCCCGCGGCACGGGTTCGGCTGGGTTCAGCTCGGCCTTGCGCATCAGCAACAGGCTGGAGATCACCGCGGCGAACGAGATCGCGTTGAGCAGGAAGATCGGCCCGGTCCCCAGGGCGTGGATGAGCAGTCCGGCCACCGCCGGGCCGACCACGCGGGCCAGGTTGAAGCTGGAGGCGTTCAGCGCGATCGCGTTCGGCAGGTCCTTGCGTCCGACCATCTCGACCACGAAGGTCTGCCGCGTCGGCACCTCCACGCAGGAGATCAGGCCGAGCGCGAACGCCATCACGAAGACGTGCCACACCTGCACCGCGCCGGTGACGGTGAGCACGCCCATGGCCAGGGCGAGCACCGCCATGAGCGCCTGGGCGGTGACCAGCAACGGCCGCTTGGGGTAGCGGTCGGCCAGCACGCCGCCGAACATGCCGAAGAGCAATATGGGGGCGAACTGCAGCGCCGTGGCGACGCCGAGCGCCGCCCCGCTGCCCCCGGTCAACTGGAGCACCAGCAGGTCCTGGGCGGTGCGCTGCATCCAGCCGCCGACGTTCGAGACGACGCCGCCCATGGCGAAGAGCCGGTAGTTGTGGATACGGAGCGACCGGAACATCCCGGTCCGGGTATGTTCCCCTAGATCTTGCTGAGCTTCTCCAGAATCGGGGCGGCCTGCCGTAGCACTGCCCGCTCCTCCGGAGTCAGCTCCTTCAGCCGTTGTGTCAGCCAGGCTTCCTTCCGCCGACGCTCCTCCTTCAGGAGCGCCTCGCCCGACTCGGTCACGTTCACGGTCACCTGGCGCCGGTCGCTGGGGTGCGGTGTGCGCGCGACCAATCCGCGCTCCTCGAGCCACGCGATCACCCGTGTCATCGACGGCGGCTGCACCTTCTCGAGGTCGGCCAGCTCGCCGGGTGAGATCCCGGGGTGGCGTTCCACGGCGGCGAGCGTCGCGAACTGGGTGGGCGTCAGGGAGTGTGCCGCTGCTTGTCGTCGAAGTCGCCTGGTCAGCCTTGCCAGCGACACGCGCAGGACCGAGGCCAGGCCCGCGTCGCTGCGCAGGTCCAACTTTGGAGGATTCGTTAGCATGATTCATTACCCTTGCTAACTATCACAAAGCGCACGTATATTCCCCTTCAAATACGGACATGTCTCACCATGTGATACCCCGCCCGGTGTGAGATCCGTCACGGCGAAGGGCCCCGATTCCGGGGCCCTTCCATGATGCCCGCTCTCCGGGCCTGCTCAGGGTGTACGGCGGAGCAGCTCAAGACGCCCTGAGCTCGGCCCCGATCCGGTGCATGTGCCGCAACGCGATGCCGTACGACTCGATCAGCCCCGCCTCCGCGTACGGCACGCCCAGCGAAGCGCAGTAGTCCCGCACGATCGGCTGAGCCCGGCGCAGGTTGGGCGTGGGCATGTTCGGGAACAGATGGTGCTCGATCTGGTAGTTGAGCCCGCCCAGCAGCACGTCGATCGCCACCCCGCCCCGCACGTTGCGCGAGGTCAGCACCTGCTTGCGCAGATAGTCGAGCTCGTCCTCGGCGGTGAGCACCGGCATGCCCTTGTGGTTGGGCGCGAAGGTGCACCCGAGGTAGACCCCGAAGACCGCCTGGTGCAGCAGCACGAAGACGATCGCCTTGCCCACCGGCAACGTGGCGAAGATCAGCCCGAAGAACCAGGCGAAGTGGGCGAGCAGGAGCGCGCCCTCCAGGACGCGCCCGCGGATGGTCCGCAGGCTGCGCAGCCCGGAGACGTGCAGGTTCCAGGCCTCCAGGGTGAGCAGCGGGAAGAACAGCCAGGCCTCGCGCCGGGCGATGAAGCGCGACAGCCCGGTCGCCCGCGACGCCTGCTCCTCCGACCAGACCAGCAGCGACGGGTCGACGTCCGGGTCGTGGTCCTCGTGGTTGGGGTTGGCGTGGTGGCGGTTGTGCTTCTCCATCCACCACCCGTAGCTCATCCCGATGCCCAGGTTCCCGGCGATCCGGCCGGCGACGGCCGAACTGCTCCGCGACCGGAACACCTGGCGGTGCGCCAGATCGTGCGCGACCAGCGCGACCTGGGCGAAGACGACGGCGAGGAAGACGGCGACGGCGAGTTGCCACCAGGAGTCGCCGACGGACACGAACAGCAGCCAGCCACCGGCGAAAGCCACGGTGACGAGGGCGAGCCGGAGGAGGTAATAGACAGGACGCCGGTCAAGCAGACCGGCGTCCTTGATCATCCTCGACAGGTGGGCGAAGTCACTGCCAGTGGTGGTAGACACCGCCCAAGTGTCGCGATCTTCCGGCGTCCTCCGTAACCCCGCGCGCACCCGGAATTTCGGTAGGGCCTGCCTTACCTAGTCAAGACCGAACAGAATCTTGATCGGGCCCAGCGCGAAGTACAGCGCGAACAGCGCGGCCACCACCCACATCAGGCCGTGCACCTCGCGGGCCTTGCCCCGGGCGAGCTTGATCAGCACGAAGCTGATGAACCCGGCGCCGATGCCGTTGGCGATCGAGTAGGTGAACGGCATGAGCACGATGGTCAGGAAGGACGGGACGGCGATCTCGAAGTCGTCCCAGTCGATGTTCTTGACCGAGGTCATCATCATGAAGCCGACCACGACCAGCGCGGGCGCGGCGGCCTCGTAGGGCACGACCTTGACCAGCGGCGACAGGAAGACCGCGAACAGGAACAGCACACCGGTGACGACGCTGGCCAGACCGGTCCGCGCGCCCTCGCCGACGCCGGCCGCCGACTCGACGTAGGTGGTGTTCGACGAGACCGAGCCCGCGCCGCCGGCCGCAGCGGCCACCGAGTCCACGAACAGGATCTGGCTGGTCCGCGGCATCGTGCCGTCCTCGCGCAGCAGCCCGGCCTGGCCGCCGACGCCCACGACGGTGCCCATCGTGTCGAAGAAGTCGGTGATCAGCAGGGTGAAGACCAGCAGCACGCCGAGCAGCAGCGGGATCTTGGAGAAGGCCCCGAACAGGCTGAACTGGCCGAGCAGGCTCAGGTCCGGGATGCCGAAGATCTGCAGGTCGGCGAAGGTCGGCGTGTTCAACTGCCAGCCGCCGGGGTTCTTGCCGCCGTTGGCGCCGCCGACCTTGGCGACCGCCTCCACGATCAGCGCCAGGACCGTGCTGGCGACGATGCCGATCAGGATCGCGCCCTTGACCCTCCGCGCCACCAGCACGAACGTCATCAGGACACCGATGACGAAGACGAACATCGGCCAGCTCACGAGCGCGCCGCCGATGCCGAGCGTCAGCGGCGGGGCGGCGTTGGCGCGCACGAACCCGGCGTCCACGAAGCCGATCAGCGCGATGAACAGGCCGATGCCCACGCTGATCGCCGTCTTGAGCGCCGGGGGGATGGCGTGGAAGACCGCGGTGCGGAAGCCGGTCAGCACCAGCACCGCGATGATCAGGCCCTCCAGCACGACCAGGCCCATCGCGTCTTCCCACGACATGTTGGGCGCGATGCCGAACGCGACGAAGGCGTTGAGGCCCAGGCCCGCCGCCACGGCGAACGGCGCGCGGCCCACCAGGCCCATCACGATGGTCAACACACCCGCGACGAACGCGGTCGCCGCGGCGATCATCGGGAACTGCGCCCCGGAGGTGACCACGTCACCCAGGAACTGCTTGTCCTTGTCCGCCATCCCGCCGAGGATGAAGGAGTTGAGCACGACGATGTAGGCCATCGTGAAGAAGGTGGCCAGACCGCCGCGGACCTCCCGCGAGATGGTCGACCCGCGTTCGGTGATCGAAAAGAATCCGTCAAGGCGTGTATTCACGCGCGAAGAGTGACAGGAGTGGCCAAACAGCGAAAGGTCCGGTGATCGGATCGAGATAGGGTTGATGCCGTGAAGCAGCAATGGCATCCCGATCCTGAGCCGATCGCCACGAACGACCAGACCACCATCCTGGTCGGCACCGGTCTGTGGGCGCTCGCGCTGGTCGCGCTGCTGCTCTTCCCACCCGCGCCGCAGTACTCGTGGTGGGTCTGGACGTGTGTCGCCGGGATCGTCGGCGGACTGTTCGGCCTCTGGTTCGTCCGCCGCTTCCGCAAACCAGGCCAGCCGTAACCAGCCCCCGGAAACGCCATGAGCCCGGCCATGGACCGGGCTCACGTCGCACACACCAAGCAAGCTCAGCTCAGGTCGGCCTCCGCCAGCAGCAGCGGCACCGCATCAGGGTCACGCAGCAGCGCCGCCACCGCGAGCCGGTCGTTCCACTGCCCGGTGGCCCAGGCCAGCCCACGAGCCAGCCCGTCGACCCCGGTGCAGTGCACCTTCCCGTCGAAGAACCGCCACGCGCACTCCACCCCGTCGACCAGCAACTTCTCGTGCTCGACGTAGCTGTCCGGCGCCGCGGGCAACAGCGACCGCACCTGCGCGGGCACCGCCCGCTCCACCCCCGCCGAGGTCACCTCGCCGGTCGCCAGCTCCCCAGCCAGCGGCAGGTCGAGCAGCTCCGACAACGCCTCGGCCAGGTCGAACGGCGCGAGCACCAGCGGCCGGTCGGCGACGAGCTGCAGCAGGTCGGGCGCCTCGACGACCACCGCGTCCTCCGCCTCGGCCACCACGATCCGCCCGTTGAGCACGGCCCGCACCCGCTCGGGCGGTGAGACCCGTCCGGGGTCGACCGCGGCCAGCGCGATCCACAGGCCGCGCAGTTGCGCCCGGTCGAGCTCGATCGCCGGGTCGGCCATCCGCTCCAGGAGTTCTTCGGGGCCGCCGTGCGAGTCGAGCAGGTCGGCCAGCGTGGTCCGCACGCCGATCATCGCCAGCGCCACGTCGTCGAGCCCGGCGGGGGCGTCGCCGTACAAGCCGTGCAGCAGCGGGTCGGCGCCGGGCAGCCGCAGCTCGCGCGGGCGCCGCCCGTCGAGGACGGGGTGCTCGGACAGCCACCAGCCGGTGTAGGACGGCACCTCGACGCCGCCGACGCGCAGCGGCTGGAGCGCGGCCCGCAGCGGCGGCCGGGTGAGGAGGGCGAGCGCGGCCGGCCAGTCGGCCACCAGTTCCAGGTCGCGCACGGCGCTGAACTCGGCGGCCACCGGCGGCAGGTCGAGGTCGCCGGTCAGGTCGGCCACCTCGTCGAGCCAGTCGTCCTCGGCGTCGAGGTCGTGGTCGCAGTCGTCGTGGTCGAGCAGCACGTCGGTGTCGTTGACCACCGCGAAGCCGTCGAGCACTCCGGCGGCGGCCAGGACCCGCGGGCCGTACTCGGCCACGAGCTCGTCGGCGGCCAGCGGCCCCTCTTCGAGGATGCCGGCCAGCGCGCCGCCCGGCAGCAGCAGGTCGCCCGCCGAGTACAGCTCGCCGTCGGCTCCGCGCAGCGCCAGCTCGCCCAGCCAGGGCGCCTCGCCGGGCGCGAGCGCCGCCGCGTCGACCAGGGCCAGGACCGCGCGGGCGATCGGCTCGTGGTCGGGGTTGTCGAAGGATTCGGCCACCGCCGCCTTGGTGAGCGGGTCCTCCAGGATCGTGCGCGGCGTCGCCTCGGCCGCGCCGAGCCGCAGCAGCAGCGGGTGCGCCGCGTCGGGGTGCACGATGCGCAGCCCCAGCGGCGCCAGGTCGAACCCGCCGGCCCCGCTGAGGATGAGCGTGCCGCGCGGGCCGCGGACCAGCCGCCCGTCGGTCAGCGGCACCGGGAGCGCCCCCAGCGCCTCGTGGTCGTCGCCGGGGAGCACGTCGTAGAGCTCGCGCCACCACCCCGGCTCCCGGCCCTCGACGACCTCGCCGGACAGCAGGTCGATGACGTCGGCCAGGCCGACCTGCCGGACGCCCAGCGTGATCATCGCCGGGTGCCGGGCCGGCCAGCCCGCCGGCAGCAGCCCGGGCACGATCTCCGCGATGCGCGCCAGCAGCTCTCCCGAGCCGGGCACGACCGCCGCCTCCCGTCCGGAGACGACCCACCCGTCGGCGCCGCGCTCGCGCACCGGGTGCTCGACCGTCCACTCCGCGTCGGGGTCGTAGAGCTCGGCGTCGGCGAACGTCGGCGTCTGTACGGCAGGCGCCGGCCCCGAGAGCGCGGGCAGCAGCGGCACGTCCGGCAACCGCCGCAGGACCGCCCGCCGGATCATCGCGTCGAGCTCGCCCTTGCCCATCAGCGCCGGGACCAGGTCGAGCAGCTTGGGCGTGCGCGGCAACCGGCCGAGCAGCTCCACGTAGGCGTCGGCGGCCTTCTCCACCAGGAAGTCAGTCAGCGGCCCCTTGGCGACGTGCCGCCGGTCGGTGGCCATCGGGAAGGAGGCGATCAGCAGGGCGGGCAGGTCGAGCGGCTCGTCGCTGGGCGTCGGCGCGTGGATGACCGGCCGCACGCTGCGCGGCAGCGGCACCGGCTCCCCGCCGCGCTCGGCGGACACCGGTACGGCCCAGCGGACCGACCAGAACGGGCGGGCCCGCTCCTCGGTGGGCCGGTCGGCGAAGAGCTCGGCCACCTCGGCCGGGGTGAACTCGCCGGAGGCCACGCCGAGCGCCCAGTCACCGGGCTCGACCACCCGCTCGTCCCCGTCGAGCGAGATCTCGATCCGGGTGAGCGCGGGCAGGCCCAGCAGCAACGCGGGGCTCGCCTCGGCCAGCATGCGGCGGACCGCCGTGGCCGCCGCCTCGTCGCGCAGCGGCAGCCGTACAAGTGTGTCGAAGCCGTCGGGCACGGCCAGCGGCTCGCCCGCGAAGGGCAATCGCAGCAGGGGCACGTGGCCGCCCCGGTCGGCGAGCTGCCCGGCGAGCTCGGGCCTCGCCGCGACCAGCTCGGTGGTCTCCGCGCGGGACCAGCGCACCGACGGCGCGCCACGGGAACCGATCTCGGGGGCGTCGGACACCGACACGACGGCCGCGAAGCCGACGCCGAACCGTCCGGCGGCGCCCGCGTCGTCGCGCTTGGCCGAGACCCGCAGCGTGGACAGGCCCTCCACGCCGGCGGCGTCGAGGGCCTCGCCGGTGTTGGCCGCGGTGAGCACGCCGTCGCGCAGCACCAGCCGCAGCACGCCGGGCACCCCGGCGCGCAGCGCCGCGTCCGCGGCGTTCTGGGCCAGCTCGACGATCAGCCGGTCACGGTAGCCGCCGAGGGCGAAATCCTCCTCGGCGTTGGCATCCTCACGAAAGCGCGCAGGCGAGGCCTGCCAAGCCGCGAGCACTGCCGCCCGCATCCGATCGGTGCCGAAAACGTCCACGACTCTCCTTCTCGCCCGGTGGCACGGGTCGGCCACGCGGACGAAAGGCTAGCGCCCGCCACCGTCAAGAACGCCGCCCGGCGGAGACGCCGGGCGGCGGGGCGAGCGCTCAGGAGTGGCCGAGCTCCTCGGCGGGCGAGGCCGCCTCGTCCACCGAGCCCTCGTCGAGCAGGTCGTAGCCCAGGTCGTCGAGGATCGGCACGGCCTGCTCCACCGGCGGCGGCATGACCGCGGCCTCGGAGTGGGCGCCGCAGCCGTGGTCGGCCGAGACGACCTTGCCGTCGTCGGGCGCGTACTCGTTAGCGCAGACTCCGAACTCCGACTTCATCGAACCCGCGAGCGGCCAGTAGAAGCCGCAGGTGGAGCACTGCGCGGGCGCGGCGTGCGCGAGAGGGGTGTGCGGCCCTTGATCGCCGGTGTACCAGCGCCTTGCGGCGCGGTCCTTCCCGACCGCCGAGAGCACGCGGGCTCGGCCGAGGCCGTACTCGAAAACCATCTGGTGATCGGTGTCGTCGTCGCCGGGATCGGTGAAACCGGGCACCAGCCGGTCGTCGTCGTCGGAGGTCGGCAGCAGGTCGCCCACGCCGAGGTCGCCGGGCAGCAGCCGCTCGCTCCACGGCAGCCACTGGGGCGCCAGCAGGGCGCCGGTGCCGGGCAGCAGGACCGCCTCGCTGACGGTGACCTTCTTCGCGCGCGAGGCGCGGGTCACCGTGACGGCCCAGCGCCAGCCGCGGTAGGCGCGGTCGAGGCAGGCGAAATAGTGGGTGACGATCCGGTCGCCCTCGCCCTCGTAGCCGAGGTGCTCACCGACCGGACTCGGCGCGGCGAGCTCCTCGGCCGCCTCACGCGCCAGATCCACGGCGGCGACACAGGCCTGATCGGGTGCGGCGGCACGGCTCCTGGTCCGCGTCATCGGTTGGCTCACACTTCATTGTCACCCATCGGAGCGACCGGGTAAGACTGTTAAGCGTGGCGGATGGTTGGGAAAAGGCGGGAGAGGTGTCGCGCCGGGTCGGTCGAGGGCTCGCCGACGCCGGTCGTGGCGTGGCTCGCGCCGGCCGCGGCGCCGCGCGGGGCACGAAGGCCGCCGCGCAGGGGACGGCACGCGGCGCCCGCAAGGTGGGGCAGGCCACGCGCCGGCTCACCCATGCCCAGGGCGCGGGCCGGACGGGGCTGGGCCGGCTGATCGAGCTCACCGCGGTGCACAGCGTCGGCGACGCGCTGGTCACCGGGGCGCTGGCGACGACGATCTTCTTCGGGCTGCCGGTGGGTGAGGCGCGCGGTTCTGTGGCGCTCTACCTGGTCATCACGATGATCCCGTTCGCCCTGGTGGCGCCGTTCGTGGGGCCGATCCTCGACCGGTTCCGCTCCGGCCGGCGGTACGTGATGGCCGGCACGCTCTTCGGCCGTGGCCTGCTCTGTTTCGCGATGGCCGCCGCGGTCGGGCCCAACGACCTGGTCACGCTCTTCGCCTCGGCGCTCGGCGTGCTGGTGTTGTCGAAGGCCTACAACGTCTCCCGGGCGGCGATCATGCCCAGCGTGCTGCCCGCGGACATCACCCTGGTCAGCGCCAACGCCAGGGTCGCGCTGTTCTCCCTGGTGGCCGCCGGGGCCGCGGTCCCGGTGGCGGCCGGCCTCGCCACCTGGCTGGGCGCGGCCTGGACGTTGCGGCTGGCGATGCTCGTCTTCATCGTCACCGGGGTCTACGCGGTACGGCTGCCGCGGCACGTGGACTCGCCGGAGACCGAGGAGGAGGGTGCTTCGCCGGTGCGCTGGCGGACCATTCTCAACGTCGGCCCCGCGGTCACCGAATCGATGCTGGCCAACGTCGGCATTCGCATCTTTTCCGGCTTTTTGCTGTTCTTCCTGCTTTTCCTGGTTCAGGAGAACAATGTCCCCGGGATGAAACCGGCGACGCCGCCACCCGGCGTGCCGATCGACCAGATCGCCGGGTTCGCCCCGCTCACCCTCATCGCCCTGCTCGCCGGGGCCGCCGGCCTGGGCGGCCTGATCGGCGCCGCCGCCGCCAACTGGTCGCGCAACCACTCGCCGCAGCTCATCGTGCTGCTCACCTCGGCCCTGGCCCTGGTCACCACCGTCGTCACCGCGGTCTTCTTCAACGTCTGGTGGGCCCTGGCCATCGCCTTCGCCGCCGCCTTCGCCCAGGAGCTGGGCAAGCTCGCCGGTGACGCGATCATCCAGCGGGAGATCGGCGAGGAGGTGCGCTCGTCCACCTTCGGCGTGGTTGAGGCGTTCTTGCAGGTCGCGTGGGTCTTCGGCGGTCTCGTCGGGCTGCTGCTGTCGCTCACCGAGAGCGGCCGGGCGGGCATGATCGTGCTGGCCGTGGTGCTCGGCGTGGGCCTGGTGTGGCTGCTGGTACGGCGTCGCACCCGCATCCGCGCCCGCGACGCCCGGGTCGAGGCCGAACGCGAAGCGGCCGCCGAGCCTCCGGAGGAGCCCGAACCGGCCGACACCGGCGGCCCGCTGGACGTCATCGACACCACGAAGCCGCTGACCCGCCCGCACGGCCTGTAGCGCCGCCCAGGGCAAAGCGCGAAAAGCCGGGAACCATTTCCCCGCCACTTTCACCGTATGGGGACCATTTCCCCGCCACTTTCACCGTATAGCGCACCCCGGGGCTTGCCACAAGCCCCGGGACGCCCCGCACAATCGTGGGCCGGCGCGGAATTCACCGCGGCCGACACCATTCACCCGGGGAGTTCCGCATGCGTGCCCTGCTGTCCACGATCGGTTCCCGCGGCGACGTCCAGCCGCTGCTCGCCCTGGCACTGGAGCTGCGCGCGCTCGGCCATGAGGCCCGGCTGTGCGCGCCGCCCGACTTCGGCGCCTGGGTGGAGGGCCTGGGCTTCGGCTTCGTCCCGATCGGCCCGGAGGTGCGGCGCGCCGCCACCGCCCCGCGCCCGGCGGGGAGGCCGACGCCGGAGCAGCTGCGGCAGCTCGCCGAGGCCACGGTGAGCACCCAGTTCGCCACGCTGCCCGAGGCCGCCGAGGGGTGTGACGTCCTCGTCGGGGCCACCGCCCTGCAGCTCGCCGCCCGGTCGGTCGCCGAGCGGCTCGGCCTGCCGTACGTCTATGTGGGGTATTGCCCCGCCGGGTTGCCCAACCCGCTGGTGCCGCCCGCGCCGACGCCCATGTACGCCGCGGCGGAGGACGAGCCGGCCGCCAGGCTGTGGGAGCGGGACGCCGAGCACTGGGACGCGATGTGGGGCGCGGCGCTCAACGGTCACCGCGCCGCGCTCGGGCTGCCGCCGGTCGAGGGCGTGCGAGACCACCTGTTCACCGACCGGCCCTGGCTGGCGGCCGACCCGGTCCTCGGCCCGTGGCCTGAGGGCGCCGAGCTGGAGGTGTGGCAGAGCGGCGCCTGGCTCCTGCCGGACGCCCGGCCGCTCCCGCCGGAGCTGGCCGGGTTCCTCGACGCCGGGGAGCCGCCGGTCTACGTCGGGTTCGGCAGCATGGCGCTGGCGCCGGAGACCGGCGAGGCGGTGCTGGCGGCGGTGCGGGAGTCCGGCCGCCGGATGGTCGTGCTGCGGGGCTGGGCGGGCCTGACGCCCGGCTCGGACGGCCCCGACCGCCTGACCGTGGAGGAGGTCAACCAAACCGCCCTCTTCCGCCGGGTGGCGGCGGTGGTCCACCACGGCGGTGCGGGGACCACCACGGCCGCCGCGCTGGCCGGAGCGCCGCAGGTGATCGTCCCGCAGAGCTACGACCAGCACTACTGGGGCCGCAGGGTCGCCGAGCTGGGCGTGGGCGGGACCACCACGCCGGAGGGCCTGGCCGGCACGCTGGCCGGGGCGCTCAAGCCGGAGACCGCCGAGCGGGCGCGGGCGCTCGCCGCCCGCATGCCCGCCGACGCCGCCGCTACCGCGGCCCGCAAGCTCGGCGGCCTGGCCCGCTAGAGCCGGCCGTGCGGGTCAGTCGAGGTCGTCCGCCACCACCCGGAGCACCTGGGCGATCTTCTTGGCGTGCGCGCCGTCCGGATGCTTGCCCCGCCGGTAGGTCTCCGAGATGCCGTCGAGCAGCTTGATCAGGTCCTCGACGATGACCACCATCTCGTCGGGGTTCTTCCGCTTGGCCTTGGGCTTGGGCTTGGCCAGGGTGGGCGGCTGCTCAAGGATCCGGACCGAGAGCGCCTGTTGTCCCCTGCGGCTCTCCGCCACGCCGAACTCGACCTTCTGGCCGGGCTTGAGCGCAGGGGCGCCGGCGGGCAGCGCGGAGGAATGCACGAAGACCTCACCGCCATCGTCGCGGGTGAGGAAGCCGAAACCCTTGTCGGCGTCGTACCACTTGACCTTGCCACTCGGCACAGGGGGACCTCGTTCAGACTGTCGGAATGATTGAGTGGAAGTAGGTTATGCCCCTCACGCCCGGAGAGCGACCGGGTAAAACCCGTCGAACCAGGACGTGAATTCCTTCAGATCACGCAACGCCACATCCGCTCCGTGTTCCCGCAATTCACCGACCGTGTACGGTCCCGTCGCGACCGCCACACTGACGGCGCCACCGGCCTTCGCCGCCTCGATGTCGGCCACATGGTCTCCAACATAAGCGGCGGCGCCGAAGCGTGCGAGAGCCGTTCCTTTCGCGGATCCGAAAACCGATCCGACCACTTCGTCCACGTCGAACCCGAGCGCCTCGACGGTCCGGACGGCGTCGCGCAGGTTCTTGCCCGTCACCACGATGACCTTGCCGCCCCTGGCCCTGACCGCTTCGATCGCCTCGTGCGCGCCGGCCATGGCGGTGGTCACCGGGACCGCGAGCTCGGGGTAGAAGCTGCGGAACAGCTCGACCGCCTCCGCCACCCGCTCGGCGGCGACCCAGTTGGCCATCTCGAGTTCGAGGGGCGGCCCGAGCCGCGTGATGATCGCCGCGCTGTCGATCTCGATGCCGAGACGCAGCGCCAGCTCGTCGTAGCAGGCCGCGATGCCGGACCGGGTGTCGGCCAGCGTCATATCCAGATCAAATCCCACATTCCCCACGCATGAAGGATGCACCACGGCACCGACGTCTTTGAACTGCCGGAACGGGGGTAAGGAGGCACTTATGAGTGGTTCACTGGAACCGCAGACCGACGCCAGGCCCTACCGCCCGGCGAAGCCCCCGCCCGGCCAGTTCCTCCGCCGCCTCGGCGAAGGTCTCGCCTCGCTCGTGCTCCTCGCCACCCGGGCGGCCGCCCTGGTGCTGGTCCTCTACGCGGTCTTCACCATCGTCCCGGCCAACCCGGCCAACTCCTGGTACCAGACGGTCGAACGTCTCGCCGGCTCGCTCACCCTCGGCCTCGAAGGGCTCTTCCAGATCGAGGACCCGCTCTGGAACACCCTCGTGGACTACGGTCTGGCCGCCGTGGTCTGGCTGATCATCGGCTCGGTGGTGGCGAGTATTCTGAGACGACTATGACCAGGCCGACACGAGAGCGGATCATCGCCGAGTCCCTGAGGTTGTTCGCCGAGCGGGGCTATTCGGCGACCTCGGTGGCCGAGATCGAGGCCGCCTCCGGCCTGTCCCCCGGCGCCGGGGGCCTCTACCGCCACTTCCGGTCGAAGTACGAGGTGCTGGCCGCCGCCATCCACGAGCACGCCCTCCGCACCAGCTCCCAGGTCGCCGAGGGGCTCGCCGACCGGCGGCTGATGGAGTCGGCCGAGGAGCTCGACGTACGGCTGGCCAGGCTGTGCAAGGCCGGCCTGGCGAAGGTGCGCGAGGAGAGCGAGCTGACCCGGGTCTTCTTCCGCGACCTGAGCCAGTTCCCCGAGCTGGTCGCGGTGGTCAGGGAGGGCCTGCTGCAGCCGATGTTCGACGCGATCGTCACGTGGTTCAAGGCCCAGCCCGAGTACGCCGACGCCGACGTCGACTGGGCCGGCGTCGCCGCCGTGCTGGGCGGCGCGGTGGTGCAGTACCGGCTGTTCCAGGAGACCGTGGGCGAGTCGCCGGGCCACGCGGAGAAGGACCAGTTCGTGGCGGCGTGGGTGCGCCTGGCCAGGGGGCTGCTGCCTCAGGCCGGGTCGAGCAGCTTGTAGGCCAGCCGTACGACACCCAGACCGGTGCCGACCATGAACATGATCCCGCTGTAGGCCCAGAACTCCGTGATGAAGCGCCCGAACCCCTGGTCGGCCCCGCCGAGCCGGGCGGCGGCGACCAGCGCGCCGCCGACGAGGTAGGTGAGCGGCGCGGCGGCGATGCCGAGCAGCTTGTCGCGCAGCGTCCACGTCTCGCTGAGCAGCACCAGGAAGGCGCCGACCGCCCAGACCACCAGCGGCACCTCGAAGATGGCCAGCTCGCCGACGTTGAACGGCACCAGCAGCGCCGCGACGAAGAGCACCACCATCGCGGTCACCTCGCGCGAGTGCGCGCGCAGGATGGTCACGGCGTCCCGGCCGTCGGTGGCGGCAGGGTTGGCGGTGGACATCGCCGCCTGCCGGAAGCGCACCAGCGGCGCGGGCCGGCGGCCACGGCGGTCGAGCCGCTGCTGGGCCTCGCGGCGGCTGCGCGCCACGCCCGGCGGCACGTCGTCGATGATGCGGGGGAACTTGGTGGTGTCGACCTTCGGCAACGGGGTGGTGTTCCCCGAGCTCTCCATCAGCACGGCCGCCGCGTTCTCCGGCTGCGCCGCCGGGGCCAGCCGGCGCACCTCCCGCTCGACCTGCGCGCGCGGCTCGCCGAACCGGGCCAGCAGCCGCGCCACCTCCCGGGGGTTGGTGCTGCCCGCCCGCTCGCGCTCAATGCGGGCCCGTAACCGGTTGACGAAGTCGACGCGCTGGTCCGGCCGGAGCACGCCGTGCGCGGCGTCGGCCACCCTGGCGACATAGTCGAGGACCAACTGCTCGGCACTCTCCTGCACATGCTCAAACTACAGCGACATACCATTGCGTGAATGAAGGTTTCTACCTCGCCCGGGGGTGAAGCCCGCCCTGGGGCGATGACCTTCACCGAGTGGCTACGGGGGCGCTCCGACGCGCAGTTGCGGGCGCTCGTCTCCGCGCGCCCCGAACTGATCACTCCCGTGCCCGCGCACCTCGACGGCCTGGCCTCGCGCGCCGCCAGCCCGTCGGCGATCGGCCGTACCCTCGACCGCCTCGACCGCTTCGCGCTGGCCGTGGTCGAGACGCTGGCCGTGCTGGGCGAGCCGATGACCCGTGACCGGCTGACCGAGATCATGGGCGCCGACCCGCGGATCGAGTACCTCCAGGAGCTCGCCCTGGTCTACGGCCCCGACGACGCGCTCATGCTGGCGCCCGGGGTGGCCGCGGTGCTCGACGACCCGGCCGGGCTGGGGCCGCCGGTGGCCGACGTCTTCCGTCACCACCCGCCCGAGCAGCTCGCCGAGATGGCCGACGAGATCGCCCCCGGCACGGCCGGCACCGGCAAGGAACGGCTGGCCGCTGCGCTCGCCGAGCCCGCCGAGCTGATCGCCGCGGTCTCCGCCGAGGCCCAGGCGGCGCTCAGCCAGCTCGCCTGGGGGCCGCCCACCGGCCGGGTGCCCAACGCCCGGCGCGAGGTGACCGTCGAGAGCGCCCGCTCGCCCATCGAGCAGTTGCTCGCCCGCGGCCTGCTGGCCGCCACCGGTCCCGAGAGCGTCACGTTGCCCCGCGAGGTCGCCCTCTACCTGCGCGAGGGCCGGGTCCACCGCGACCTGGCCACCGAGCCCCCCGAGCTGGGCGGCCCCGAGCGCGACCGCTCGCTGGTCGACCGCACCGCCGCCGCGCAGGCCTTCGAGCTGGTGCGCTCGGTCGAGGAGCTGTGCGAGCGCTGGAGCGCCGAACCGCCGGGCGTGCTGCGCACCGGCGGCCTCGGCGTGCGCGACCTCAAGCGCACCGCGACCCTGCTCGACCGGCCGGAGTGGGCCACCGCGCTGATCGTCGAGATCACCCACGCCGCCGGGCTGATGGCCGCCGACGGCGAGTGGCTGCCGACCTCCCTCTACGACCAGTGGCGGGTCAAGGACACCGCCGAACGCTGGGTACGGCTGGCCGCCGCGTGGCTGCGCACCGACCGGGTGCCCGGCCTGATCGGCGAGCGCGACGAGCGCGACCGGCCGCTCAACGCGCTCCACCCCGACCTGCGCCGCTCCTCCGCGCCCGGCCTGCGCCGAGCCACCCTGGACGTGCTGCCCGAGGGCCGCGCCCCCGGTCTGGAGTCGGTGCAGCAACGCCTGGCCTGGGAACAGCCCCGCCGCCGCGGGCCGCTGCGCGACCAGCTCATCGAGTTCGCGCTGCGCGAGGCCGAGCAGGTCGGCGTGACCGGCCTGGGCGTGCTGTCCCGGCATGGCCGCGCCCTGCTGACCGACACCGAGCGCGCGGCGACCCTGCTCGCCCCGCTGCTGCCGGAACCGGTCGACCACGTGGTGCTCCAGGCCGACCTCACCGCGGTCGCGCCCGGTCCGCTGACCAGCGACCTCAACCGCTGGCTCGCGCTGGCCGCCGAGGTCGAATCCAAGGGCGGCGCGACCGTCTACCGCTTCTCCGAGCCGTCGGTGCGGCGGGCGCTCGACGCCGGGCACAGCGCCGACGAGCTGCTGTCCATGCTGGCCCGCCACTCCGCCACCCCGGTGCCGCAGCCGTTGTCCTACCTGGTCACCGACGTGGCCCGCCGGCACGGCCGGATCCGCGTCGGCACGGCCAGCGCCTACGTGCGCTGCGACGACCCGGCGCTGCTCGACCAGGTGATGGCCGACCGCCGGGCCGCTCCCCTGCGGCTGCGCCGGCTGGCGCCCACGGTGATCGCCTCGCGCACGTCGCGGGCCGTGCTGGTCGACTCGCTGCGGGCGATGGGCTACGCGCCGGTCGCCGAGTCGCTCGACGGGGACGTGATCGTCAGCCAGCTCGACGCGCGCCGCACCGAGGCGCCCGCTCGGCCGCCTGCCGTACCGAACGGGAGCCCGGATCCGGAGGTCGTCGCGGCGGCCGTCCGGGCGATGCGGGCCGGGGACGAGCGGCGGGGCCCGGTGGACGCGCCGGACGGGCAGATCCCGCGCGGGCCGTCCACCACCACGATCACCGCGTTGCAGGAGGCGATCCGGCAGGGCGCGCGGGTGTGGATCGGCTACACCGACTCGCAGGGCAACGCCACCAGCCGCGTCCTGGAGCCGGCCCGGCTGGAGGGCGGCTACCTGACCGCCTACGACGAGACGCGGGCCGCCGTGCACCGCTTCGCCCTCCACCGGATCACAGGGGTCGCCGATCTGTCCTGAGCGCGTTAGTTTGACGACATGACGCAGACTTTGGGGCGACTTGCCGAGGAGTCATGGGAGCGCTTCGGCGACTACGAGGCGCTGTTCTACGAAGGCGTCTGGCACCGTAGCCACGACCTGGCCGCCCGCGCCCGGCGCGTCTGCGGCGGCCTGATCGCCCTCGGCGTACGGCCCGGCGACCGCGTGGTCGTGATGATGGCCACCTCCCCCGACGTGCAGGTGCTCTACCAGGCGGTCTGGCTGGCCGGCGCGGTCGTCACCCCGGTCGTCTTCCTCGTCGGACCCGGCGAGCTGCGGCACATCATCGACGACAGCGGCGCCCGGCTGGTCGTGGCCTCACCCGAGCTGCTGGCGACGGTCGAGGCGAGCGGCGCCGAGGTGCGGGTGCTGTCCGGCGTCGAGGAGCTGGAGCAGGCCGGCGAGCACGGCCCGGTGGCGCGCGACCCGGGCGACCTGGCGGCCCTGATGTACACCGGCGGCACCACCGGCACGGCCAAGGGCGTCATGCTCGACCACCGCGGCCTGTGGAACGTCGCCCGCGACGCCTACGCCATGTCCCACCTGGAGGGCGCGAACCGGGCGATCGTGCCGGTGCCGCTCTCGCACGCCTACGGGCTGATCGTCACCATCGCCGGGATGCACGCCGCCGAGCCGCAGCAGGCGGTGCTGATGCGCTGGTTCGACCCCAAGGCGTTCCTGGAGCTGGCCCGCGAGCAACGCGTGCAGTACGGGACGGTCGTGCCCTCGATGGTGCAGATGTTGCTCGCCCTCGGCGACGAGCTGCGGCCCCTGCCCGACCTGCGTTTCCTCACCTGCGGCGCGGCGCCGCTGACCCGCGCGGTGCTGGAGGAGTTCGAGCGCCGGATGCCCGGCGTGCAGATCCTGGAGGGTTACGGGCTGACCGAGACCAGCGCGGTCACCAGCTTCAACCCGCCCGGCCGACGCCGGGTCGGGAGCGTGGGGCTGCCGCTGCCCGGCTACGAGATCACCATCCGGGACTCGGCGGGCGAACCGGTGGAGTGCGGCGACGTGGGCGAGATCTGCGTGCGGGGCGCCTCGCTCATGCAGGGGTACTGGGGCGAGACCACGGACGATTCGACGGCCCTGGTCGACGGCGAGCTGCACACCGGCGACATCGGCTGCGTCGACGACGACGGCTACCTCTACGTCGTCGACCGCAAGAAGGACTTGATCATCCGCGGCGGCTTCAATGTCTTCCCGCGCGACGTCGAGGACGCGCTCAACCAGCACCCGGACGTGGTCATCTCCGGCGTGGTCGGCCGGCCCGACCCGCGCGTGGGCGAGGAGGTCGTGGCCTTCGTGCAGGTCCGGCCGGGGGCGGAGGTCTCCGGGGACGAGCTCGTCGAGTGGGCCCGTGCCCGGGTCGGGCGGGTGAAGTACCCGCGGGAGGTGCGGTTCGTGGACAACGTGCCGGTCACCAGCGTGCTCAAACTCGACCGGAAGGCCCTCCGGGCCCAACTGTGAATTCCGGCTAGCTCACCGGGACGGCCAGGCCGATGGTGGCGACGAAGCGGGCCGGGTCCAGCAGCGCCGTGCGCCCGATCCCGGCCGCGGCCAGGTCGATCGGCCGCAGCCGCACCTGGATGCCGGCCGTCGCCAGCAGCCGGTCCAGCAGGTGCCACCCGGCGAACCCGGTGGCCCGCTCGGCCAGCTCCGCGTCCACCGGCACCCCGCTGTCGAGGTACCCCCGCCAGAACTCGGCGACCAGCGGCCGCACAGCGGCGATCTCCGCCGCCCCCCGCTCCATGATCAGCTCGTGGGAGAGCGTCGTGCCCGGCCCGAAGACCTGCTCCACGTCCGAGTTGACCTTCCGGATCGCGTGGTGCAGCCACTCCCCCGCGAAGGCCCCGACGTCCCGCGCCGGGTCGGCCATCCGGAACTCCTCCCAGTCGAGGACGTAGAAGCCGGTGTCGTCCTGGAGGAACTGGTCGAGCCGCAGGTCGCCGTGGATCGGCCGGTGCGCCACCTCCCGCTCGCGTTCCCGCAGCGCCTCCAGCGCCTCGACCAGCGCGGCGTCGTTCTGCAGCAACGCCCAGTAACGCAGCTCGGCCACGCGGGAGGCGGAGAACAACGACAGCGGGATCGCCTTGAACGCCCACAGCGGCGGCAGCGGGTGCGCGCTGGTGTCGGCGGCGGCCGGAAGCTGGTGCAGCGCCCCGATGCCGCGCCCCGCCCGGTAGGCGTGCTCGACGGTGAACTCGCCGTCGGCGGCCAGCACGTTCCCGGCCTTGGCCTCGCGCAGCCAGTGGAACACCAGCAGCCGGCTGTCCTCGTCGGCGGCCAGCAGCGGCGGGCAGCGCAGCTCCGTCTCCGGCTGAGCCGCGAGCAGAGCCTGGAGGTCGAGCACCCGCCGGAACCGGGTGAGCGACTCCGCGCTCTCCCCGTCGAGCCGCTTGACGAAGACCGGCACGTCGAGCGAGGTCTGGCCGGCCCAGTTGTTGTTGCGGCCGGCGAAGGCGCTGACCCCGTCGTCCTCCAGCCGGCCCAGGCCCAGCCGCTCCAGCAGCGCGTTCACTTCCGATGCGGCGGCCAGCGAGGTGGCCTCGATTCTCTCTTTTCGCAGCATATTCGCAGATGATGAAGGCGTTTCACGTCCCCATCAATAGGCGTGTCCGCAAGCTGCCAGACGCTTGCGGAGGCGATTCTGCGCAGGCAATCATTGAGTTATCCGCAAGGACGCGAAAACAAAAACAAGAAACAAATACTCATAGGAGAAAAACATCATGGCCGAGAAGGACCTGGTCGACGGTTACAAGGCTTACACCGACTCCGAGGAGATCGCGTTCGACGAGAACGCCCAGGAGGAGGCCCCCACCAGCCCGTGGTGTGTCCTCAGCATCGTGGTCACCGCTTCGGCCGGCTGCTGAAACCCGCCCCCTCGCAGGACAGAACGGCCCGCACCCTCCGGGGTGCGGGCCCTTCCGCGTGCCGGCGTGCCGGCGCACGAGAAATCGGCCCCGCCTGCAGGGGCAGGCGGGGCCGGAAGCATATGGTGAACACGCTCGGCGCGTGGGTCGAAAGAGAATCCGGGGAGGAGCCGGCCGGGCTGAGGAGCGCCCGGCCGGCGGCTCGAATGAGCGGCGTCGTCAGCAGCCGGCGGAGGCGGTGACCACGATGCTCACGACGCACCACGGGGTGCTGGGGGACTCCTCGTTGGCGTTCTCGTCGAAGGCGATCTCCTCGGAGTCGGTGTAGGCGTTGTAACCGTCGACCAGGTCCTTCTCAGCCATGATATTTCTCCTCGGAACTCTTTGTTTTTTGTTTCGGCGCCCTTGCGGACAACTCAATAATCACCCCCCTGATCGGGCCCGCGCCAGTGCCGTGGCACCGTGCTGCCATTTCGCAGCAGCGTGGTGCCACCCCGCCTCCGACCAATAGGAATTCCCCTTACTTTGGCTGGCATGGGCATAGTCGAAGAAATGACGATCGCCGCCGGCCTGGCGGCCGTGGCAGAGGCGGTCCACCTCGAGCCCGACCGGCTCCGCGCCCGCGTGGGCGACGAGACGATCGAGGCGGACGGCGCGCGCGCGTTGTGGTCCGCGCTGAGCGGGGCGCTCTACGAGCGGTTCCACATCGGGCAGGCCAACGACCCCACCATCCGGCCCGGCACCCGTGACCTGCCGCTGGAGTCCGCGCTCACCGAGGCCGTCCCGCACCGGCTGAGCAAGGTCCTGGCGCCGGTCTACGAGCAGGGCGAGTCCTCCTGGGTCGTCGACCTGCTCGGCGTCCGGGTGCGGCTGCCCGCCGACCGCGTGCTCTCGCTGACCGAGCAGGCGCCCGGGGAGCGCTCGCTCGCCTTCGCGCCCACCGGCCCGGGGCAGATCGGCCGCGCGCTCATCCAGGCCGACGCCATCCGGCCCACCCTCTCGCCGGGCTTCTTCCTGGTGGACGGCTCGGCCGGCACCGTGCTCGGCGACGGGCCCATCCTGCGCCTCTACGTCCACCTCGCCGCCCCCGCGCACGCCGCGCCGGCGTTGCGGACCGCGCTCTCCCTGCTGGAGGAGCGCGAGCTGCCCTACCGGGCCAAGGCGTTCTCCCGCTCGTCCGGCTATCCCCGCCGCGACGCCCTGGTCATCTACCTCGAAGAGCCCGCCTGGCCGGCGCTGGCCTCGCTGGTCGCCGCGCTGTCCACGGCTGAGGGCCTGGTGGACGACGTGTCGGCCTTCGCGCACCGGGTCGGGCCCGGGCTCGCCATCGCCTGGGATCCGGTGGACACCCGGGTCGGCATGCGGCTGCTGAGCTTCGGCGAGCACCGCGCCCGGCTGGTCGCCGAGGCGTTGCTGGCCGCCGCCTCGGGCGAGGGCACGCCGGCCGAGGCGCTGCACTCCTCGCTCACCCGGGGCGGGGTCGATCCGGCCCTGCCGTACCGGAACCTGTCCTCGCCGGCGCTGGAGCTCTGACCCCATGACCCGTGCCTCGATCATCCTGCCGATCCAGCCCGGCTCGGCCGCCGCCGCCCGGCGCTACGCGGGTCTCGTCAAGCGCGGGGTGGCGCGGCGGCTGTGGCTGGGGCAGTCCCTGCGGGCCGACACCGGCCAGCTCCTCGCCGGGTGCGGGGTCCCGGTCGGCACGTCGGTGACGTTGATGCCGCTCAAGCATCCGCTGCAGGCCGCGGTGGACGCGCGCTCGCTGGCCGCGCTGACCGGACACCCGGTGGTCGCCGGGTTCGGCGCCTCCTCGCCCGAGTTCGTGGCCGCGCTCACCGGCCGGCCGTACGACAGCCCGGTGCGGGAGGCCCGCGCCTACCTGACGACCGTGCGCGAGCTGATCGACGGCGGCGAGCTGCGCGGCTTCCGGCTGCCGCCGCTGGAGCACCCGGCGGTCGAGGTCGGCGCGGGCGTGCTGCGCCCGGCCATGGCGCGGGCCGCCGCCGACTGCGCGGACGTGGCCATCACCTGGCTGACCCCGCCCGCCTACCTGCGGGAGGTCATCGTGCCGATCCTGCGCGCGGGCGCCCGGCGTCCGCGCCTGGTCACCGTGGTGCACGCCGCCCTCGACCGTCCCGGGCGCGACCCGGCCCGGCTGGCCGGCCTCGCCGCCGGCCACCACCTGAACGCCCCGCACTACGCCGACATGCTCGCCCGAGCCGGCGTCGCGGCCGCACCGGACGCGCTGGTCGCCTCCGGCGTCTTCCTGAGCGGTACGGCAGGCGGCATCGCGGCCCGGCTGGGCGAGTACGTCGAGGCGGGCGTCGACGAGCTCGTCGTGAACACCGCAGGCGTCTGCCTGGCCGACGGACCCACCGCGGCCCTGGCGGAGGCGGAAGAGATCCTGGAGGCACTCCGTGACCACACCTAACCTGATTTATCCACCTTTCTCGGGCAACCGGCTGCTCATCGTGATCACCGGCGCCCTCTCCGCGGCCTTCATCCCCGGCTGGCTGAGCTGGCTCCGCGCCGGCTACCCCGGCCTGGTCGTCCGCCCGGTCGCCACCCGCAGCGCGCAACGCTTCGTCACCCTCGACGCGCTCAGCACGCTCTGCGGCCAGCCCGCGGTGTCGGACGAGTGGCCGGCCCACGTGGGTGTCGAGGCGCCGCACGTGGAGATGAGCAACTGGCCGGACGCCATCCTGGTCTACCCGGCGAGCCTCAACTTCCTGGCCCGCCTGGCGCTCGGCCTGGGCGACACCCCGGCGATGCTCGCCCTGCAGTGCACACCGGCCTACATCGGCCTGGCGCCCTCGCTGCCGCCGCACGGCCTGGACAGCCCGGCCTACCTGGACCACCGGGCCGTCCTGGAACGGCGGCCCAACATCGTCATCGCTCCGCCCCGGCCGGGGCTGAGCATCTCCACCGGCCGGCACGACGCCTCCGTGGCGGCTCCCCTGTCGCTCCTGCTCACCCTGATCGAGGAGCGCCGCGCCCAGCAGGAGCTGACGGCATGACGCAGTTCGCCACGCGGCTGGTCCGCACCACCGTCGAGCCGGAGGGCGACGCCTTCCGGTGGCGGCGCGAGCCCGGTCCCGCCTACGTCCCCCCGCCCGCGCCGCTGCCCGGCTCGCTGCGCCGTACGCTCACGGACCTGCACCCCGCGCTCCGCCTGCCGGTCCGGCCCATCGCCGAGCCGGGCCTGAGCCTGACCTACCTGGCCCACGGCCCGCTGCCGGCCGCCAGTTGGCTGGCCTTCCCCGACCAGCAACCCTTGGTACGGCAGGCGCTGCACGCCGCCGGCGCCGCCTTGGCCGCCTTGCACCGCCTTCCCGCCCCGCCGGAGGTGACCCGCCCCCATCCCGGCGTGGCCCGGCTCGCCACCTGGCTGGCCACCGGCGAGTCCGCCCCCGCATTGCACCGGGCGGCGGCCGGCCGGCTGGGACCTGCCAGGCTCGACCGGCTCCTGGACAGGTGCGCCACCCTGCTGGGACCGCCCGGCGGTGACCTGCTGCACGGCGCGGCGAGCCTGGCCTTGATCGTCCCCGGCCCCGAACCAGCCCTGCTGTCCGGCGAGTTCCTGGCGAGGGGCAGCGGCTCGCTCGACGTCGCCTGGTTGCTGGCCGAGCTGTCGGAACTGGAACTGGCCGTCGCGCACGGCCTGGCCCCGGCCCTGAGCGCCGATTACGAGGCGCTGCGGCGGGCCGTACAGGACGGCTACGGACAACCGGTCGCCGTCGAAGGGCTGGTCCCGCTGCGGGTGCTGACCCATGCGCACGACTACGCCGCCTATGTCGGCTGGGATCCACAACTGACGAAGTACCTGGACATCGTGGCTGACGTGATGGAAGGACGACCATGAGCACCGCCCCCCGCCTCGACCTGACCGAAGACCTGCACGGCGTCCAGGTGGCCGACCCGTACCGCTGGCTGGAGGATCCGGACGCCCCGGAGACCCGCGAGTGGCTGGACCGCCAGGAGGAGCTGTTCGCGGCGCACGCGGAGGCCACGGCCGGCGTCCACGCCCGCTTCGCCGCCCGCCTGGCCGAGCTGGAGCGCACCGGCTACGTCGGCCCGCCGGCCTGGCGGGGCGGACGGCGCTTCGTCATCCGCCGCGCCCCCGAGGCCGACCGCCTCGCGCTGCACGTCGTCGACCCCGACGGCACCGACCGCGTCCTGCTCGCGCCCGCCCGGAACGAGACGATCGACCTCTGGCAGCCCTCCGACGACGGCACGCTGCTCGCCTACGAGCTGTCCACCGGCGGCACCGAGCAGTCCCTGCTGTACGTCCTCGACGTGGCCACCGGGACGGTCCTCGACGGCCCGATCGACGGCACCCGCTACTCGCCGATCGCCTGGCTGCCCGAGGGCAAGTCCTTCTACTACGTCCGGCGGATCGCCGACGGGCCGCGCCACGTCTACCTGCACCACGTGGGCGCCGACGCGGACTCCGACGCCCTGGTGTTCGGCGAGGGCCGCGATGCCGCCACGCACTACCGGCTGGACGTCCGGCACGGCTGGCTCACCATCTCCGCGGCCCTCGGGACCTCGCCGGCCAACGACCTGTGGCTGGCCGACCTCCGGCAGGCGCCGGCCGAGTCCCCGGCGCTGCGCCCGGTCCAGGTCGGCGTGGACGCGCACACCGCGTTGCGAGTGGGACCCGACGGCCGCGCCTACGTGCTGACCGACCTCGATGCGCCGCGCGGGCGGATCGCGGTCACCGACCCGGCCCGGCCGGGCGCCGAGCACTGGCGTGACCTCGTCCCGGAGGATCCCGAGGCGGTGCTGGCCGACTTCGTGCTGCTCGACGGGGAACTGGTGGTCAACAGGACCCGGCAGTGCCTGGCGGAGCTGACCCGGCACGATCCCGCCACGGGCGAGCTGGTGGGCCTGGTGCCCACTCCGGGTCAGGGCACGGTCGCCGGGCTGGCCGTGCGGCCGGAGGGCGGCCGGGAGGTGTGGTTCGCCTACACCGACTACACCACCCCGGTGTCGGTCTTCCGGTTCGACGCCGAGACCGGGCGGACCACGCTGTGGGAGGCCCCGCCCGGCCACGCCGACCTGCCCGCGGTCGGCGGCACGACCGAGGAGTACACCTCGCGGGACGGCACCCGGGTGCAGCTCACCGTGCTCGGGGCGCCGGGGCCGCGGCCGTTCATCCTGTTCGGCTACGGCGGCTTCGGCCTGTCGATGGTCCCGGCCTACAACCCGGTCGCGCTGGCCTGGATCGAGGCCGGCGGCGGCTACGCCATCGCCCGGATCCGCGGCGGCGGCGAGCGCGGCGAGCAGTGGCGCCGGGCGGGCATGCTGGCGGGCAAGCAGAACGTCTTCGACGACTTCCTGGCCGCCGCCGAGCACCTGATCGCCACCGGCCGCACCACGGCCGACCGCCTGGCCATCACCGGCGGGTCCAACGGCGGCCTGCTGGTGGGCGCGGCGCTCACCCAGCGGCCCGACCTGTTCGCCGCCGCGGTCAGCTCCTCGGCCCTGCTCGACATGGTCCGCTACGAGCGGTCGGGCCTGGGCCCGGCCTGGACCTCCGAGTACGGCACGGCCGCCGACCCCGAGCACTTCCGGCACCTGCTGGCCTACTCGCCCTACCACCGGGTCGAGGCCGGCGTGCGCTATCCGGCCACGCTGCTCACGGTGGCCGAGGCCGACACCCGGGTCGATCCGGCGCACGCCCGCAAGATGGGCGCGGCGCTGCAGTGGGCCTCACCGAACGAGGTGCTGCTCCGGGTCGAGCGGGCGGCCGGGCACGGCACCCGCGCCGTGACGACAAACGTCCAGCTCAACGCCGATATTCTGACATTCTGCAGCAAGCACACAAAGCTCTTGTAATGTGGCAATAGGTGTACATGTTGCCACATGACATCTCCTTCCTTCTTGGCGGCTTTGTTCCGGCCTAATGTCTGGACCATCACCAGCCACCAAGAAGCAAAGGAAGAAGCCATGAACGCTCGCCGCGCCCTCACCGCCCTCGCCCTGGCCGCCGCTTCCGTCTTCACCTTCGCCACGGTGCACGCGGCGGTGAGCGAGCCCGCGACCTCGAAGATCACGGTCGTCGCCGGCTGCAACGCCCCCCTGGGCGTGCAGTGCCCGGACGACGACGAGTGGACCTGATCGAGATGGCGCTATTCGACCCAGCCGCGTTTCGCCGCGGTTACTCCTGCGGCGAAACGCGTTTCCACGGAAAGCATTTCCATGATGGTCGCGATATGGCGCCTGACCGTGCGAAGACTCATTCCGGTGCGATTCGCGATGGATTCGTCTTTCATTCCCAGTGCCATCATCTTGAGCACCTGCCGGTGGATCTCGCTCGGCATGCCCTCGCCGGCCTGCCGAGCGCTCCCGTCCCCGACCGGAGTGGCACGGTGCCAGAGCAGCTCGAAATACTGACGTAGCGCCTTCACCACGACCGGCGCTCTGACCAGCAGCACCCCGGTGACCCCGGTGGGGCTGAGCGGAAGCAGAGCGGCGTCCTCGTCGATGAGCTTCAGCTTCATCGGCAGGTGCCGGTGGATGCGCACCTCGTCACCGACCGACATGGCCGTCTGGATGGTGACGTACCCCACCTCGTTGTCGAAGTACTCGGTCGAGTAGATCGAGCGCCGCCGCACCTTGCGCTCCAGCACGCTGGGCGGCCTGGGCGCGAAGTTGCCCTTGCGCGGGGCCACGACGAAGCGCCAGGTGTGCAGGCCCATGTAGTCGGACTGCGCCATGTTGATCAGCGAGACCGACAGCGACTGGATCTCCTGCCGGTCGGTCACCAGCCTGATGGCGTCCTCGGGGTCCTGTTCCGCGGTCCTCCTGGCGAAGATGCGCTGGATGTCGCCGATCCGCTGATGGGCGTCGAGCAACCGGTTGCTCGACTCGGTCAGCCGTGACTGCAGCTCGTGCAGCACGTCGTGGAAGGCCAGGGTGGGGTCGGTCGCCCTGATCACCTTGACCGTGCGGCTGTCCCGGGAGACCGGGTGCGCCAGCCCGCGCCTGAGCAGCTCGGCCAGGCATTCCGCGCCGACGAGCCGGGCCGCGTCCTCCTCCGAACAGTCCCCCCGCTCCAGCAGCAGGGCATACCCCTGCGACGCCGCCTCCGGCAGCAGGCCGTCCATGAGCTCCAAAACCCGGTCGATGGACAGTTCCCCGCTCTCGCCACCACCGGAGCGCGCCACGACTATCCCCTCCAAAGAATGGACTCGCCAGCACACCGTACAGGCGGGCAGGAGGGGCTTTCAATGCCAAATGGCAGCTTATCTCTCACTCAAGGAAGACCACCGGCCTATTCTCCAGACAACGCCAGACGAATAACCAGGGAGAATGTCATGGAAACAGCTCTCGCGATTATCGGGTCAGGCTTTCTCCGGAACTTCATTTTGGAGCAGTTGAGCCTCACCCGGCCCGGCACGGTGGTCAGGGTGCTCAGCCGCACCCCGCCAGAACTCGTGCCCGGCCTGCGCGTCGAACACGTCGCCGGCGGGACGGGCGACCCGGCCGCGCTCTACCGCGCGGTCACCGGGGCGCGCGACCTCATCCACCTCGGCTCGGAGGAAGGGCACGCCGTGCCGTACTCCGCCAACGTCAGCGGCACCGCGGCGGTGACCTCCGCGGCCATCAGCCAGGGCTGCCGGCACGTGCTCTTCTACTCCTCCCCCGACGTCTACGGCGACGGCCCCGGACGGGCCTTCGACGAGGACGAGGCGCTCGCCCCGCAGAGCCGCTTCGCCCGCGCCAAGGTCATCGGCGAGCGGCTCACCGAGCAGTTCGGGCGGCTCCCGGGCCGCGCCTCGACCGTCGTGCGGCCCTTCGGGCTGTACGGCCCGGGCCAGCCGGCCGAGTCCACCCTGGGCCGGGTCGTGCGGGCCGCGTTCGGCGGGCACCCCATCCCCCTGCCGGGCGGCGGGCAGCAACTGCGCAACTTCACCTACGTCGCGGACGTGGCCAGGGGGATCGTCGCCGCGGTCGGCCGCGCCAACCTGGACGAGCGCCCGTACGCCGTCTACAACCTCGCCTCGTTCGAGACGATCAGCCTGCGCGACGCCGCGCGGCTGGCGATCCGGCTGGCAGGAACTTCCGCCACCATCACCACGAACGGCCGTCGCGGGCACGGCCGGCCGCTGGCCGTACAGATCCCGTCGGTCAGCCGCGCCCGCGCCGAGCTGGGCTTCCACGCCACCACCCTGCTCGCCGAGGGCCTGACCAGGTGCTTGCTGCACGAGCAGGAGACCGCCGCGCAACGCCGGATGGTCAATGCCTGACACCTGGCATCTTCTCCCTACTCCCGGCAAGCAGCATTCCCTACCGTCCTGACCAGGAGGTGAAACGATGACCCTCTCCACAGCGGAGCTCACATCCAGGCTCGCCGGCCTGCGACCCACCCACGCGAGCGACGGCGCGGCGCTCGCCGCCGAACTGACCGCCGCCGAGCTGACCGAGCACGGCCTGACCGCCGAGCTCCGCGAGCGAGACGGCGCCCGGCAGGTGCTGGCCACCTGCGACCTCGGGCCCGGCGGGCGCCACGTGGTGCTCAACGGCCACCTCGACATCGACCAGCCGATCATGGACGACTCGGGCGGGGAGCTGCGCTCGGGCCGGATCCACGGCACGGGCACGAGCGACATGCTCGGCGGCGTGGCCACGATCGTCACCGCGGTGGCGGAGCTGGCCCGGCGCAGCGACCTGCACGGCCGGCTCACCGTCCAGCTCGTGGCCGACGGGCACCGCGACGGCGCGGGCACGAACGCGCTCGCCGCGCTCCTGGACGACGCCGAGCTGGCGATCCTGACCGAGCCGACCGACCGGCACGTCTGCACGACCGCCTACGGCTTCTCCCGCCACCGGCTCACGAGCTGGGGCGCGCCGGGGCCGATGGCCTACGCCGCCGACGTCCACAACGCGGCGACGCACGCGGCGGCCGCCGTACTCGCCCTGAACGACGCCAACGAGGAGCTGCGCCAGCTCTACCCCACCCGGCAGGGCATCAGGTACGTCCTGCCCGGCCGGGTGGCCGCCGGCCTCGACCCGTCCACGCCCGCCCTGTCCGGCGAGGTGGACTTCACCCTGGCCCTGCCGCCGCTGCTGCCGGCGGAGGTGGCCAGGAAGGTGATCGACGACCGGCTGCACGACCGGTTCCACCCGGCCGGGCTGCCGCTGCCGAGCTGGAGCGAGCGCGAGCTGCTGTCCCCGGCCACGAGCCTGGGCCACACGACCTTCGCCGACCTGCTGCGCACGGTCAACCCCGGCCTGAGCTGGTGCCAGTACCCCTGCCCCAGCGACGCCCACGTCTTCCAGGAACTCGGCGTGCCCATGGTGCTCTACGGGCCCGGCGACACGACCAGGACCCGGCGGCCCGGCGAGCACGTCGAGGTGGCCGAACTGGAGGAGTGCGGCCGGACGCTGACCAGCGCCCTGGTCCTGCTGCTCGCCAAGGGGGCGGAGTCATGACCGAGGAGGTGGAGGTCGTCCAGGTCTACGCGCTGCTGGCCGCCGGCCCGGCGCTGACCTTCATGGAGTTGGTGCAGCGGCTGGACGGCGAACCGTCCGCGGTCCGTCGCTGCCTGATGTTGCTGGAAGAGCTCGCCCTGTTGCGCCGCGCCGACGGGGAAGCCCTCACCGTGGTCCGTCCGGAAACGGGCATGACACTCCTGCTCTCCCGCGCCCAAGCACGGGGGGCAGCCGCTGCCAGGCTCGGCGTAACGGCGCCGGCCGCGCAGCCCATCTCCGCCCGCGAATGGCAGGTCCTGCAGCTTCTCGCACAAGGATGCACCGATGAGGCGGCGGCCCGGAGTCTCGGCGTCTCATTGCGCACCGTCCGGCGGGTAACCGCGGAACTGATGGAGAAGCTCGGGGCCAAAAGCAGATTCCAGGCCGGATTGAAAGCAGCACTCATATTCGCCGACCGGAACAGTGCACGCCCGGTCCCCTCGCGTCGTGGCCATTCTCGTCCTCTTCTCCGGCGCCACCCGGCGGGCGCCACAGGCTGAACTTCAACGCTAGGAAACCGGCCCGACAAGGGTCAACGAAATTGCACCAACCTGCCCTTATCTGCCAGAGAGGGAATGTCATCATGCGCGAACTCATCCGCGCCTGCCTGCCGAACGGGCTGCGTCTCGTTCTGGCGCCCGACCCGGCCGCCACCACGGTCGGGGTCAGCGTCCACTACGGCGTGGGCTTCCGCACCGAGCCGCCCGGCCGGGCCGGGTTCGCGCACCTCTTCGAGCACCTGATGTTCGAGGGGAGCCGGCACGTCCCGCCCGGCGCCCACGGCCGGGTGATCCAGGCCTCCGGCGGCAGCTTCAACGGCACGACCGGCCCGGACGCCACCAACTTCTACGCGAGCGTGCCCGGCGGGGCCCTGGAACGGGTGCTGTTTCTGGAGGCCGACCGGATGCGCGCGCCGCTCCTGGACGAGGCGGCGCTGACCAAGCAACGCGAGGTGGTCAGGGACGAGATCCGGCGCAACGTGCTGAGCCGTCCCTACGCGCGCTTCCCCGGAACCCTGCTGGCGCGGACGCTCTACACCTCCTTCGCCTGCACGCACGACGGCTACGGCGAGCTCGGCGACCTGGAGGCGGCCGGAGTGGCCGACTGCCGGGAGTTCTTCGAGCGCCACTACCACCCGGCCAACGCGGTGCTGGCGATCTGCGGCGACTTTGAGCCCGACGTGGAGCTGATCGAGCGCCACTTCGGCGACATCGCCGGCCGCGAGCCGCTGCCCGGCCGGATCGACGAGCAGCCGCGCGGCGGCGAGCTCCGGCAGGTCGACCAGCACGCGACCGCGCCGGCCCTGGCCGTCGGCTATCCCCTGCCCGACCCGGCCGCCGACCTCGACGGCTACCTCGCCCATGTGCTGCTGTCCGCCCTGCTGACCGACGGGCTCAGCAGCCGGCTGCGGCGCTCGCTGACCGAGGCCGGGCTCGGCGAGGTCACCGTGCGCTCCGGTTGCGGTCCCGCCGGGGGCATCCTGCGCGCCCGGCACCCCGACACCTTCTCCGTCGCCGCCTACCACCAGGGCTCCGCCGAGCGCGTGCTCGCGCTGATCGAGGACGAGCTGAGCGTGCCGGACCTGTCGGCGAGCGAGCTGGAGGGCGCCGCCGTCCGAGCCGGCGCCGCGTGGAGCCGCGCCCACGCCCGGCCGGTCGAGCGGGCCCGCGCACTGAGCCGGCTGGAGCTGCTGTTCGACGCCCCGCACCTGCTCGGCGAGTTGCCGGAGCGGCTGCACCGGATCACCGCCGAGCAGGTCACGCAGGCCGGGCGACGGCTGGGCGGCCAGCCGCGCGCGCTGGTGCTGGTGACCCCGGCCGAGACCCGGCCGGGTACGGGCGACGGCGGCCGGCGTGCGCCGCTGGCTCCCGTGCCCGCCGAACCCGAGACCGTCCACCAGCGCACGGCCGCCGCCTCCGGCGCCGAGCCGGCCGGCCTGCCCCCGCTCGGCGGCCACCGCCCGGCGCGGGTGCCCGAGTCGGCCTCGGCCACGTTGCCGAACGGGCTGCGCGTGCTCGCCGTCCGCTGCCCCGGCCTTCCCCTGGCCGCCGTACGGCTCTGCGTCCCGATCGCCTCCGGCGAGGCGGCCGACGCCTCGATCCTGGGCGCGATGGTGTTGCGCGAGAGCCGCTGCCCTCGGGCGGCCGAGCTGGAGCGCGCCGGCTGGACCGTGCTGCCGCTGGCCGACACCCGCCGGCTCGTGCTGAGCGGGGACGGCCCGGCGAGGACGTTGCGGCAGGCGCTGGAGGTCGTCGCCTCCGCGCTGATCCAGGACGACGGCTACGCCGCCGACGACATCGCGGCCATCCGGGGCCTGGTGACGCGGCAACTGGCCGCGCTCGCCGCCCATCCGGCCACGACCGCGCGCGGGGCCGTACGCCGCCTGGTCGGTCTCGCGCCGGAGGTGTCGGGGCCGGTCGACCAGGTGAGCGCGGAGAGCCTGGCGGGCCTGCACCGCAGCCGGCTGCGGCCGGGCGGCGCCACGCTCGTCGTCGCCGGCGAGCTCGACCCGCAGGACACCCTCGCGCTGGCCGCCGACGCGCTGGCCGGCTGGCGGGGCAGCGCGGAACCGGTCGCCGCGGCGGCTCCGCCGTACCGGAAGAAGGCCTGGCGGGGACTGCACCGCGACGGCGCCGCCCAGGTGCAGCTCCTGTTCGGCACGGTCGCCGAGCCCACGCCCGCGGTGGAGCTGGCGAGCGCGGTCTTCGGCGGCCACTCCTCCTCGCGGCTGGCCACGACCATGCGGGACCGGCTGCGGCTGACCTACTCGGCGCGCACCGCGCTGGAGCCGAGCGGCCTCGTGCTGAGCTCGTTCGACGTCCGGCGCGAGGCCGCGCGGACGGCGATCGAGGAGTTCGCGCGCCTCCTGGAAGGCGTGACCACCGAGCCGTTCACCGCGCAGGAGATCGAGCGCGCCCGTGCCTACCTGGTCGGCCGGTGGCTGGAGTCGGTCGGCGACGCCGCCGGCCTGGCCACCGCGCTGCTGGAGCGCGCCCCGGAAGAGCTGGTGCGGCACGGCGACGCGCTGGCCACCGTCACGCACGAGGAGGTACGGGCCGCCGCGGCCCGGCTTTTCGACCCCGGCTTCATCACCGGCGTTGCCGTCGGCGATCTCTCAATGATCAAATCCTACGAGATGGTCAGGTGATCATGGCTCTTCACACCCTTTCGAGACGAGACAGAACCGTGAATGCGACCCCCCAGTCCCCCATCGTCGTCCGGGACCTGCACCAGCGCTACGGCGACTTCGAGGCCGTGCGCGGCATCTCCTTCGAGGTACAGCAGGGCGAGCTGTTCGCGCTGCTGGGCACGAACGGCGCCGGCAAGACCACCACGATCGAGGTGCTGGAGGGCTTCCGCCCGCCCACCTCGGGCACGGTGCGCGTCCTGGGCCACGACCCGCATGCCGACCGGGCGAAGGTCCGGCCGCACGTCGGCCTGATGTTGCAGGAAGGCGGCTTCTTCAGCGATCTGACGGTGTCGGAGACGGTCCGGTTCTGGCGGGACGTCTCCCCCGCCAAGCCGTTGACGGTCTCCGAGGTGCTCGGCCGGGTCGACCTGGAGGACAAGGCGGGCGTGCAGGTCCGGCAGCTCTCCGGCGGCCAGAAGCGCCGCCTGGACCTGGCGCTGGCCACGCTCTCCCAGCCCAAGGTGCTCTTCCTGGACGAGCCGACCACGGGCATGGACCCCGAGGCCCGCCGCAACACCTGGACGATCATCCAGGACCTGGTCGCGGCCGGCACCACCGTCCTGCTCACCACCCACTACCTGGAGGAGGCCGAGCGGCTGGCCGCCCGGCTGGCGATCATGAACGCCGGGCGGATCGAGGTGGCCGGCACCATCGCCGAGGTCGTCGCCCAGCGCGGCAACCGCATCACCTTCCAGGCCCCCGACCACCTGCCCGGCACCGGGCTCCCCCTGCTGGGCGGCGTGCCCGCCAAGGTGGAGCGCGGCGCCGCCGAGTACCGGCTGGGCGCGGACCCGGCCCTGACCCAGAACTCCCTGGCCTCGCTGCTGGCGTGGGCCGCGGAGCACCGAATCGTCCTCGACCGCCTGGAGGTGCGGAGCGCCTCGCTGGAGGAGGTCTTCCTGGAGGTGGCCAATGCTGCTTGAACACACCCTGCGTCTGGCCAGGCTGGACCTGGCGATGCTGACCAGGAACCGGATGGCCTTCTTCACCACGATCGCCTTCCCGTTCCTGCTGGGCTGCGTGGCCCTGGTGCTCAAGGACGGATACGTGGCGGGCGTGCCCGCCGGGCTCTACATCCTGACCGGGATGCTGGCGCTCATCGGCTTCTTCGTCACCTTCATGCACCTGACCACGCTCTTCACCGTCCGGCGCGAGGAGCTGGTGCTCAAGCGCATGCGCGGCAGCGTGCTGTCGGAGGCGGCCATCTTCGGCGGCAGCGGCCTGGCCTGCACCCTGATCTACGTCTTCCAGGTCGCCGCGATCATCACGCTCGGCCTGGTCGCGCTCGGCGGCCACCTGCCGCGTAACCCGCTGCTGCTCTTCCTCGGCGTGGTGCTCGGCTCGATCATGTTCGTGCCGATGGCGGCGGCGATGTCGGGCTTCACCAAGACCGGCGAGTCGGCCCAGATCACCGTGCTGCCCGCGATGCTGATCCTGGCGACCACCTCGCAGGCCAGCTTCCCGCTCGCGGGCATGCCGGAGATGGTCCAGCGGGTGGCGGCGGCCCTGCCGCTCTCGCCGGTGGTGGACGTCATCCGGATCGGCTACTTCGGTCAGGACTTCACCGCGGGGGCGCCGCATCCCGCGGTCGACTTCGTCCAGGGATGGGTGGCGGCCGGGCCGCGGCTGCTGCTGATCGTCGCCTGGATCGTGGTCGGGGTGCTCATCGCGCGCAAGCACTTCCGCTGGGAGCCGCGGAGCGCGTGAGTGCCGGACTCGGCGGCGGGAACCTCGCGGTTCCCGCCGCTGTTTCGTTTCTCCGGCCCGGCAGACCGGCTAATTCGTGATAAATGTGGACTCGTGACCCAGCCCTACGACTCCCAGCCGGGCTACGGTGCCTACCAGCCCTACGGGGCGCCGTACGGCCAGCATCCGCCGCCCGCCTACGCCTACGGCGCTCCCCCGCCCCAGGTGCACCGCGAGATCGAGCGGGCCCGCACCAACGCGATCGTCGCCCTCGTGGTCAACCTCATCGGCGTCGTCTCCTGCTTCAACGTCTTCGGCATCGCCGGCGCCATCGTGGCCGGCAAGGCGCTCGGCCGCGTCACCACCGAGCCCGCCCGCGCCCGCGTGCTCACCCGCTGGGCGTGGAGCGTGTTCGCCGCCGGGTTCGTGCTGATGGCGGCCTTCATCGCGGTGATGATCGTCCTGGACAGTCGCGGGATTTAGGGACTGTTCAGGGCTCCGTGCGTGTTGGATATGCGGTAGCCGTACCGGCGCGACCGCCTGTGGCCGCGCACACGAAAGGGAGCCTGTGAACGACGGCCCGCTCATCGTCCAGTCCGACAAGACCCTGCTGCTCGAGGTCGACCACGACAAGGCCGACGAGTGCCGCCGCGCCATCGCGCCCTTCGCCGAACTCGAGCGCGCCCCCGAGCACGTCCACACCTACCGCGTCACCCCGCTCGCGCTGTGGAACGCCCGCGCCGCCGGGCACGACGCCGAGCAGGTCGTCGACGCGCTGATCGCGCACAGCCGCTACCCGGTGCCGCACGCCCTGCTCGTCGACATCGCCGAGACCATGGCGAGGTACGGCAGGCTCCGCCTCGACAAGCACCCGGTGCACGGGCTGGTGCTCACCACCAGCGACCGCGCGGTGCTCGAAGAGGTGCTGCGCTCGAAGAAGATCCAGCCGATGCTCGGCGAGCGCATCGACGGCGACTCGGTCGCGGTGCACCCGAGCGAGCGCGGCAACATCAAGCAGGCCCTGCTCAAGCTCGGCTGGCCGGCCGAGGACATGGCCGGCTACGTCGACGGCGAGGCGCACCCGATCGAGCTGCGCGAGGAGGGCTGGACGCTGCGCCCCTACCAGAAGGAGGCGGCCGACGCCTTCTGGCACGGCGGCTCGGGCGTGGTCGTGCTGCCCTGCGGCTCCGGCAAGACCATCGTCGGCGCGGCGGCGCTCGCGCACGCCAAGGCGACCACGCTGATCCTGGTCACCAACACCGTCAGCGTGCACCAGTGGAAGCAGGAGCTGCTCAAGCGCACCTCGCTGACCGAGAACGAGATCGGCGAGTACTCCGGCTCCAAGAAGGAGATCCGCCCGGTCACCATCGCGACCTACCAGGTCATGACCGCCAAGCGGAAGGGCGTCTACTCCCACCTGGAGCTCTTCGACGCCCGCGACTGGGGCCTGGTGGTCTACGACGAGGTGCACCTGCTGCCCGCGCCGATCTTCCGGATGACCGCCGACCTGCAGGCCCGCCGACGCATCGGCCTCACCGCCACGCTGGTGCGCGAGGACGGCCGTGAGGGCGACGTGTTCTCGCTGATCGGCCCCAAGCGCTACGACGCGCCCTGGAAGGAGATGGAGAACCAGGGCTGGATCGCCCCGGCCGACTGCGTCGAGGTGCGGGTCACCCTGCGCGACGACGAGCGGCTGACCTACGCGATGTGCGAGTCCGACGAGCGCTACCGCTTCGCGGCGACCGCGCCGGCCAAGACCCGGGTGACCGAGGCGCTGGTCCGCAAGCACCTGGGCGAACAGGTGCTGGTCATCGGGCAGTACATCGACCAGCTCGACGAGCTCGGCGAGCATCTCAACGCGCCGGTGATCAAGGGCGAGACGCGGATCAAGGAGCGGGAGGAGCTCTTCCAGGCCTTCCGCGACAAGGAGATCCAGGTGCTGGTCGTCTCCAAGGTGGCCAACTTCTCCATCGACCTGCCCGAGGCGGCGGTCGCGATCCAGGTGTCGGGCACCTTCGGGTCCCGCCAGGAGGAGGCCCAGCGGCTCGGCCGGGTGCTGCGGCCCAAGGCCGACGGGGGCGGCGCGCGGTTCTACACCGTGGTCAGCCGGGACACCGTCGACCAGGAGTTCGCCGCGCACCGGCAGCGCTTCCTGGCCGAGCAGGGGTACGCCTACCAGATCGTCGACGCCGACGACGTGTGACCCGCGTCTTGCAGACGAACGAACCGTCCGGCTCCCCGAGCCGGACGGTTCCCCACTAGGTCCAGGAACATCCACGGGTCATCGAAAGCACCCCCCTCACCAGGGTGACAAGTCCCCTACGCATCACGCTCGAACGCGACATACCCCATGATTCAAGGAATCCACTGGATATGCCCGGATTTTTCGTAGGAAGTGTTGTTTTGGTCTAGCCGGCGAGCAGGCCGCCCAGGAAAAGCACCGCGACCGCCACGATCCAGGCCGCCACCGCCACGGCCATCACCCGGCCGAACAGCCGCTCATCCCGCCGGGAGAACCATGCGGCAGCCGTACACGCACCCCCGGAAACCGCGAATACCCCCGAAACCAGATTAGACGTCGCCAACCGCTCCGCGCACGCACCGGACGCCTCCCCATCGGCGCAGAACGCCTCCAAACCCCACCCGGCGAAAACCGACAGACCCCACAGGGCCGCGAGCAGGAAGCTGGCGACGGTGGGGAGAACCGGCGAGAAGCCCAGGCGCACGCCCTCCCTGTACCCAGGGAAAACCCTTTGGATGCCTGCCCGCTCGACGACTAAGCTTGTCGGTTCGCTACCTCAGATGACCACCACCTCCCAGGAGGCACTTCCGCATGCCCGCAGAACCACCGGCACCCGACATACTCACCGCCGAACAGGCCCACCTCGCCGAATCCCGCCGCGCCCTCCAGGCGATGCGCGAACACGCGCAGTCCCTCTCCTCAGACGCGGCCGGCGACTGGGTCTCGCAGCAGATCCTCCAGTCGCTGCTCGACCAGCGCGTCGCCGCGCTCGCCGACCACCCCGACACGCCGCTGTTCTTCGGCCGCCTCGAACGCTCCGCCGACGACGACCTGCCGCCCACGATCTACGTCGGCCGCCGGCACGTCCACGACGGCACCAGCCGCCCGCTCGTCATCGACTGGCGCGCCCCCGTCTCGCGCGCCTTCTACCAGGCCAGCCCGGCCGACCCCATGGGCGTACGGCTCCGCCGCCGCTTCGGCTACCACGGCGGCAAGCTCACCGCCTTCGAGGACGAGCCCCTCGACACCGGCGCCGACCTCGGCCCCTCCAAGATCCTCACCGACGAGATCGAGCGCCCCCGCACCGGCCCGATGCGCGACATCGTCGCGACCATCCAGCCCGACCAGGACGAGATCGTCCGCAGCGACCTCGGCACCACCGTCTGCGTCCAGGGCGCCCCCGGGACCGGCAAAACCGCCGTCGGCCTGCACCGCGCGGCCTACCTGCTCTTCACCCACCGCGAGCGCCTCGCCCGCGCCGGCGTGATGATCGTCGGGCCCAACCGCGCCTTCCTCTCCTACATCTCCTCCGTCCTGCCCGCCCTCGGCGAGGTCAAGGTCGACCAGACCACGGTCGCCGACCTCCTCGGCGCCGGCACCGTGACCGAAGACCCCTCCGTCTCCGCGGTCAAGGGCTCGGCCCGCATGGCCAAGGTCCTCGAACGAGCCCTCTGGGCGCACATCGCCAAGCCCACCGAAGGCGTCGTCTACACGCAGGGCGTCTACCGCTTCCGCGTCGCCGACCACGAGGTCCGCGAGATCGTCGCCTCCCTGCGCGGCACCACCCGCTACAACCCCGGCCGCGACGCCCTCACCCAGCGCCTGGCCCACCTCGTGCTCGTCCGCATGGAGCAGCGCGGCGAGGCGCCCGACGACCGCGTCCACGACAAAGTCGCCCGCTCCAAGCCGGTCAAGCAGCTCGTCGACGCCGTCTGGCCCAAGCTCGTGCCCGAGCAGGTGCTCTTCCGGCTCCTGTCCGACCCCGAGTTCCTCGCCAAGGCCGCCCGCACCGACCTGTCGCCGGAGGAGCAGGAGCTCCTGCTGTGGGGCAAGCCGTACCGGGGCTGGAAGTCCGCCAAGTGGAGCGCCGCCGACGCCGCCCTGCTCGACGAGCTCGCCGACCTCATGGAGCGCACCCCCTCCCTCGGCCACCTCGTCGTCGACGAAGCCCAGGACCTCTCCGAGATGCAGCTCCGTGCGCTCGGGCGGCGCTGCCGTACCGGGTCGGCCACCGTCCTCGGCGACCTCGCCCAGGGCACCACCCCCTGGTCGGTCAGCTCCTGGGAGACCGTCCTGCACCACCTCGGCCAGGACTCCGGCGAGGTCACCGAGCTCACGCTCGGCTTCCGAGTCCCGCGCGAGGTCCTCGACTACGCCGCGCAGCTCCTGCCCTCCGTCGCCCCCACCCTGGCCGCCCCCCGCTCCCTCCGCCCCGGCCTCGGCTCCCTCTCCGTACGGCAGAGCCCCCCGTCACACGACTCCGTGGTGCGCGCCCCCCTCCTCCGTGACGCGGTCACCGAGGCGCTGGCCCGTGAGGGCTCCATCGGCGTCATCACCCCCGACGCCCTCGTCGCCGACACCTCGGCCGCCCTGGCCGACCTCCCCCACACCGTGCTCGGCCCCGACTCCACCGAGGACCACCGCCTCCTCATCGTCCCCGCCACCCTGGCCAAGGGTCTGGAGTACGACCACGTCATCGTGGTGGAGCCCGCCGACATCGTCTCCGCCGAACCCCGTGGCCTGGCCCGGCTCTACGTCGTCCTCACCCGCGCCGTCACCACCCTCACCGTCCTCCACGCCAAGCCCCTCCCCGAACTCCTCACCTAGGGTCCTTCGCTGTCGGGCGCGCTCCGCGCGTGCCGGACCTCGGGCTCCCCTCCCGGGGGAGCCCAGCTCCCCCGCACCCCCTAGCCGGGGGCCTCCCGGCCCCCGGACCCCCGAGCCGTCGACGAGCGAGCAACCGCGAGATCAGAAGCCGATCGGGCAGCACCTCGGAGCCCCCGCGTCCCGCTCCGCAGCGACCTAGGAAGGCCCCAGGCTACGAGGCGACCGGCCCAGGGAGCGCTTGAGGCCCGCCCTTTTTCGGAGCAGCCCAGACGGCGTAGAACTTGCGGCGGCGAGCGACTTGGGACGGCTCTTTTCTCCCAGAGAGCAGGAACGGCCATCATGGCCCGATGGAGAGTCGGTTCCTGGGCATCCCCCAGTTGGTTGAGACCCCCGCAACCGCGGTGGTGGTCGATGTGATGCGGGCGTTCACCGTGGCGGCCTGGGCGTTCGCGCGTGGGGCCGAGCGGATCGTGCTGGCCGAGAGCCTCGACCAGGCGCTGGCGCTCAAAGCACGCAACCCCGGGTGGGTGGCGTTGAAGGACGGGCCGCCGGCGGCGGGGTTCGACGCGGTGAACTCGCCGGCGATGTTGCGGACGGCCGACCTGAGCGGCCGGACCGTGGTGCAGAAGACGACGGCGGGGACGGTGGGCGCGCTGGCGGTGAAGGACGCGGAGCTGGTGTTGTGCGCGAGTTTCGTGGTGGCCGAGGCGACGGCCCGGCTGCTGCGGGAGCGCGGGTGCGAGAGCGTGACGTACGTGGTGACGGGTGAGGAGGGGCGGGCCGAGGAGGATCTGGCGTGCGCCGAGTACATCGCGCTCCGGGCCGGCGGAGACGAGGTGGAGGCGGCGGGGTTCCTGCGGCGGGCCGGGGTGTCGCGGGCGGCGGCCGAGCTGGCCGAGGGGGTACGGCTGGGCGTGCATCCGGATGATGTCGCGCTGTGTCTTGAGGTCGATCGGTTCCCGTTCGCCATGGTGGCGGCTCTGGAGGGGCCACTGATGGTGCTCAAAGTGGCGGAAAAATAGTCGGCCGAGTGTGTAGAGGAGTCGGGTGCGGCTCCGACCAAGGGGTGAAGGACACCGAACACTGCACACGAAGGAGCCGTCATGGCCAAGCTGATCGTCGCCAACTTCACCATCTCCCTCGACGGCTACGCCGCGGGACCCGGGCAGCGGATGGACGCGCCGTTCGGGGACGGGGCGGATGCGCTGCACGACTGGATGGTCGGCACCCGCGCCTTCCGGGAGTCGCACGGGATGGAGGGTGGCGAGGAGGGCCCGGACAACGACCGGGTGCTCCAGGCGGCGGGCGACTTCGGGGCGACGATCATGGGGCGGAACATGTTCGGCCCGCAGCGTGGCCCGTGGGACGACCACGAGTGGCAGGGCTGGTGGGGCGACAACCCGCCTTTCCACAACGACGTCTTCGTCATGACCCACCACCCGCGGCCGACGCTCAAGCTGGCGGGCGGGACCTCCTTCCACTTCGTGGACGGCACTGCTGAGGAGGTGCTGGCTCGGGCGGTGGCGGCGGCCGGCGGGAAGGACGTGCAGCTGTCCGGTGGGGCGGGGGTGATCCGGCAGTTCCTGCGGGCGCGGCTGGTGGATGAGCTGCGGATCGCGGTGGCGCCGATGTTCATCGGTGGGGGTGAGCGGTTGTTCGATGGGCTGGGGGACGCCATGCAGGGGTATCGGGTGGTTGAGCAGGTCAGCACGAAGGCGGCCACGCATCTGCTGATCACTCGCTAGCCGACTCACCGGCTGCCCTTTCCAGGAGGCTGGGAGGGGAGTCCGTGGTGACGGGTGCTAGCTTGTCCGGCCATGAAGGACCAAGTGCTGACCATCCGCCCCGCCCGCCAGGACGAGGTGCCCGCGATCCTCGCCTTCTGGGCGGAGGCCGCCGAGGGCACCGACCGGCACGACTCGGCCGGCAAGGTGCTCGCCCTGCTCGACCGCGACCCCGAGGCCCTGCTGGTCGCCGAGGTGGACGGGGAACTGGCCGGCACGCTCATCGCGGGGTGGGACGGCTGGCGGGCACACCTGTACCGCCTCGCCGTCCACCCGGATCATCGCCGCAAGGGCATCGGCTCCAAGCTGATCGAGGCCGCCGAGCAGCGGTTCGCCGGGTTCGGGGCGTTCAGGGCGGATGCCATGGTGCTCCACGACAACACCCTCGCCCACCACGCCTGGAAGGCGGCCGGCTACGCCGTACAACCGGAATGGGGCCGCTGGGTCAAGCCGCTCGGCTGAAGGCTCAGCCGTACCGGACCAGCTCGGGCACCCGTACGGCGAGCAGGATGAGGGCGGCGGCCAGGAGGAGCCCGGCGCAGAGCGTGGTGAGGGCGACGCCGACGGTCTGCGCGATGACGCCCAGGATCAGCGCGGAGACCGGCATCACGCCGATGGCGAGCTCCTGCACACCGAGGGCCCGGCCGTGGAGCGCGGGCTCGGTGGTCATGAGCAGCAGCGTGGTCTGCAGCACCCCGAAGACCGCGCTGAGCACGCCGATGCCGATCATCACCACGTAGGCGGCGGTGACGTTCTGGGCCACCGCGAACACCGCCCACAGCAGGCCCCACCCGGCGGTGCCCAGCACGAAGGCGCCGCCCTTGAAGCGGAAGTCGCCGAGCCCGGCGATGATCAACGACCCGACCAGGCCGCCCACGCCGCAGCAGGTGAGCAGGACGCCCAGCCCGGCGGCGTCGAGGCCGAGCGACTGCTGGGCGAAGACCGGCATGAACGACTGGTAGATCGGCCAGAGCAGGATGTTGGCCGCGAGGGTGACCAGGAGGATGGCGACCGCCAGCCGGTTGCGGGCGATGGCGCGGAACCCGCCGGTGATCATCGACAGCACGCGCTCGGGCTCGTGCCGGACCGGGTCGCCCAGGCCGCGCAGCGGGATCAGCAACACCAGCGAGAGCCCATACCAGGCCGTCGAGATCCACAACGCGGCCGGCGCGCCCAGCGTGGAGATCAGCGCGCCGCCGGCCGCCGGACCGATCACCTGGGGCAGGTTCATGGCCATCGTGTTCAGGGCGTTGGCGTTGCTCAGGTTCTCGCGTCCGACCAGGTCGAGCACCATGGACGAGCGGGCCGGCTGCGAGGGCGACTGCGCCAGCCCGAGGGCCAGGCCGCCCGCCACCAGCGCCCAGTACGGCAGCAGGTCGAACGAGGCCAGCCCGGCCACGGCACCCGCGGTGACCAGCGCCCAGGCGCAGGCGATGATCAGGAGGCCGACCCGGTTGTGCCGGTCGGCGACCGCGCCCGCGATCGGGCCCAGCAACATCGGCGCCAGCCGCGCGGCGGTGAAGACCGCGACCAGGAACTCCGACCCGGTCGTCTCGTAGGCGAGCCAGCCGAGCACGAGCGTCTGGGTCCAGACGCCGCCGAAGAAGAACAGGTTCGACAGCCAGAGCAGCCGGAACCGGCCGTTGGCGCGAAGCGCGGACAGGGCCGTGCCCAGGCCCAGTTTGGACGGCTTCGCTCGCAGCACCGGGCGGGCTCCTTCTGATCACGGCTGGGGAGACGCCGCAATGGTATACCACTAGCGATTGAGCGGGGCCGCGGCCAGTGCGGTGGCCGCGACCCCACGTTTTCAGGCTAGGTACGGCGGCGCCACCCCGCATCGCGCAGCCGGCCGACCTTGCCGCTCCGGCCGGGTGAGGCCGAGGTCAACCCATCGATTGACCCGCCGGCCGCCCGGTGCCGTCCCGGGCGGCGCTGCCACCGCCGGGTGACGAGGGCGGTCAGGAACACCCCGGCCAGCACCACCGTGCCCGCATCCGCCGGCGGCAGGTTCTCCGCTCCGGGAGTACGGCTCAGCACAGCAGCCTGCAACGCCGCCCCCTACCGGCACCAAGGGACATCGGCGAGAGAGCCGAGCCGGGAGAAGCGGGGGCGGCCGATGCGGCGGTGGGCTCGGGGGCAGGAGCTGACGCGGCCGGCGTGGCGGCGACCGCGGGCGGCGGCGTGGCTGCGGGAGTGGCGGCTGCGGCGAGGGTCTGTTCGTAGGTGGCCCCGTCGACCTTCACCAGCCGCGGCAGCCCATACCCCACCACCGTCCCGGTGTCGCGAACCTTCCGTTTGAGGTAAACGCCGTCGGCGTTCCCCTCAATCGTATGGATCTTGGTCCCGGCGACCTTCTCCACGATGCCGACATGGCTGATCCCGCCGACCGACTTCGGCCCGCTCCAGTTGTAGAACACGAACGCCCCAGGCTCCGGCGTGGTGCTCCAAGCACCCTGCTGCCGGAACCAGTTGGCATGCGCCGGCGTATACGCGAACCGTCCCGCGTATTCGGCCACCCCTGCCTGATCGGCGGCCCAGGCGAGGAACATGTCACACCAGGCGGCGGTCTTGAAGGAGTACGAGTCGTCGACGTGCGTGCCATACCAGTCGCCGTATTTGGTATAGCCGCCGCTTTCCTCCCTGTACGGCAGTTCAGCTTCGATGACCTTGAACAACTTGTCCGAGATCGGATCCAATTGGGGGCGGTCCTCTCCTAGGACGCCTACCGGGTTAGCTGACGGGTTCGGGCCAGGAGAAAGCCGCCCTACCGCTGGTTTCGAGCAGGCCGCACTCTGCTCGGGGTCGCGGATTCACCCCAGAAAGTTGGGTCCCCGGCTCCCCGCGCACGGGGACTCGGCGATCGGACGGCCGCCTTCCCGTTGAAGGCCGATAACCGTCCGGTAACGCGGGACTGTAATAGGACTCCAACCGAAATGCCAAATAAAGGTAGGTAAAATCCCGCGAACACCAAGAGCGCACACGCAAAAGGCGGCCCCCGAAGGGACCGCCTGAAGCGTGTGGATCAGGACTTAGAAGTCCATGTCCCCGCCGCCGGGCATGCCGCCGGGAGCAGCCGGGGTCTTCTCCGGCTTCTCGGCGATGACAGCCTCGGTGGTCAGGAACAGCGCCGCGATGGAAGCGGCGTTCTGCAGCGCGGAGCGCGTCACCTTGGCCGGGTCGATGATGCCCGACTCGAACATGTTGACGTACTCGCCGGTCGCGGCGTTGAGGCCCTCACCCGGGGTCAGGTTGCGAACCTTCTCCACCACGACGCCGCCCTCGAGACCGGCGTTGACCGCGATCTGCTTGAGCGGCTCCTCCAGAGCCTTGCGCACGATCGCCGCGCCGGTGGCCTCGTCGCCGGTGAGCTCGAGCTTGTCGAACGCCTTGGCGCCGGCCTGCAGCAGCGCGACACCACCGCCGGGGACGATGCCCTCCTCGACGGCCGCCTTCGCGTTGCGAACGGCGTCCTCGATGCGGTGCTTGCGCTCCTTGAGCTCGACCTCGGTGGCCGCGCCGGCCTTGATGACGGCGACGCCGCCGGCCAGCTTGGCGAGGCGCTCCTGGAGCTTCTCGCGGTCGTAGTCGGAGTCGGTGCGGTCGATCTCGGAGCGGATCTCGTTGACCCGGCCGGAGATCTGGTCCGCGTCACCGGCGCCGTCGACGATGGTCGTCTCGTCCTTGGTGACGACGACCTTGCGAGCGCGGCCGAGCAGGTCGAGGGTGGCGTTCTCGAGCTTGAGACCGACCTCCTCGGCGATGACCTGGCCGCCGGTCAGGATGGCGATGTCGTTCAGCATGGCCTTGCGGCGGTCACCGAAGCCGGGCGCCTTGACCGCGACGGACTTGAACAGCCCGCGGATCTTGTTGACGACCAGGGTGGCCAGGGCCTCGCCCTCGATGTCCTCGGCGATGATCAGCAGCGGCTTGCCGGACTGCACGACCTTGTCGAGAACGGGGAGCAGGTCCTTGTTGGCGGAGACCTTGCTGTTGACGATCAGGATGTAGGGGTCCTCGAGGACGGCCTCCATCCGGTCGGGGTCGGTCACGAAGTAACCGGACACGTACCCCTTGTCGAAGCGCATGCCCTCGGTGAGCTCGAGCTCGAGGCCGAAGGTGTTGCTCTCCTCGACGGTGATGACGCCTTCCTTGCCGACCTTGTCCATCGCCTCGGCGATGAGCGCGCCGATCTCGGGGTCGGCGGCGGAGATGGAGGCGGTCGAAGCGATCTGCTCCTTGGTCTCCACGTCCTTGGCCAGCTTGGAGAGTTCCTCGCTGACGCGCTCGACGGCGGCCTCGATGCCCTTCTTCAGGGCCATCGGGTTGGCGCCGGCGGCAACGTTGCGCAGGCCCTCGCGCACCAGCGCCTGGGCGAGCACGGTGGCGGTGGTGGTGCCGTCACCCGCGACGTCGTCGGTCTTCTTGGCGACTTCCTTGACGAGCTCCGCACCGATCTTCTCGTACGGGTCCTCGAGCTCGATCTCCTTGGCGATGGACACACCGTCGTTGGTGATCGTGGGGGCGCCCCACTTCTTCTCCAGAACGACGTTGCGGCCCTTCGGGCCGAGGGTCACCTTGACGGCGTCGGCGAGCTGGTTCATACCGCGCTCGAGACCGCGCCGGGCGTCCTCGTCAAACGCGATCATCTTGGCTGCCATAAGGCTGGACCTCCCAGATGCAGGGTGGTTTGCATAAGGGATCGAGCCGAAGCCCGCGACGGCATATAGGCCTGCATCTCCCTGCGGCAGGCCCCATCGCCTCGATCCATCATTGGCACTCTGCTATCGAGAGTGCCAACGAACTGTTTAGCACTCTACCCGGTCGAGTGCAAGCCGACGCCATGAGTCGGCTGCTCATGAGGGTGCCTCACCTGGGACGGGTCGCCGGAGGCCGGGGCTCGGGCCGGGTCCGGAACGGACCCGGCCACGCGCGTTCGTGGGCGGTTCGCACGGACTGCGTTGCCGTACGAACCACCGGCCAGGTGTGTGTCAGACCGCTCGGACAGATTCGGCCTGCGGCCCCTTCTGTCCCTGCGTGATCTCGAACTCGACCCGCTGGCCCTGCTCGAGAGACCGATAGCCGTCCATCATGATCGCTGAGTAATGGACGAAGACATCCTTACCACCGTCTACCGCGATGAAGCCGTAGCCCTTGTCCGCGTTGAACCACTTGACGGTGCCCTGCGCCACTTCCGACTCCTCTAACTGGGCTCCGGACCTCGCCCATTCCTCTCGCAAGATCCGCAGTCTTCCTGACTTAAGGGGATTTCCAGCCAGTCGACCGCACTCGACCATACCTGTGAGGTGGCATTGGGGAACAGAGTCAAGCACAAAACTGCTTAGCGCTACATTTCCTTTAAGTTTGAAATGTCCCTGCAGATACGAACACCCCCCGGGCGAGGGCCCAGGGGGTGCGTCGTACGGAAGGGGCCGGATCAGCCGCCCGCGACCGCCGGGATGATCGAGATCTGCGCGCCTTCGGGCGTCGCGGTGTCAAGGCCCTCGGAGAAACGGACGTCCTCTTCCCCGACATAGACATTGACAAAACGGCGAATCTTGCCCGATTCATCCAGAATTCGCGCGCCGATACCCGGGAAGTCGGCGTCGAGCTTCTGGAGCACCTCGCGAAGCGTCGCGCCCTCCCCGCGCACATCTGCACTTCCGCCCGTGTATGTGCGCAGAATTGTCGGAATCCGCACCGAAACACTCATCAGATAACCTTCCTAAACGCGTCGAGCGAGGGCTTGATCACCGCGGACGGCTCGGCCGTGACCACGTCGAGGGTCTTGAGGCCGTCGCCGGTGTTGAGCACCACCGTGTCCAGCTCGGGGTCGAGCTTCCCGGCCGCCACGAGCTTGCGCAGCACCCCCACGGTGACCCCGCCCGCCGTCTCGGCGAAGATGCCCTCGGTCGAGGCCAGCAGGTGGATCGCCGAGACGATCTCGGCGTCGGTGACGTCCTCCACCGCGCCGCCGGTCCGGCGGGCGATGTCGAGCACGTAGGGGCCGTCGGCCGGGTTGCCGATCGCCAGCGACTTGGCGATCGTGTCCGGCTTCACCGGCTGGACCACGTCGTGCCCGGCCTTGTAGGCCGCCGCCACCGGCGAGCACCCGGTCGCCTGGGCCGCGAAGATCTTGTACGGCTTCTCCTCGACCAGGCCGAGCGCGACGAGCTCCTTGAAGCCCTTGTCGATCTTCGTGAGCTGCGAGCCGGAGGCCACCGGGATGACGATCTGGTCCGGCAGCCGCCAGCCGAGCTGCTCCGCGATCTCGTAGGCCAGCGTCTTGGATCCCTCGGCGTAGTAGGGCCGCAGGTTGACGTTGACGAAGCCCCACTTCTCGCCGGCCGGGTCGCCGATCAGCTCCGAGCAGAAGCGGTTGACCTCGTCGTAGGTGCCCTCGATGCCGATCAGCTTGCCGCCGAACACCCGGGCCATGGCGATCTTCGCCTGCTCCAGGTCGGCGGGGATGAAGACGCAGGCCTCCAGCCCGGCGCGGGCGGCCGCGGCGGTGACCGCGCCGGCCAGGTTGCCGGTGGAGGAGCACGACAGGGTGTGGAAACCGAAGGTGCGGGCCGCCTCGACGGCGATCGCGACCACCCGGTCCTTGAAGGAGTGGGTGGGGTTGCCGGAGTCGTCCTTGATGTGCAGGGACTTGAGACCGAGCGACTTGCCGAGCCCCTCGGCGCGGACCAGCTTGGTCCAGCCGGGGTTCATGTTCCGCTTCTCGGTCACGTCCACGGGGACCGGGAGGAGCCGCCGGTAGCGCCAGATGTTGTCGGGACCGGACTCGATGTCCGAGCGGGTCACCGTACCGAAGTCGTAGGCCACCTCGAGCGGCCCGAAACACTCGAGACAGGCGAAGTGGGGACCGAGGTCGTAGCGCGTGCCGCATTCGCGGCAGGAGAGCGCGACAGCAGGGCCGAAGTCGAGCGACATGAAGCGAGGCCTTCCCTCATCTTCGCCCGCGACCACCTTGGTCACGGGCCGGAATTGGCACCTGTCCCGGTCGGCCTCGTCACGTCACGAGCACGAACCGGGAGGGTTGCCGGGGCTTCGCAGGGCCGGTCCCTCCACCCCTCTGGATGAGCAATATGAAGTTGTGTTTCTGCGCAGCACTCTACCTGGACTGGCGACGCTGACAACTCAGCGTCTCGCCAGTCGAGACAGGCCGTCTCAGCGGTAGTCCTCGCCCAGTGCCGCCTGCACGTACTTGCGCGCCTGGTGGATGCGCGACTTGGCGGTGCCGAGCGGGATGCCGAGCTGTTCGGCCACCTCGTTGTAGTCGAGCTGGACGATGTCGCGCAACACCAGAGCCTGCGCCAGGTCCGGCTTGTCGGCCTCCAGCGCCTCCATCGCGTCGAGCAGGTCGAGCCGCGAGCCGGCGATCACGCTCACCCGGCGCACGTCGGGCCGCTGGGTGGGCAGTTCGTCGGAGGTCTGCTCGGCCGCGCGCCGCTTGAGCGAGCGGTAGGTGGTGCGCGCGCAGTTGGCCGTCACGATGTGCAGCCACGTGCTGAAGCGGGCCCGCCCCTCGAACCGGCCGATGTTTCGCGCCACGGCCAGCAGCGTGTCCTGGCAGGCTTCCTCGGCATCCTGGTGGTAGGGCAAGATCCGGGCGCAGTGCCGCAACACATCGGGCTCGATCCGCTTGAGCAGCTCACCGAGCGCACGGTGATCGCCGCCCGCTGCGGATCGGGCCAGTTCCTCGGTTAGCTCATCAAGCGCCATAGAGAGATCCTAAGAGCGGGGAGGGTTTTCATGAACAGCGTCCTGGTGGCCTCCAACCGGGGGCCGGTCTCCTTCACGGTCGACGCCGACGGCGTCCTGACGATGAAACGCGGCGGCGGCGGGCTGGTCTCGGGCCTGTCGGGGGTGGCCAAGGACGTGCTCTGGGTCTGTGCCGCGCTGTCCGACGGCGACCGCGGCGCGGTACGGCAGGCCCCCGGCGGCCGGCTCGACCACGCGGGGTACGACACCGGTCCGTTGCGCATGCTGGATATTCCCCCGGCCACCTTTCACCGGGCTTACAACGCGGTTGCCAACTCCACGCTCTGGTTCGTCAACCACCTGCTCTACGACATCCCGACCAGCCCGCACTTCGGCACCCGCTTCGAGCGCGAGTGGGAGTCCTACCGCGACTACAACGGCGCCTTCGCGCTGGCCCTGGCCGAGGAGGCGGCGCACGAGGCGCGGGTGATGGTCCAGGACTACCACCTCACCCTCACCCCGGCGATGCTCCGCGCCGAGCGGCCCGACCTGCGCATCGCGCACTTCAGCCACACGCCGTGGGCGCCGCCCGAGTACTTCTCGCTGCTGCCCGACGAGGTGGGGCGCGAGGTGCTGGAGGGCATCCTCGGCGCCGACCACGCGGGCTTCCTGACCGAGCGCTGGGCGCGCGCGTTCATGGACTGCTGCCGCCACCTGCTCGGCGCGGAGGTCTCCGCCGGCGCGGTCACCCATGACGGGCGCACCACCCGCATCGGCGTCCACAGCCTGGGGGTGGACGGCGACGCGCTGTGGGCCCGCGCCTGCGAGCCCGACGTCGAGTCCCATGTCGCGGCATTACGGGAGCAGACCGGCGGGCGGCGGCTGATCGTGCGGATCGACCGCACCGAGCTGTCGAAGAACATCGTGCGGGGCCTGATGGCCTACCGCGAGTTCCTCGCCGCCCATCCCGAGTGGCACGGCCGGGTGGTGCACCTGGCCTTCGCCTACCCGAGCCGGCACGACCTGCCCGAGTACCGCGAGTACACCGCCGCGGTGCAGCGCTGCGCCAAGGAGATCGAGGACGAGTACGCCACGGAGGACTGGGACCCGCTCATCCTCAACGTCGACGACGACTACCCGCGCAGCCTGGCCGCCTACCGCCTGGCCGACGTGCTCCTGGTCAACCCGGTGCGCGACGGCATGAACCTGGTCGCCAAGGAGGGGCCGGTGCTGTCCGACCGCTGCGCGCTCGTGCTCTCCCGCGAGGCCGGCGCCGCCGCCGAGCTGGGCGAGGACGCGCTGGTGGTCAACCCCTTCGACGTCGGCGAGACCGCCCGCGCGCTGCACGCCGCGCTGGTCATGGACGAGCAGGAGCGGGTACGGCGAGCCCTGCGGCTGCGGGCCAAGGCCACCGCGCTGCCCCCGGAAAGGTGGCTGGCCGCCCAGTTGAATGCCCTTTAGTACGCTTTGACCCTGCCCGACACCCTGGGGGTCCCCGCGTGACAACGGCCGCGATGCGCCTGACGAGAGATCGCCCGACCTGGCTCATCTACCTCCAGCTCGGCACCTTCGCCACCTACCTGTACGGCCTCAGCGCGGCCCTGCCACTGCTGCAGAAGGACCAGCGGGTCTCGCAGACCGTCGCCGGCCTGCACGGCACCTCGATGGCGCTCTGCGGCATCGCCGCGGGGCTTGCTCTGCCGTACCTGGTCAGGAAGTACGGCAGGCGCGCGACGACCTGGATCGGCCTGGCCGGCGTCAACGCGGGCGTCCTGCTGGTGGTGGCGACGACCGCCCTGCCGGCCACCCTGCTGGGCTACGGCCTGGCCAGCGGCTTCGGCACGCTGACCCTGTACGCCTCGATGGCCGCGCTGAGCGACCACCACGGCCCGGCGGGCCCGGCGGCGATCAGCGAGGCCAACGCGGTCGGCGCGACGATCGCGCTCTTCGCGCCCTTCCTGCTGAGCGCGGCGGCGCAGAGCGCGGCCGGCTGGCGCGCGGCGCTGCTGCTCACCCCGGCGTGCACGCTCGTGCTCGCGCTGACGCTGGGCAGGTACTGGATCCCCGAGGAGGACCACCAGGGCGAGCACCGGCAGCACCGCGGCCGGTTCGGGTGGAAGTTCTACGCCGCCGGGGCGGTGCTGTTCTGCTGCGTGGCGCTGGAGTTCACCTTCAACCTGTGGGCCGCGGTGCTGGTCACCACCCGCACCGGCCTGACGCCGGAACGCGCCGCGATCACCGTCACCGCCCTCGCCGCGGGCCTGGCCGCCGGCCGGTTCGTCGGCGCCCGCCTGGCGCTGCGGCTGACGACGACCACCCTGCTGGTCGGCGCGCTCGCGGTCACCGGGGCCGGCTGGGCGCTGTTCTGGCTCAGCACCAACCCGGTGCTCTCGCTGACCGGCGTCGTGGTGTGCGGGCTGGGCATCGCGCTGCACTTCCCGCTCGCGCTGTCCGGCGTGATCGCCAACTCCGGCGGCCGGCCCGACCGGGCCTCGGCGATCGGCTCGATCTGGGCCAGCGTCGCGGTGGGCGCCGGGCCGCTGGTGCTCGGCGCCCTCGCCGATGGTTACGGCACCGTCAACGCCTTCCTGATGGTGCCGGTCCTGATCGGCCTGGCGGTGGCGGGCGTGCTCAGCGCCAGGCCGCGGCCTTGAGGATCGCGCCGAGGCGGTTGGTCCCCCAGGCGTCGAAGACGAGGATCTTCGACTTGGGCAGGTACCAGATCCGCTCCTGGAAGTAGGTGTCGGTCGGCTTGTACTTCATGGTCATGCAGCGGATGAGCCAGACCCGGTAGTAGGCCTTGTGTCCCGGGCCGACCTGCCGCAGCCCGCTGGTGACCAGCTTGCCCGGGTAGCCCTCGTAGTAGCGCTTGTCCGGCGTGCACAGCGAGACGCCGGTGCCCGGGTGGAAGCGCTGCTCGGTGTCGTAGGGGTTGCCCTCGCGCGCCGTGGCGACGCCCTTCGGGCCGAGGACGTAGAAGCCGCGGCACTCGGCGGCGGTGCGGTCGCAGCCGCCGGTCTTGATGTGCACGCCCCAGGCGTCGGCTTTGCCGACCTTCCAGGTCTTGGGGATCTGGAGGGTCATGCCGCGGTAGGTGAACGACTTGGTCGCGGTGCTCTGGGCGGGCGCGCCGGCCAGGAGGAGGGAGGCGGTCACCACCAAGGATGTCAGCATGACGCAGACGCTAGCCGTGATCGCTTGCGAGCCGGTTGGCGAGCTCTTGAAGGGCCGCGACCACCCCGTCCGGACCTGGGACGACGAGGTCGGCCCGCGCCGCCAGCTCGCCCACCTCATCCGAGGAGCTGGCCACGGTCACGCCGGGCACCCCGCCGGCGCGCAGCTTGTCCACCGCGGCGAAGGCGGCCAGGTCGCCCAGGTCGTCCCCGGCGAACCAGACCGAGCGCGCGCCGCGCTCGGCGGCGAAGTCGAGCAGCGCCCGGCCCTTGTCCATGCCCGGCGGCCGCAGCTCCAGCACGAAGCGGCCCGGCTCGACGACCAGGCCGGTCTCGCGGGCGAGCTCGTCCAGCGGGGCGCGAAGCGCGTCGAAGGCGCCCGCCGGATCGGCCGCGCGGCGGGTGTGCACGGCCACCGATCGGCCCTTGTCCTCGACCGTCGCGCCCTCGGGCAGTTCCAGCCGGCCGAGCTCGGCCCGGGCGCGCTCCACCCCGGGATGCGGCGGCGGCGCCGACAGCTCGCCGGCCTCCCAGCGCTCGGCGCCGTAGTGGCCGAGCACGACGAGGCCGGGGACGGGCAGCTCGGTCAGCACGTGGGCGACCGGCCGGCCGGTGATGACCACGATCGTGCCCACCTGGCCGGCCAGCGCGCCGAGCGCGCCTGCCGCGCCGGGATGGGCGTGGGCCTGGGCCGGGTCGGAGACGATCGGCGCCAGCGTGCCGTCGAAGTCGAGTCCGATCAGGGCCCCGCCCGGATCGCGGACGAGGGCCTCGATCCCGGCCCGGCCTGCCTCGGTGCGCGCGGTGGGAAGCATCACCCCATCATGGCATCAGGGGCGCAGGCCGAGACGGCGGGCCGCCCGGTCGCGCTGCCTGGTGGCCCGCAGCCTGCGCAGCCGCTTGACCAGCATGGGATCGTGCTCCAGAGCCTCAGGACGGTCGATCAGCTCGCTGAGGAGCTGGTAGTAGCGGGTCGCCGAGATCGCGAAGGCCTCCTTGATGGCGTGCTCCTTGGCCCCAGCGTGCCGGAACCAGTGCCGCTCGAAGGCCAGCAGTTCCTTGTCCCGGTCCGTGAGGGGTCTTTCGGCAGCACTGTCACCGCTGACCGGTGCAGTGTCCATGATCTCCTCCTCTCGTCACCGCGGCCCGTCGCCATCGTAATGTGCCGAACGTGGGTGTTCACCGGCGTTTGCGGGACGTACAGTCACCTGTTGTGGCCCCTGTCATCACACTTCTCACCGACTACGGGCTTGAGGATGGCTACGTGGCGGCTTGTCATGGCGTGATCCTCAAGATCGTGCCCGAGGCCCGCATCATCGACCTCTGCCACCTCATCCCTTCGGGAGACGTACGGCGTGGCGCGGCCGTCCTGGCCCAGACGCTGCCCTACCTCCCCGAGGGTGTGCACATCGCCGCGGTCGACCCCGGCGCGGGCGGCGCCCGGCGGGCGGTCGCGGTGGAGGCGGGCGGCCGGATCCTCATCGGCCCCGACAACGGCCTGCTGTCGTGGGCGATCCACGCCTGCGGCGGCCCGAGCGCGGCGCACGAGATCGTGAACGACGAGTTCTTCCTGCGGCCCACCTCGCCCACCTTCCCGGGCCGCGACGTCTTCGCGCCGGTGGCCGCCCACCTGTCCGGCGGGCGCAAGCTGGCCGAGGTCGGCCCCGAGCTCCCGATCAACCGGCTGGTCTCGCTGCCCTCGCCCACCTCGCTGCTGCGCGAGGGCTCGGTGGAGGGCGAGGTCGTCTCGGTCGACCGTTACGGCAACACGCAACTGTCCATCGCCGAGGGGGACCTGCGCTCGCTGGGCGTGCGCGTCGGCGACACGCTCGACGTCCGGCTGGGGCGGCGGCAGCTCGCGATGCCCTTCCGCGAGACCTACTCGGCGGTCGCGCCGGGCGAGCTGGTCGCCTTCGCCGACTCCGCCGGGCTGATCGCCATCGCGGTCAACTGCGGCGACGCCGCGCAGCGGCTCGGCCTGCCGCCCGGCGCGCGGGTGAAGCTCGCGCCGCTCTGAGCGCTTGCGGCACAGCCGTAACTCCGGTTGTTGCCACACCGGACATTACCCCGCGTATCGTCGTGCTTACCGAAATCTCCGGTGGGGCCTGCCAAAATTCACCGACGTGTCCCCCCTCCCCCCTTTGCTCCTCGTGCCACTCCTGCTCCTGCCGGCGGGAACGAGCGACGACGTGGCCGCGACGGTGCGCGCCAAGCAGTGGCAGATCACCGCGCTCAACCTGCCGGAGGCCTGGCGGGTGACCAGGGGCGGCGGGGCCCTGGTCGCCGTGCTCGACACCGGCGTCGACGGCCGTCACCCCGACCTGCGCGGCGCGGTGGTCGAGGGCCCCGACCTGACCGGCGCCCGCCGCCGGCCCCAGGCCCGCTGGGGCCACCACGGCACCGCCATGGCCAGCCTGATCGCCGGGCGCGGGCACGGCAAGGAGAACCGGCGCGGCGTGCTGGGCGTGGCGCCCGAGGCCGAGGTGCTCTCCATCCGCGTCACGCTGGAGAACGACGACCCGCTGCGCGAGCTGCAACGCCGGTGCGCCGGCTGCGCGCCGTCCACCGCGCCCGTCTCCGACACCGCGCTCGCCCGCGGCATCCGCTACGCCGCCGACTCCGGCGCGGACGTGATCAGCATGTCGCTCGGCGGCGGCAGCGGCACCTGGAAGGGCTCGCCCGCCGAGGCCGAGGCGGTGCGGTACGCGCTGGCCAAGGGCTCGGTGCTGGTCGCCTCCTCGGGCAACGACGGCGCGAGCACCAACCGGCGCAACTACCCCGCCGCCTACCCCGGCGTGATCGCCGTCGGGGCGGTCGACCGTGACCTGCGCGCGGCCGGTTTCTCCAACCGCCAGGACTACCTGTCGGTGGTCGCGCCGGGCACCGAGATCGTCGGCGCGGACGGCTCGGCGTCCTACGTCATCGGCGACGGGACCAGCCCGGCCGCCGCCATGGTGGCCGGGGTCGCGGCGCTGATCCGGGCGCGCTACCCCGGCCTCGCCCCCGCGCAGGTGCGCCGCGCGCTGGAGTACGGCACGCGCCGCCGGCCCGGCTCAGGCCACAGCCGCTCGCTCGGCCACGGGCTGGCCGACGCCCACCGGGCGCTCAAGGCGGCCGCGCTGCTGGCCCGTGAGTCGCCGGAGGGCGCCTCGCTCGACGCCTTCGCCGCGCCCCAGCCCCGGGCGCCGATCTCGCGGTACGTGACCATCCTGGCGATGGTGCTGCTCGTGACGGCCATGTCGATCCGGGTGATCGCGCGGCGGTGACTCAAGCAAGCGCTTGTGTGATACTCGGCGCATGTGGTTCACCGTCGAGGACGGGCTGACCTACCTGGTCGGCACCCGGTGCACGGCCTGCCGTACCGTCTGCTTCCCGCCCAGGAGCGGCTTCTGCCCCAACCCGCACTGCGCCGGCGAGGAGCTGGTCGAGACGCGGCTGTCGCGACGCGGGCGGGTCTGGTCCTACACCAACTCCTGCTACCCGCCGCCCCCGCCCTACGAGGCGGCCGAGCCGTACGTGCCGATCACCGTGGCCGCGGTCGAGCTGGAGGCGGAACGCCTCGTGGTGCTCGGTCAGGTCGAGGGGCTCACCGCCGAGCAGTTGCGGGTGGGCATGGAGCTGGAGCTGACCAGCTCCGGCGAGCGCTGGATGTGGCGCGCGTGAGCGTCGTCGTGCTGGGCGCGGGCCTGCACCCATGGGGCAAGCAGGGCCGCCCCTTCACCGAGTACGGCGTGGCCGCGGCGCGGGCGGCGTTGCGCGAGGCCGGCCTGGCCTGGACCGACGTGCAGTACGTGGTCGGCGCGGCCACCGTGCGCAACGGCTACCCCGGCTTCGTCGCCGGAGCCACCTTCGCCCAGGCCATGGGCTGGAGCGGCGCCCGCATCGCCACCTGCTACGCCGCGTGCGCCTCCGGCGCCCAGGCCGTCGACGTCGCCCGCACCCGCATCCTGGCCGGCCTGTGCGACGTGGCCCTCGTGGTCGGGGCCGACGCCGCGCCCAAGGGCTTCTTCAAGCCGGTCGGCGGCGAGCGCCCCGACGACCCCGACTGGCTGCGCTTCCGCCTGCTGGGCGCCTCCAACCCGGTCTACTTCGGCCTCTACGCGCGCCGCCGGATGGCCGTGCACGGCTCCACGCCCGCCGAGTTCGCCGCGGTCAAGGTCAAGAACGCGCTGGCCGGCTCGCTCAACCCCAACGCCCGCTACCGCAAGACGGTCACCGCCGAGGAGGTGCTCGCCTCCCCGATGGTCGCCGACCCGCTGCGCCTGATGGACATCTGCGCCACCTCCGACGGCGGCGCCGCCGTCGTGCTCGCCTCGGAGTCCTACGCCCGCCGCCTGGGCCACACCCGGCCCGTACGGCTGGCCGCCGTCTCCACGATCACGCCGGACTTCCCCAACACCTTCCTCGACCTGCCCGCCTTCGCCACCGACTCCGCGCTCGCCGTACCACCGCCGCCGCGCCCCTTCCGCGAGGCCATCGCCCACGCCGCCTACGAGGAGGCCGGCCTCGGCCCCCAGGACCTGTCGCTGGCCGAGGTCTACGACCTGTCCACCGCGCTCGAACTCGACTGGACCGAGGAGATCGGCCTGTGCGCCCCCGGCGAGGCCGGCGCCTTGCTGCGCTCGGGCCACACCGCGCTCGGCGGCCGGCAGCCGGTCAACCCCTCCGGCGGCCTGGCCTCCTTCGGCGAGGCTGTCCCCGCCCAGGCCATCGCGCAGCTCTGCGAGCTCACCTGGCAACTGCGCGGCCAGGCCGGGGCCCGCCAGGTCGAGGGCGCCCGCACCGGCCTGGCGGTCAACCAGGGCCTGTTCGGCCACGGCTCGGCCCTCATCGCGGTCCGCTGAGGCCCCTGGACGCGCGAAAGCCCGCCACGAGGCACGTGGCGGGCTGAGCGCGCGAGGCGTCAGTGGACGTGGACCACGTCGTGCGTCTCGGCGAAGTGGCAGGCGCTCTCGTGCGCCGTCCCCGGCCGGATCTGCAGGAGCGGCTCCTGCGTGGCGCAGATGTCCTGCGCCTTCCAGCACCGGGTGCGGAAGCGGCAGCCGCTCGGCGGGTTGGCCGGCGAGGGCGGGTCACCCTGGAGGATGATCCGCTCCCGCTGCTCGCGGCCGTCGGGGTCGGGGACCGGGACGGCCGACAACAGCGCCTGCGTGTACGGGTGCGCGGGCTTGTCGTAGATCTCGACGTCCTTGCCGAGCTCCACCATCTTGCCCAGGTACATCACGCCGACCCGGTCGGAGATGTGGCGGACCACCGACAGGTCGTGGGCGATGAAGATGTAGGCCAGGTTGAACTCGTTCTGCAGCCGCTCCAGCAGGTTGATGACCTGCGCCTGGATCGACACGTCGAGCGCGGAGACCGGCTCGTCGCAGACGATGATCTCGGGCTGGAGCGCCAGGCCTCGGGCGATGCCGATGCGCTGCCGCTGACCGCCGGAGAACTGGTGCGGGTAGCGGTTGATGTGGTCGGGGTTGAGGCCGACCACCTCCAGCAGCTCCTGCACCTTCCTGCGCCGGTCGCCCTTGGGCGCCACCTCGGTGTGGATGTCGAACGGCTCGCCGATGATGTCACCGACGGTCATCCGGGGGTTCAGCGAGGTGTACGGGTCCTGCATCACCATCTGGATGTTGCGGCGCATGCGCTTGAGCTTGGAGCCGGTGGCCTTGCCCATGTCCTGGCCGTCGATCTTGACGGTGCCGGACGTCGGCCGCTCCAGTGCCATGAGCACCTTCGCCAGCGTGGACTTGCCGCAGCCCGACTCGCCCACGATGCCCAGGGTCTCGCCCCGGTGCAGGTCGAAGGAGACGCCGTCGACCGCCTTGATGGCGCCGATCTGCTTCTTGAAGACGATGCCCTGGGTCAGCGGGAAGTGCTTGACCAGGTCACGGACCTCGAGGATCGGAGCACCCTTGTCAGGAGCCATCGAGGACCTCCCTCCAGTAGTGGCAGGCGCTGCTGCGCACGCCGCTGATCTCGTGGAGCGGGGGGACGTCGGTCACGCAGTTGTCCTGGCGGTAGGGACACCGCGGGTGGAACGCGCAGCCGGTCGGCATGTCGAGCAGGTTGGGCGGCAGGCCCTTGATCGCGTAGAGCTCCTGGCCCTTGAGGTCGACCCGGGGGATCGACTCCAGCAGGCCCTTGGTGTACGGGTGCGCGGGAGCCTTGTAGATCTCGTGCACCGGGGCGTTCTCCACGATCCGCCCGCCGTACATGACCGCGATCTTGTCCGCGACGTCGGCGACGACGCCGAGGTCGTGGGTGATCAGGATCAGGCCCATGTTGCTCTCGCGCTGGAGCTCGGCGAGGAGCTCCATGATCTGGGCCTGGACGGTCACGTCGAGCGCGGTGGTCGGCTCGTCGGCGATCAGGACCTCGGGGTCGAGCGCGATGGACATCGCGATCATGATCCGCTGCCGCATGCCGCCGGAGAACTGGTGCGGGTAGTCGTTCACCCGCTGCTTGGCGGCCGGGATGCGCACCCGGTCCATCAGCTCGACGGCCTTCTTCATGGCGTCGCGCTTGTTCAGGCCGCGGTGCACCCGGAACATCTCGCTGATCTGCCAGCCCACGGTGAACACCGGGTTGAGCGCGGAGAGCGCGTCCTGGAAGATCATGGCGATCCGCTGGCCACGCACCTGAGTGCGGGCGTCCTCCGAGAGCTTCAGCAGATCGGTGCCGCGGAAGCGGATCTCCCCGTGCGGGATGACCGCCGGCGGCATGTCGAGGATGCCCATGATCGCCTGAGCGGTCACGGACTTGCCCGACCCCGACTCACCGAGTACGGCAAGCGTCTCACCCGAGTGGAGCGTGTAGCTGACGCCGTTGACGGCCCGGACCACGCCGGCACGCGTGTGGAACTCCACGTGCAGGTTGTCCACCGCCAGCAGCGGCTCGTTGCCGAGCCCTCCCTCGGCCGGCAAGAGCTGCGTTGACTTCTTCACTGCCATACCCCCCTACCGCAGCTTCGGGTCGAGCGCGTCGCGGACCGCGTCGCCGAGCATGATGAACGCGAGCACCGTGATGCTCAGGAAGACGGCCGGGAAGATCAGCGGCAGCGGCGCGTCGATGAAACGGCTCCGCGCGTCCGCGATCATGAGACCCCACGAGACGTCCGGCGACTGCACGCCGACGCCCAGGAAGGACAGGGCCGCCTCCGCCGCGATGAACCCGCCCAGGTTGATCGTCGCCACGACGATCACCGGGGCGATCGCGTTCGGCAGCAGGTGCCGGAACATGACCCGCGAGGGACCGGCTCCCAGCGCCTTGGCCGCCACGACGAAGTCCTGGTGCTTGGCGGTGATGACCGCGGCCCGCATGATGCGGAAGGTCATCGGCCAGCCGAGCACGGAGAGCGCGAGGATGACCAGCACGATGCTGTTGACCCCGCTCTCCCGGAAGGTCGAGGCGATCAGCAGCGCGCCGAGCAGGCCGGGGATGGCGAAGAAGATCTCGGTGATGCGGGAGAACACGGTGTCGGTGACACCGCTGTAGTACGCCGCGATCATGCCGAGCAGGCCGCCGATGACCGCCACCGCCACCGTCGCGCTGAACCCGATCAGGATCGAGTACCGAGCCGCGTAGATGGTGTTGGCGAAGACGTCGCAGCCGAGGTTGTCGCGCCCGAACGGGTGACCGGAACTGGGCAACTGCCGGGCCGAGGCCAGGTCGCAGGTGCGCGCGTCGGTCGGGTCGATCGAGGTGAACAGGGTGGGCCAGATCGCCATGACCAGCAGGATCGCGATGAGACCTGCCGCGATGAGGAAGGCCGGCTTACGACGCAGGTCGTACCACGCGTCGCTCCACAGGCTCGCCGGCTTGTCGTTCTGCTTCTTCTTCTGGTGCTTGCCGCCTGCCTGAGGCGGTGCCGCGACGCTACTCATAGCGGATCCTCGGGTCGAGCACTGCGTACAACATGTCGACGACCAGGTTGGCCAGGATGTAGACCAGGACCAGGGCCGTCACCACGCCCACGACGATGGGTTGCTGCCGTTCGTAGACCCCTCGGAAGAGCAGCAGTCCGACGCCGTTGATGTTGAAGATTCCCTCGGTGATGATCGCGCCGCCCATCAGGTTGCCGAGGTCGGCGCCCAGATAGGTGATCAGCGGGATCAACGCGTTGCGCAGACCGTGCCGGCCGATCACGCGCCGCCGGGACAGGCCCTTGGCGGTGGCGGTCCGGATGTAGTCCGCCCTCAGGGTCTCCACCAGGCTCGTCCGGGTCAACCGGGTGAGGTAGGCGATGGAGGTGCCGGCCAGCACGAAGCCGGGGAGGATGAAGCTGATCCAGCCCTCGGAGGTGCCGGCGATGGGGAAGATGCGTAGCTCGACACCCAGGAGAAGCTGCAGGACGAAGCCGCTGACCAGCGTCGGAACGGAGATCAGCAGAAGCGTCGAGGCCAGGATCATGGTGTCGGCGGCCTTGCCGCGGCGCAGGGCGGCCCAGAGGCCGAGCCCGATGCCGATGATCGCCTCAAGCACGAGGGCGGTCATCGCAAGCTGCAGGGTCGTGCCGAAGGTGGCCTTCATCAGGTCCAGCACCGGAACGTCCTGGTAGGTCGTCCCGAAGTCGAAGCGGAAGACCACGCCGCTGATGTAGTGCCAGTACTGGACGATCAGCGGGTCGTTCAGGTGGTACTTCTCACGCAGGACCTCGACGACGCCGGGGTACTGGCGCTTTTCGCCGGCCAGCGCTGCGATGGGGTCACCGGGCAGCGCGAAGACGATGGCGAAGATGAGCAGGGTGGCGCCCAACAGGACAGGTATGGCCTGAATGAGGCGCCGGATGACGTATCGGCCCATTTATGCCTCCCGTACATGCCTGAAGGCAGTCCCCCGAACCATAGTCCGAAGTCCAGGCGACTGCCTCCCAGGCGGGTCCAGAGGGGGCGGGCTTCGGCCGAGCCCGCCCCCCGCTTTGGACTCTTAGGCCTTCGTGATGTCCGCCCAGTTGACCTGCTTGAGCAGGTTGAGGGAGACGTTCTTGACCTTGGTGGAGGTGCCCCAGTTGGTCCGGTAGAAGTACACCGGGATGTACGGGAGTTCCTTGATGAGGATGTCCTCGGCCTGCTGGTAGAACTTGACGCTCTCGTCCAGCGAGGTGGCCTTGTCACCCTGGGCGACCAGAGCCTCGAAGTCCTTGTTGATGTAACCGCCGTAGTTCGAACCGGTGGCGATCGCGATCTCGCTGAAGATCGGGGTCAGGTAGTTCTCGGGCGACGGGTAGTCGTAGGACCAGGCCATGCGGAACAGGCCGGAGTACTTCTTGTTCTGCAGGTCCTCGAGGATGGCGGCGAACTTCTCGAACGGCTTGACCGTGACCTGGATGCCGAGGTTGGCCTTCAGGTTGTTGGCCGTGGCCTCGATCCACTCCTTGTGGCCACCGTCGGCGTTGTAGCCGAGCTCGACGGTCTTCGGGCCACCGGCCTTCTCGTAGAGCTCCTTGGCCGCGGCCGGGTTGTAGGTGCAGGCCTCGCCACAGGCGCCCTGACGGTAGCCGTCGACGACCGGGCTGATGAAGGCGTCGGCCGGGGAGCGGCTGCCCGCGAAGACGGTCTCGGTGATCGTCTTGCGGTCGATCGCCATCGAGATGGCCTTGCGGATGTCGGCGTTCTCGAAGTCCTTGTTGTACTTCAGCGGGACGCCGATGTAGCCGATCGCGGAGTCGGGGTCGTCGTGGTAACGCTCGCCGAGCTGCGTCTTCGCGGTGGTGAGCTGCGAGGACGGGATCGAGTCGTGGATGTCGAGCTGCTCGCCCGCCAGGTCGTTGTAGGCGGTCTCGGAGCTCGTGTAGAGCTTGAACTGCAGCTTCGTCCAGCCGGTCGGCTTCTTGCCCGCGAACTTGTCGTACACGGTCAGGTCGATCGACTGGTCGGTGCCCTTCTTGTAGGGCTTGTCCAGCTTGAACAGGCCGTTACCGATGGGCTGCTCGTTCTGCTGCGCGGTCAGCTTCCCGTCGGGGCCGTAGGCCTTCGGGTGCATCGGGTAGAAGGCGGTGTACCCGAGCATGAGCTTGAACTGCGAGAACGGCGCGGAGAGGGTGACGGTGAAGGTCGAGTCGTCGACGACCTTCAGGCCCTTCATCTCCTTGACCGTGGGGGTGGCGCCCTCTTCGGAGGGGTTCACGTCGGCGAAGCCGTCGATCTTGGCGAAGAAGCCGGCCGCGTCGGCGGCGTTCGGCTTGTAGGCCGCCCAGTTCCAGGCGTCGACGTAGTCCTTGGCCTTGAGCGGGGTGCCGTCGTGCCAGGTGTAACCGGGCTTGAGCTTGATCGTCCAGGTGACGTTGTCGCTCGACTCGATCGACTCGGCGACGTTCTCCACCGGCTGCTTGTTCTCGTCGTAGTTGACGAGCGGCTCGTAGATCGCCGCGAGCACCTCAGCGCCCTCGGACTCAGCGGTGAGCGACGGCACCAGTGCGTGCTGCGGCTCTCCGACCTCCATACGGACCGGCGTCTCGCCGCTTCCGGCGTTGCTTCCGGTGGAAGCACCGCCGCCACACGCGGCAACCGCGAGGGCCAGCAGCGCGGCACCGGCGACGATCTGTGCGCCCTTGGTAACACGCATTATGAAAGTTTCCTCCCTCTGAGGTGGGCGTTAGCGCTGAGCTGCGAGTTAGCCGAAGCAGCCTGACGGGACCAGCTTGTCTTGCCCCGATTTTGGCTGACATGGTCATACCAGCCGACGCCCTGCCAGTCGATCGCGACTATCCCTCACTACTTGCCACCACCACGTCTCTGTGGCGTTGCAGTTCGGTCACACGTGCGCCTTGCCCGCGTCACACGGCTCTGTCACGGTTGCCCCCGGAACATCAAAGATGGCGTTGGAATGCGACAAAGAGACATGAAGGCCTCGGGCGAGGTTGATGAAAAATACCCCCTTCCGGAGAGTGGTCGCGCCAACACAGGGCACCCTGCCGGTTCCTGGGCTACGGTTGACCAAGCGTTGGAACCCGGCATGGGGGACTTCCGTCCAAGACTTCATGGAAGGAAGCGTCACGCCAGGCATCCCATCCACCCGCATCCAATAGAGTCCTTTCCATGAGCCAGCCGGAATCCGCGTACGCGGACGCCCAGGCGGGCGGCCGAAGCGGGGAGTCGCTGGCCAAGCTCGCCGAGAGATATGGGCTTCGCCGTGCCATCGCACGGCCGAGATTCCACGTCTACCTGCGCCAGCTCTGGGAGCGGCGGCACTTCATCCTCACGTACGCGACCTCTCGCAACGTGTCGAAGTACTCCAACTCCGCACTGGGCCAGCTCTGGCAAGTGATCACCCCGCTGCTCAACGCCGCGATCTACTTCGTGATGTTCGGCATCATCCTGGGTGGCAAGGGCGACATCGTGAACTACCCGGCGTTCCTGATCACCGGGATGTTCATCTTCACCTACACCCAGCGATCGGTCACCGCGGGCGCCAAGTCGATCTCGGGCAACCTCTCGCTGATCCGGGCCCTGCACTTCCCCAGAGCCGCCCTGCCGCTGGCCTACACGATCCAGGAGCTCCAGCAGCTCCTGATCTCGATGGGCGTCCTGCTCGGCATCGTGATGATCACCGGCGAGATGCCGACCTGGCTGTGGCTGATGATCCCGGTCGTGCTGATCCTGCAGACGATGTTCAACATCGGGGCCAGCCTGGTGATGGCCCGGGTCGGCGCCTCGATGCGCGACATGAACCAGTTGCTGCCCTTCATCATGCGCACCTGGCTCTACGCCTCGGGCGTCTTCTTCTCCATCCAGGAGAAGGTGGTCCAGAGCGCCAAGCTTCCGCAGTGGGTCGCCGACCTGATGTACCTCAACCCGGCGGCCTCCTACATCGAGTGGATGCGCGACATCCTGATCGAGAGCCACACCCCGCCGGTGTGGGTCATGACGAGCTGCATAGTGTGGGCAGTGTTCGCGCTGCTCTTCGGCTTCTGGTACTTCTGGCGTGCCGAGGAAAGGTACGGCCGTGGCTGAGATGACCGAGGAGCTGCCGCAAGTGACGCCGCTCGACGCGCCGACGGGCACCCCCACCGTCATCGTGGACAACCTCCACATCGTCTACCGCGTCTACGCCAAGACGACCGACCACGAGAAGGGCAACGCGGTCAACGCCCTCACGCGCATCCTCAAGCGCCAGGGCCGCCCGCAGATGACCGAGGTCCACGCCGTCAAGGGTGTGTCCTTCGTGGCCTACCACGGCGACGCGATCGGCATCGTGGGCCGCAACGGGTCGGGCAAGTCGACGCTCATGCGCGCCATCGCCGGCCTGCTGCCGCCGCACGAGGGCGCGGTCTACACCGACGGCCAGCCGTCCCTGCTGGGCGTCAACGCCGCGCTGATGCGCGAGCTGACCGGTGAGCGCAACATCATCCTCGGCTGCTACGCCATGGGCATGACGCCGTCCGAGGTCAAGCAGAAGTACCAGGAGATCGTCGACTTCTCCGGCATCGAGGACTTCGTCCAGCTCCCGATGTCCACCTACTCCTCCGGCATGGGCGCCCGCCTGCGGTTCGCCATCTCCTCGGCCAAGACGCACGACGTGCTCCTGATCGACGAGGCGCTGGCCACCGGTGACCGCGAGTTCCGGAAGAAGAGCCAGGAGCGCATCCGGCAGATCCGGGAGTCGGCCGGCACGGTCTTCCTGGTCTCCCACGACCACAAGGTCATCGAGGAGACCTGCAACCGGGTCATCTGGCTGCACAAGGGCAAGATCAAGATGGACGGCGATCCCACCGAGGTGATGGCGGCCTACAACAAAGGCTGATAGGACCGTTAGCACCGTTCTTCTTGGAGGTGCATCGTGTCCGCCCGGCCGCCGATCCCGTTCGACTTCCTTCCCCCTGTCGCCCCGCTCACCGTCTCCAGTGACGACGTGCGCGACGGCGAGCGCGTCCCCGAGGCGCACGTGTTCAACGACTGGGGCATGAGCGGGGGGAATCTCTCCCCGCACCTGCGCTGGTCCGGCGCCCCTGAGGGTACCCGCAGCTTCGCCGTCACCGTCTACGACCCCGACGCCCCCACCCAGGGCGGCTTCTGGCACTGGCTGCTGTGGGACCTGCCCGCCGACACCACCGAGCTCCCCACCGGGTACGGCACCGCCGACGCCAAGCCCGGCGTGCAGGGCCGCAACGACTTCGGCACCGCCGCCTACGGCGGGTCCGCCCCGCCGCCCGGCTACCCGCACCGCTACATCGTCGCCGTCCACGCGCTCGGCGTGGAGTCGCTGGGCCTGTCGCCGGACACGCCGGCGAACGTGGTGGGCTTCAACATCGTCGCCAACACCCTCGCCCGGGGCTACATCGTGCCGGTGTACGAAACCTGAGGGACCTGAGCGTCGTCCGCCTGACAGCGTGACCCGTGTTCCGCTATCATTAGAACGTTCGTTCGATGCTAGAACACCTGATGGAGTGGGGGCGCGCGATGCGAGAGCTGTCGTCCGCGATTGACCACCTGGCCATCGAGGACGTGTCCGAGATTCCCAGGATCCAACTGGCCGAGCAACTGCTTGAGCTGCATTGGCAGATGGCCAGACTCCAGGCCCAGATCGCCCGACGCACCGGCGTCCGACTTCCCTGACACTGGGCCCACCACTTCCCCATCGCTCGCGACGCCCGCCGTACCCCGAAAAGGGGTGCGGCGGGCGTCGTTTATCGCGCGCCGGAGTTCGGCGCGAATTCACGAGTCCTTTCCGGGGAATTGATCAGGCAGAAAGCCGCGTATTCTGCGGAATCTGCTCGAAAGGGAATCGGTCCGCGAAAGCCGGCCGCAGATCCGTGAGCCACACCGCATTCGGGTCATAGCGGGCGAAGAACGGCTTTCCGACAAGTGCCGGGTCACGCGCCTGGATGAAGTGGAGGACGAAGACTTTCTGCCCGGAGATCTCGGCGACGCCGTCCACGCAGACCTTGCCCGGCGTCGCGGACATGGAGGGCCCGCGCACCGTGCGGCAGAGCCCCGAGACGGCGGCGTAGGCGTCGCGGAAGACTTCGTAGGCGCGGACGAGCGGGACGGCGAAGTAGTCCTGGGGACCGGTGTCGCGCTCGACGAACATGTAGTACGGAATCATGCCCAGCGTGAGCTGGCGCCGCCACATGACCTCCCAGGCGGCGGGGTAGTCGTTGATCGATCGGATGACCGGCGCCTGGGTGCGGATGGTCGCCCCGGTGCCGGTGATGCGCTCGGCCGCGGTCGCGACCAGGTCCGGCTCCAGCTCGCGCGGGTGCGTGAAGTGGGCCATGAAGGCGAGGTTCTTGCCCGCCGCGACCACCTTCTCGAACAGGCGCAGGGTGGCGTCGGCGTCAGGGTCGCTCACGAAGCGTTGCGGCCAGTAGGCCAGCGACTTGGTGCCGATCCTGATCGATTCGAGCTGCTCGATCTCCAGCAGCGGTTCGATGTACCGCTTGAGCACCGGCTCGCCCATGATCATGGGGTCGCCGCCGGTGAGCAGCACGCTGGTGACGTCCGGATGCGCCTTCAGGTATTCCACGAGCTGCTTGACGTCGTCGGAGGCGAACTTGAGGTCCGCGTCGCCGACGAACTGCGCCCACCGGAAACAGTACGTGCAGTACGCATGACACGTTTGTCCCTGTTTAGGAAAGAAGAGCACCGTTTCCGGATATTTGTGCTGCATGCCGGGAACCGGGTCGAGCCCGATCCTCGGCACGTTCAGATCCATCTGCCCGGCCGGATGCGGATTCAGCCCCTGCCGGACCCGGTTGGCCTCGGCCTGGAGCTCGGGGGCCGGCGCGCCGGAGCGAAGCAGCCCGGCGAGCCGGGCCACGTCGTCCGCCGGGAGCATGTCCGCCTGGGGGAAGACGAGCCGGTAGATCGGGTCGTCCGGCGCCGCCGTCCAGTCGATGAGCTCATCCACGACGTACGCGTTGGTCCTGAAGGGCAGCACGGTGGCCACCGCGCGGACCTTGAGCCTCTCCTCCTCGTCGAGCCGCGCGCGACGGAGCAGCTCGTCGAGGTGCTTGGCGGAGTAGGCCGTGAAACGCCGGGTTCCCATCTCGTTCAAGATCACTAGGCCTTTCCCATCTTTTTTGTTCGTGTGGGCGTAAACCAATGGGCCCTGCCGCGCGTCTAGGGCCCTTATACCCGGACGCGCTCACGCCCACTTCTGGTTCCACTGGGACGCAAGTTGCCAGTGAGGTGCCAGCAAAGACACGACATATCGCGTATGGTGGTTTCATGAGCGATGACCTCCGCGCGTCCGATGAGGACCGCGACCGCGTCGCCGCGGTCCTCGGCGAAGCTCTGGCCACCGGCCGGCTCACCAGCCCCGAACACCTCGACCGCCTGGAAGCCGCCTACGCTGCGAAAACGGTCGGCGAACTGGTCCCCATCACCCGCGACCTGCCCGACGTCGACGCCAAGCAGGCGCCCCTCGCCCTGGGCAGCGGCCGCGTCGACGCCGTCCTCGGCAAGACCATCCGCAAGGGCCGCTGGACCGCCGCCCGCGAGCTGCGCCTGCACGGCCGCTTCGGCGCGCTCGTCATCGACCTGAGCGAGGCGGTGCTGCCCGGCCGCGAAATCACCCTCCATCTCGACGTGCGCTTCACCAAGCTCATCGTGCGCGTCCCCGACGAGTGCGTGATCATCGACGAGGGCACCACGATCCTCGGCAAGCGCAACGTCTCCGGCGGCTCGGGCTCCGGCGGCCCGGTCATCCGCGTCACCGGCCGCGCCATCCTGTCGAAGGTCGTCATCGACCGCGGGATCACCGACTGGAACCTCGCCCAGGGTGGCTGAGGCCGGTGAACGGGGACCAGACCAGCAGGTAGCGGCCTCCGGGGACCTACCATTCGGACTGTGTCCGAAATGATCGCGGTGGATGCCATGGGTGGCGACCACGCCCCGCACGAGATCGTGGCGGGAGCCGTCCAGGCGGTCCGCGAGCACGGGCTCCAGATCGTCCTGGTCGGCCCGCCGCGCGTGCTCTACGACGCGCTCGCCGCCCACGGCGCCACCAAGGAGATCCCCATCGTGCGCGCCGAGGAGGCGCTCGCCATGCACGAGGGCGCGCTGGCCAGCCTGCGCCGCCCGAAGTCCAGCATCGCCATCGCCTGCCACCTGGTACGGCAGGGCCACGCCGGCGCGATCGTCTCGGCGGGCTCCACGGCCGGCGTCGTCGCCACCGGCAAGCTGCGCCTCAAGGCCCTGCCGGGCGTCCTGCGCCCGGCCATCGCCGTCGCCCTCCCCACCCGCCCCCGGCCCACCATCCTGCTCGACGCCGGCGCCAACGCCGAGGTCAAGCCGGAGATGCTGGTCCAGTTCGCACACCTGGGCGCCACCTACGCGCAGATCGCCTTCGGCATCGACGAACCCCGCGTCGGCCTGCTGACCATCGGCAGCGAGGCCGAGAAGGGCAACAAGCTCTCCCGGCGCGCCCACGAGCTCCTGGCCGAGCTGCCCGGCTTCACCGGCAACGTCGAGGGCCACGACATGCTCACCGGCATCGCCGACGTCATCGTGACCGACGGCTTCACCGGCAACGTCGCGCTCAAGAGCATGGAGGGCGCCGTCCGCTACGCCTTCGACGAACTGCGCGAGACCATCGAGGGCAGCCGCGTGGCCAAGTTCGGCGCCTTCATGCAACGCGGCCGGCTGCGCGAGCTCGCCCAGCGCCTCGACCCCGAGGCGTACGGCGGAGCCGTCCTGCTGGGCCTCAACGGCACCATCGTCATCGCCCACGGCTCCACCACCGCCAAGGGCGTCGCCGCCGCCTGCCGCCTGGCGGCTGACCTGTGCAAAGGCGGCATCGTCGAGAGGATCGGAGAACGGATCGCCCACCGGCCGCACCGGCTATGGTGATGTGTTCGTGACAGGACTCACCTCCGCCCAGGTGGCGACGGCCAAGCCCAATGACGTGCCCAAACAGACCAGCCGGTCGTTGAGCGCCATCATCCGGGCGAACGTCTTCACCTTCTTCAACCTGGTGATCGGCGTCCTGTGGGCTCTCATCCTCATCTTCGGCGACTGGCGCGACAGCCTGTTCGGCCTCGTCATCGTCGCCAACGCGGCGATCGGCATCGTCCAGGAGTGGCGCGCCAAGCGCACGCTCGACCAGCTCGCCGTGGTCAACGAGACGCCGGTCCAGGTCCGCCGCGACGGCCACGACCAGGAGATCCACCCCTCCCAGGTGGTGCAGGGCGACCTCATCCTGCTCGGTCCCGGCGACAAGCTGCTGGTCGACGGCGACGTGACCGCCGCCGAGGGCCTGGAGGTGGACGAGTCGCTGCTCACCGGCGAGTCCGACCCGGTGCACAAGAAGCCCGGCGACGAGGTGCTGTCCGGCAGCTTCGTCTCGGCCGGCTCCGGCGCCTACGTCGCCACCAAGGTCGGCACCGACGCCTACGCGGTCAAGCTCGCCCAGGAGGCCAGCAAGTTCTCCCTGGCCCACTCCGAGCTGCGCGACGGCGTCACCAAGTTCATCAAGTACATCACCTGGCTGGTCGTCCCCCTCGGCGCGCTGCTCATCTGGAACCTGCTGCGCAACTCCGCCGACTTCGCCACCGCGATCACCGGCGCCGTCGCCGGCGTGGTGACGATGATCCCCGAGGGTCTGGTCCTGATGACCTCCATCGCCTTCGCCGTAGGCGTCGTACGGCTGGGCCGCCGCAACTGCCTGGTCCAGGAGCTCCCCGCCATCGAGGGCCTCGCCCGCGTGGACGTCCTGTGCGTGGACAAGACCGGCACCCTCACCCAGGGCGGCATGGACCTCGACGAGGTCATCCCCCTGCGCGCCGACGAGCCGGTCGAGGAGGCGCTCGCCGCCCTCGCCAACGTCGACCCCCGGCCCAACGCCACCGCCCAGGCCCTCCAGGCCCGCTACGCGTCCATGCCGGACGGCTGGCGCTCCACCGACGTCGTGCCCTTCTCCTCGGCCCGCAAGTGGAGCGGCGCCGTCTTCGCCGACCAGGGCGCCTGGCTCATCGGCGCGCCCGACATGCTGCTCGACGTCGGCACGCACGCCTACGACCAGGCCCGGTCCATCGCCATGACCGGAACCAGGGTGCTGGCGCTCTGCCGTACCGATGAGCTGGACGGCAAGGAGACGCCCGAGGCGGTCGCGCTGGTGACCTTCAAGCAGCGGCTGCGCCCGGACGCGCACGAGACGATGGAGTACTTCGCCAAGCAGGGCGTCGCCGTCAAGGTCATCTCCGGCGACAGCCCCGACGCGGTCTCCGCCATCGCCGTCAAGCTCGGCATCCCCGGCGGCGCCGACGCGGTCGACGCCCGCGCGCTGCCCGCCGACGACCAGGCCGGTCTCGCCAGGGCCCTGGAGGACAACACCGTCTTCGGCCGGGTCACCCCGCAGCAGAAGCGCGCCTTCGTCGCCGCCCTGCAGTCACGCGGGCACACCGTGGCGATGACCGGCGACGGCGTCAACGACGTGCTCGCGCTCAAGGACGCCGACCTCGGCATCGCCATGGGCGCCGGCAGCCCCGCCACCAAGGCGGTCGCCCAGGTCGTCCTGCTCGACAACCGCTTCGCCACGCTGCCGCACGTCGTCGGCGAGGGCCGCCGGGTGCTGGCCAACATCGAGCGGGTCTCGCGGTTGTTCCTCACCAAGACCTTCTACGCGATCATGATCTCGTTCCTGGTCGTCGTGCTCGCCACCGACTACCCGTTCGCGCCCCGGCACTCCACGCTGGTCAACGCGCTGACCATCGGCATCCCGGCCTTCTTCCTGGCGCTCGCGCCCACCTTCGAGCGCTCCAGGCCCGGGTTCGTGCCGCGGGTGCTCCGCTTCGCCGTACCGGCCGGGTTGATCACCGGCATCGCCGTCGTCGCCGCCTTCCTGCTGTCGGCCCCCGGCTCCTCGCTCGCCGAGAGCAAGAGCGCGGCGGTGCTCACCCTCTTCTTCGCCTCGTGGTGGGTGCTCGTGCTGGTCGCCCGGCCGCTGACGATGTGGCGGATCGGCCTCGTCGTGATCATGGGAGCCGCCTTCCTGCTGGCGCTCGCGCTGCCGGCCGTACGCGAGTTCTTCGCCCTGCAGCCCGGGGACGTCGGCAACGACCTCATCTCGCTCGCCGTGGCGGGCGTGGCGGCGGCCGGCATCACGATCGCCGTCAAGCTCGCCGGTACCCTTAGAACATGACCGACCCGCAGACTGTACTCACCGAGCGCGTCCAGCAGGCGCTGGCCGGCGCGTTCGGTCCTGAGTACGCCAACGCAGACCCGCTGATCCGGCCCTCCCAGTTCGCCGACTTCCAGGCGAACGTCGCGATGAGCCTGGGCAAGCGACTGCGACGGCCGCCGCGGGAGGTCGCCGAGGAGATCGCCAGCCGGCTCGCCGACTTCCCCGGCACGGTGGAGGTCTCCGGACCCGGCTTCCTCAACATCACCCTCGACAGCGACTGGATCGCCGCCCAGGCCTCCCAGACCTTCGAGGACGAGCGGATCGGCGTGCCCACCGTCACGCCGCCGCAGACCGTCGTGATCGACTACTCCGCGCCCAACGCGGCCAAGGAGATGCACGTCGGCCACCTGCGCACCACCATCGTGGGCGACGCGCTGGCCCGGCTCAACGAGCACCTCGGCAACACCGTCATCCGGCAGAACCACCTCGGCGACTGGGGCACGCCCTTCGGCATGCTCATCGAGCACCTGCTCGACATCGGCGAGGACAGCGCGGTCGCGCAACTCGAAGCCGGCATGGGCACCGAGTTCTACCAGGCCGCCCGGGTCAAGTTCGACGGCGACGAGAGCTTCAAGATCCGCTCACGGCAGCGGGTCACCACCCTGCAGGGCGGCGACCCCGAGACCATGCGGCTGTGGCACGTCTTCATGGACGCCACCATCAGCTACTTCAACAAGGTCTACGCCATGCTCGGCGTCACCCTCACCGACGACGACATCGCCGGCGAGAGCATGTACAACCCCATGCTCGACAAGACCTGCGACGACCTCGAGGCCATGGGCGTCGCCGTGCACAGCGACGGCGCGCTCTGCGTCTTCCCACCTGGCTTCACCGGTTCCGACGACAAGCCGCTGCCGCTCATCATCCGCAAGAGCGACGGCGGGTACGGCTACGCCAGCACCGACATGGCCGCCATCCGCTACCGGACCGACGACCTCAAGGCCGACCGCATCCTCTACGTCGTCGGCGCCGACCAGGCCCTCCACTTCCGGATGGTCTTCGCCGCCGCGCGGCTGGCCGGCTGGCTGCCCGAGACCTCCTCGGCCGAGCACGTCCAGATCGGCATGATGCTCGGCAAGGACGGCAAGCGGTTCAAGACCCGCTCCGGCGAGTCGGTCAAGCTCACCGACCTGCTCGACGAGGCCATCGAGCGGGCCTCGGCTGCCATCGACGACCGCGGCTACGACGAGGACACCAAGCACGAGATCGCCCACGCCGTCGGCATGGGCGCGGTCAAGTACGCCGACCTGTCCATCAGCCACGACAGCGAGTACGTCTTCGACTTCGACCGCATGCTCGGCTTCACCGGCAACACCGGCCCGTACATGCAGTACGCGCAGGCCCGGATCCGCTCCATCTTCCGCAAGGGCGGCTACGACCCGCGCGCGGTCCGCGGGCCGATCCGGATCGGCGAGCCCGCCGAGCGCAGCCTGGCCCTGCACCTGCTGGGCTTCGGCACGGTCGTCGAGCAGGCCACCATGCTCAACGAGCCGCACCGCCTGGCGGCCTACCTGTTCGAGACCGCCAGCCTGTTCAGCACCTTCTTCGAGGAGTGCCCGGTCGTGAAGGAGGGCGTCGACCCCGACGTCCGCGCCTCCCGGCTGGCGCTGTGCGCGCTGACCCTGCGCGTTCTGGAGACGGGCCTGTCCCTTCTTGGCGTGGCGACCCCCGAACGTATGTAGATTCCCGTTCATTCACGGCGCAGAGGGCGTGCCTCCATCGAGATGGCGCGCCCTCTCGTTACGCTCTAGAGTGTCCAAAGGCGGCCGAGCCGGTCGTCCAGAGCGTGGAGACCTCGGGTTTCGCCAGTGCTCATGACATGAGGGGGAGAGTCTTCGCCTTGGGCACGCACGTCACCACCCGCCCCTCCGAGGTGCACCGCTACACCGAGGCTTTGCTCGCCCACCTGGCGGCCAACGGTTCCGTCCCGCCCTCAGAGGCTGATTTCCCCGACGAGCCGGGCGACTGGCTGCCCCCCGCGCTCCAGGCCCTCCTGGCCATCCTCCGCGGCGACGACCCGCTCGAACCGCTCTCCCGCGCCGCCGGCCGCGACCAGCAGAACACCGCGCTCTTCCTCTGCCTCGCCCTCGCCGTCGCCGGTCACGGCGCCCGCGTGCACGCCTCCTGGCTCGGCACCGCCTTCGGCGACCTCGCCCTCGACCGCCCGGTCACCCACGGCCAGCGGGCGCTCTGGCTCGCCGCCGCCCGCGGTGCGTACGGCCCGGCAGGCAAGATCTTCGTGTTGCGCAAGCTCGACGTCCTGGCCATCCACGAGCACGCCGACCCCGGCCAGTGGATCCAGGCCCTCGCCCCCGGCGAGCCCACGGTGGTCGTCCCCACCTCGCTGGCCGACTTCCCCGAACTCGCCGAGATCCCCGAGCTCGCCCGGCCCGCCCAGGCCGGCACCAAACTGGCCCGGCTCCTGGCCCGCTGCGTCGAGATCACCTCGGTGCGCGACGACGTCACCGTGCCTCTCACCAACGGTACGGCCAGCCCCGCCACCACCTGGGCCGAGGACGAGCCGCTGAGCGTTCTGCGCGCCCTCGTCGGCCTGTCCGGCCCGGCAGGGCCCATGGGGTCGCTCATCGGGCATCTCCTCGACGATCTGCGCCCCGGCTCCGACCCGATGCTCGCCGCCATCGCGCTCCACGTCGCCGCCCCGATCCTCAAGCAGGTCACCGAAGAGCTCGCGGCCGACACCGTGCTCACGCCGCCGGAATCGGTCGTGGTGCCGATGCTGGGGCACCAGATCAGATTGCGGCCGGAAGGCCCCGACCCTGACTCGATCGACGCCGCCGAGCACGAGATCACTCAAGACGGCACCGCACGGCACGCCACGCCCCCGTGGCCCGCTTATCTGCTGATCGTCGCCGGACTGGCCTGCCTGCTCGGCATCATCGCCACCATCTGGCTCGCTCTCCCCGCTCTCGCCCTGGGCACCGCGGGGGGCTGGTTGCTCTGGCAGCGGCACAAGGCCGTCGAATCCGACTCGCGCTACGTCGCCACTCAGGTCGGCGAGCTCAAGGAGCTGGCCGACGGCGCCGTGTGGGCGCTCCACGCCTATGCCCGCGAAGCCGACTCCAGGGCCAAGCAGGCGGCGGAGGACGCCGCCGAGGTCACGCGGCTGCTGCGCCGCGGCCCTCGGGCGGCTTAGGTCGTCTCGATCTCCACGTGCGCCGGGGCGAGCAGGAACACCCGGTCGGCGATCCGCTCGATTCTTCCCTCGCACCCGTACGCAAGACCCGCGGCGAAGTCCACCATCCGCGTGGCCTCCGGCATCGGCATGCCGGTGACGTCCATGATGACCGTCTGGCCCTCACGGAAGTGCTGCCCGATCATCGGCGCGTCGTTGTACTTCAACGGCTGGACCATGACGATCCGCGACGACTCCACAGTGGCACGCCACCGCTTGGCCGCCCGCTCCGACGCAGGCATGTACTCGTCCTCGTACGCTTCCTCGTCGTCGTAATAGCGGTCTTCTTGGTCGATACCCAGGCCAAGGTAGCTCGCCACCTTGCGCACTGCCCCCATCGGCTTGTCCTTTCCTCAGGAACCCACCACAACTGGCACGCCCCTACACATTTGACGGTAACCGACGATTCGTGATTCGCCATGCGACACGCCCAGCGTTAATTCCATTTTGTACGCCTAGCGTCCCGGTTTCGACTGGATATCTCGTTGCTTTCCTAGGGTAATCCCGGGCGCATGATCATCTCTCAGACCGGCGCACAAGATCTCGAGAAGCCCGTGTCTATCGGCGAAATCGCACCGTCTTGCCCCACCCGGGAGCGCCCTTCCGCACAGCTCAGCGGGGCTCACCGCGGGACCTCGCCCGTCCGCCACCCGTGCCACGGACCGCCGACATCGCCTCACCTCTTCGGCGTGTCGTGGTCTTGCGGGGGTGGTTCATTCTCGCCTCTTGCCTGAGTCGGGACTGTCGTCTGATAACACTCTGCCCCAAGCGGTTTGCAAGGCGCCTAAGGTTTGCTTGCAGCCCTCCTTCCACATCAGACGCATCCCTAACCTCGAAGGTTGCTCTCGATCCGGTTACCGGGGGTGGAGCAGGGGTTGGGTGGATGTGGGGGCTGGGGGCCCGGCTTCACGGCCGGCCGGATTTCGTAACGGAGATCACAGCCGTATGGAGAGCCGGGGGGCAACTCTTTAGCTTCCTCTCCTCTCACAGCCGGCCTCCGACCCGAGCGTGCGCCACAGCCGCTCCTGGGAGACGACACGGCCTTACTTGCCCTCGCCCTGCGTCACGAGGGCTCTCTGCCGGGCTGAAGGCCAGCGGGCTACGAGGCGCGCACTCAAGGTCTCTCGCCCACGCGACAGGACTTTCGCCCACGCGACTCCCTGGCCCATCCCCAGCCCTCCAGCCGCTCACAGGACGGCCGCACCTTGGGCCTGGGGGGTCGAGCGCCCTCACCAAGCCTGAGTCCACCGGACAGCCGGTGACACGTCTCTGTGAAGAGGCCGACTGCGGAGCGAGGAGACAGAGAAGGCCCGTCCGAGATCCCCGTAGATCCTTGTAGATCCCCGCAGAGGCCGGCCGGGAGCTTCGGCACCTCCGGAATCGCCAACTCTGGAGCCAGCAGCTCCGGAGCCAGCGGACGGACCTGTGAACCAACAACCAACCGCCGAGCCCCCGAGGCTCCTGGGCCGCAGAGGATGCCCTCCTGACACCCAGAGATGCCACGAGGTGTCCTGAAACGCAGAAAGGCCCGCCCGGACACCCGGACGGGCCTAACCCTCGTGCAACGCAGTAGAGCCCGCCGGGAAACCCACGGCGGGCCCTACCAACCAATATTTGTGCGGCGGCGACCTACTCTCCCACACCCTGGCGAGTGCAGTACCATCGGCGCAGAGAAGCTTAACTTCCGGGTTCGGAATGTAACCGGGTGTTTCCTTCCCGCCATAACCACCGCAACCCCTTGAAACAGCCGCTTGCTGTCTCAGAGTTGCGTAGTGGACGCGAGCATTACACACAACAAGACGATGTGTAGCTTTGTGGTCAAGTCCTCGGCCTATTAGTACCGGTCAGCTCCACACCTTACAGTGCTTCCACCTCCGGCCTATCAACCCAGTAGTCTGCTGGGG